>NZ_JBEXIK010000056.1:0-41385 GCF_040608515.1 Micromonospora sp. NPDC005173
CGGTGCAGGCGGGGGTGGGTCTTGGCGATCCAGGCGAGTTTGGCCTGCTGGGCGTCGGTGAGGTTCTGCGGGTTTTTCCACAACGCCCAGCGGGTGTTCTTCAGCTGGCGGGCCGCGCCGACGGCGACACCGCGACGGCCTGCCCCACGGCCGGTGGCCTCGTTCCAGGCCTGGCGGCGAACCCGATCGACGGCGTCGGTGGCCCAGGCCACGACGTGGAACGGGTCGGCGCAGCGGACCGCGTTCGGGCAGCGGCGACGCACGACCGTGGTGATCCAGTCCGCGCCGTCGGCGGACACGTGCGTGATCCTCGCGGCCCGATCGGCGCCGAGCAGGTCGAAGAACGCCTGCAACGTGGCGGCGCTCTTACCCGGCGCAGCCCACACCAACCGGCCGGTGTCGTGATCCACGACCACCGTCAAGTAGCGGTGGCCCTTCTTGTAGCTGACCTCATCGATGCCGATACGGCGCAACCCGTCGTATCGGTCCTCAAGGCCACCGGTGTCGGCCCATACCCGGGCCACGATCGCCCCAACGGTGCGCCACCCCACCCGCATCAACCGCGACACCGCCGACTTCGCCGTGTGCACCGCCAACCACGCCACCGTCTGATCGAACGCCCGCGTATGCCCCGCCCCATGACGCGCCCACGGCACCGCCGCGACCACCACCCCATGCACCGGACACGACACCCGCGGCGCGTCCGCCTCAACCACCGCCCGCACCACACCCAGATCCAACGCCCGCCACCGCCGCCGCACCCCGGCGTCATAACGCGCACACCGCCGCCCGCAATACGGACACCGATGCCGGGCGCCCTTACGCACCCGCACCCGAGCCACCACCACCGACTCGACCGAATCGAACTCGACACCCTCCACCACCGCCTGCTCGACCCCGAGCAGCACAGCCCATACCCTGGCAGAACGCACGCCGTTCTCCTGCCCATCCAGTTCTGACCTTCGACAAGCCAGAACCTAGGCAGGACAACGGCGTGCGCCATCACCGACGCGCCCAACCACCCACAGACACGTCACAAGACCCATAAATATGACTCACAGGTATCGCGCTCATCCGCACATCTACGCCCGGAGCCGACCCGCCCGGGCGCGGAACACCCAACGCCGGCCGGGGAGGGGGCCGGTAGGTCAGGGTTGCGAGCGGCCCTCGGGCGCGCTGCGGGCCAGCGGGACGACGAGCACCGCCTCGGTGCCGCCGTTCGCGCCGGCACGCAGCTCGATGGTGCCGCGCAGCTCCCCGGTGACCAGGGCACGGACAATCTGGAGGCCGAGCCGGCTGCCGCGTTCGGCGTCGAAGTCGGGCGGCAGCCCGCGCCCGTTGTCCGTCACCGAGACGTGCAGCATCTTGCGGAACCGGTGCGCCGAGACCACCACCTCCGGCCGGTCCACCGCCCCGGTCGCCGGGACGACGGCGGGCACGGCGTCGGGCACCACGGCCGGGACGTACGCGGGACCCGCCTCGTCCGCCTCGTCCGCGGGCGGGAAGCCGTGCTCGACGGCGTTGAGCAGCAACTCGTTGAGGACCATCACCAGCGAGGTGGCGATCTCCGCTGGCAGCACGCCGAAGGTGCCCTGCCGGCGCATGCCGACGCTCACCTCGGTCGCCGCGACCTCGGTCGCCGCGCTCGCCACCCGGTCGACGATGCCGTCGAACTCGACCGCCTCGTCGCTGGACATGGAGAGCGTCTCGTGCACCAGGGCGATCGAGGCGACCCGGCGGACCGACTCCTCCAGGGCGACCTTGGCCTCCGGCATGGCCACCCGGCGGGCCTGCAACCGCAGCAGCGCGGCCACCGTCTGGAGGTTGTTCTTCACCCGGTGGTGGATCTCCCGGATGGTGGCGTCCTTGGTGATCAGGGCCCGGTCCCGGCGACGGACCTCGGTGATGTCCCGGACCAGCACCAGCGCGCCGATCGGTACCCCGGCGGGCATCAGCGGCAGCGCCCGGGTGAGCATCGTGGCACCGCGTGCGTCGATCTCCCGCCGGGGCGGCGCCTCGCCGCGCAGCGCGGCCAGGATGCCGTTCGCCGCCTCGGTGCCGTCCAGCGGGTCGCCGGCCAGCCGGCGGTGCAGCGCGGCCAGGTCCTCCCCCACCAGGTGGGCGGCGTAGCCCAGCCTGCGGTACGCGGACTGTGCGTTCGGGCTGGCGTAGGTGACCTTGCCGCCGGCATCCAGGCGGACCAGCCCGTCGCCGACACGGGGCGCGGAGGTGGTCTCGCCGGGGTGCCGGGGCGGCGGGAAGGTGCCGTCCGCGATCATCTGGGCCAGGTCGTCGGCCGTGGTCAGGTAGTTGAGCTCCAGCTGGCTGGGGGTACGCGCGGTGGAGAGGTTGGTGTCCCGGCCGACCACGGCGACCACCTCGCCGGCCTCGCCCTCGGCGGTGCGCAGCCGGACCGGGATCGCCTCGTGCCGGGCCGGCACGTCGCCGTACCAGACCGGGTCGCCCTCCCGCCAGATCCGGCCCTGGGAGTACGCCACCCCCAGGTGGGCCACCTCCGGCCCGCCGACGATCCGCCCCACCTGGTCGTCCTGGTACGCGGTGGGCGCGGTCGTCGGGCGGACCTGGGCGACGCAGAGGAACGTGCCCTCGGCGTCGACCGGCACCCACAGCAGCAGGTCGGCGAAGGACAGGTCGGAGAGCAGTTGCCAGTCGCCGGCGATCCGGTGCAGGTGGTCGATGTCGGCCGGACGGAGATGGGTGTGCTCCTCGGCGAGGTCGCGCAGCGTGGACACGGTGACAGCGTGCCACGCCGCGCCTCACATCGTTGCGGTGACCTTCTTCAACCCGCGCGGTGCGTCCGGGTCCTCGCCCCGGGTCAGCGCCAGGGCCAACGCCAGGCGCTGCAACGGCAGGATGTCCAGCAGCGGGGCGTACCGCTCGTCGACCTCGGGAACGGCGAGCCGGGTGGCACCGGGCACGTCGGCGGAGCCGACCACCACCACGTCGGCGCGGCGTTCGCCGAGGCGGGGCAGCACCTCCCCCATCGACCGGCCACCCGGGCCGGAGCCGACCACGGCGAGCACCGGGACCTCCGGGTCGGTCATCGCGAGCGGACCGTGCAGCAGGTCGGCGCCGGAGAAGGCGAGCGCCGGCAGGTACGAGGTCTCCATCAGCTTCAGCGCGGCCTCCCGGGCGGTCGGGTAGGCGTACCCGCGCCCGGTGGTGACCAGTTGACGGGCGAACCGGTAGCGCGGCGCGAGCTTGGCCGGGGTGTCGTCGGCCAGGGTGCGGGCCGCCAGCTCGGGCAGCGCCGCGAGCGCCTCCCGCTCGGCCGCCGGGAGCACCCCGTCGCCGGCCCGGATTCCCTCCACGAGCATCAGCAGGGCGAGCAGCTCGGCGGTGTACGTCTTGGTGGCGGCGACTGCGCGCTCGTGCCCGGCGGCGATGTCGACGCTCAGCTCGGCAACCTCGGCCAGCGGGGACCCTGGGGCGTTGGTCACGGCAAGGGTCAGCGCGCCGGAGGCCCGGGCTGCGCGTAGCACCTCGGCCAGGTCGGGCGAGCCGCCGCTCTGGCTGACCCCGACGACCAACGCGTCGGACAGGTCGGGACGGGCGCCGAACAGGGTGACCGCGCTGGGCGAGGCGAGCCCGGCGGGCAGGTTGAGACGAATCTCGGTGAGGTACGCCCCGTAGAGGGCCGCGTGGTCGGAGGTGCCCCGTGCGGTGAAGACCACGTGCCGCGGTCGACGCTCGGCGACGGCCGCCGCCACCCGGGCGATCTCGCCGGCGTTGGTGGTGGAGAGCAGGCGGGCGTAGCCGGCCGGCTGCTCGTCGATGTCGGCGGCCATCCCGGCCCCTGCACGTGTCACGGACACTCCCCCCTTTGCGCGATTGTCGCGCGTTTCCTGCTCAGTCTTGCATCTTTGGTCCGCTCCGAGCAATCGAACGAGCAGTAGTGCGCAGTTGATCACCTACCAATCTCAATATCAACTAGACTTGTTCCGCTTCACCCGGTGTAGCTGCGACGAGAGGACGACGTGCCCGAGGGAAGGGACGACCCCGCGCTCTCCGCGACGGAGGAGCTGGCCCTGGCCCGGCTGGCACTGGACGAGGGTGATCTCGACCATGCCGCCGGCCACCTCGCCGGCGCGCTGGCCCGGGCACCGACCCTGCCGGAGGTGCACGAGACGCTGGCCCGGCTGGCCGCGGTCGGCGGTGGCGGGCTCGACCTCTTCCCCCTCAATCACCACACCTTCGTCGGCGCCGTCGTCGCCCGGGCCCACCTGCTGGCCGCTGCCGGCCGCCCCGCCGAAGGGCTGGAGCTGCTGGCCGCGGCGACCGGGTACGCACCCGGCACGGAGTGGGCCGGCGTGCCGTGGGTGACCGCGCCCGAGCTGGCCGAGCGGCTGGACCCGGAGCACATCGCCCGGGTCCTCATGCAGGTCTGCTCCGCACTGCCCGATCCGGTGCCGCGGGCCGGCCGGGGCGCGCTGGCGCCGTACCTCGCGCTGGCCCGCAACGCGGTCACCGTCCGCCCCGAACACGGCCTGCTGCTGGGCGCGGCGTCCGCGCTGGCCCGGCGGCTCGGCGAGGTCACGCTGGCGATCCGCTGGGCCACCCGAGGGGTACGGTCCCAGCCGTCGAAGATGGGCGAGGTCTGGCTCGGGTACGCGTACCGCAGCGCCGGCCGGACCCGCGAAGCCCTCGCGGCGCTCGGCCGGGCCGTCGCGCTGGACCCCGACGACCTGGCCATCTATGCCGACATCGCCGGCACCCTGGCCGAGACCGGCCGGCTCGACGAGGCGCTGGAGTGGACCGAGCGGGCGCTGGCCCGGGACCCGTCGTTCGACTGCGCGGTGCACACCGCCCACCGCCTGCGGCACCTGCGCGACGGTGACCTGTCCCACCTGGTGGCGCTCGCCGACTTCGTCCGTGACCACCCGGACGACAGCCACGAGCACGGCGACCTGGCCCAGTGCTGCCGAGGCCGGCCCTGGCTCGGTCAGCTGACACCGGCCGGCGGTCCGCTGGTCGACGCGCTGCGCCAGGCGGTCGTCGACGACGACAACGGTCTCGGCAGCGCCGTACGCCTGGCGGCGGCGCCGCCGCCGAGCGCCGTGCGGACGGCCACCTCGGTGGCGCCCGGGCTACGGATCGAGGTGTCCGGCGCGCCGGACCCGGATCCGCGCGAGCCCCGGCGGGCGTCCGCCCAGCGGCTGTGGCACTACGCGGACACCGTGCCGACGCCCGCGCTGCCGGCGCCCTCGGCGGCGGCGGTCGAACGGATCGGGCAGGTCGCGCACCCGGCCTGGCCACACCCGCCGGCCGCCTACGACGCCGCCGTGGGCCTGGCCGGTCTCGATGTGGCCGACCTGCTCGGCCTGCTGGTGCACCCCCCGGCGGCGCCGGCCAACGCGGTGGGCCGACTGCTGGCCGCCCACGACCCGTCGGTCTGGGTACGCGGCGTGCAGGTGTGGGCCTGCCTGGGGCTGCTGCACCACCGGACCGACGAGCCGTGGGACGGCAGCACCCGGCGCCGGGTGCTGCTGGACCTGGTCTGGGGGGTGGAGGACTGGGTCACCGAGGCGGCACTGTTCGCCCTGGTCACCGCCGCCTGGGTGGACCCGGCGGTGCGGCCGGACGTGGCCCGGGTAGTGGCCGAGCGGCTGGCCGACGCGGCGGCGGTGGCTCGTGTGCGGCCGGTCCCGATCGCCGTCTCACTGGCCCACCTGGCGCTGGCCGCACCGGCACTGGATCCGGCCACCGCGGCACTCGCCACCGAACTACTCGGCAACCAGTCGCCCCAGCTCCCCCGGCCCCGCAACCCACTCCGCCGGCTCTGGCAACGCCTGACCACCCTCCGCTCCCGCCCCTGATCAGGCGACCGGGGCCCTGCCGAGAGCGATCTCGGCCTCCTCCTCCGGGGTGGCCTGCGCCGGCGCCTCGTTCGCGGTGCGCAACGGGATCTCCTTGATGAACCAGGCGAGCACCGGGATCGCGATGGTGAACAGCACCGCCCAGAGGAAGACGTGTGAGATCGCGTCGGCGAGACCGCCGAGCACCAGCTCACGCGCCTGGGCCGGCAGCTCCTTGAGCTTCTCCAGGTCCATCCCGCCGCCCTCGCCACCGAAGGCGCCGCCCGCGCTGGAGCCGTTCAACCGGCTCGCGAAGATCGCGCCGAACAGGGAGATGCCGAACGAGCCGCCAATCGACCGGAAGAAGGTGGCCGCGCCGCTGGCCGCGCCGAGGTCCTTCTGCTCCACGCTGTTCTGCGCGATCAGCATGGAGGTCTGCATGAGGAAGCCCATGCCGGCGCCCAGCACGACCATGTACAGCGAGGACTGCAACTTGCTGGTTTCGGTGTCGAGCAGGGTCAGCAGCGCCATGCCCGCGGTCATCACCACGCCACCGATGATCGGGTACGCCCGGTACCTGCCGGTCTTCGTGATCGCCCGCCCGATGACCAGCGAGACGACCAGCATGCCGAACATCAGCGGCAGCAGCAGCAGGCCACTGTTGGTCGCCGAGGCTCCCTGCACGGTCTGCTGGTAGAGCGGCAGGAAGTTCATCGCGCCGAACATCGCGAAACCGAGCAGGAAGCCGATCAGCGAGACCAGTGCGAAGTTGCGGTTGGCGAAGAGGGCCAGCGGGAGGATCGGCTCGGCGACCCGGCGTTCGACCAGGCCGAACGCCACCAGCGCGAGCGCGGCCAGCACGGCCAGGCCGAGGATCTGCGGTGAGGTCCAGTCGTACTCGTTGCCACCCCAGGTGGTGATCAGCACGACCGCGGTGATGCCGACCGAGAGCAGCCCGGCGCCGAGCCAGTCGATCCGGTGCTCGGTGCGGTACTTCGGCAGGTGCATGGTGGTGATCAGCACGAGCAGCGCGACGCCGCCCAGCGGCAGGTTGACGTAGAACGCCCAGCGCCAGGAGAGGTGGTCGGTGATGAAACCGCCGACCAGCGGGCCGGCCACCATGGCGATGGCCATGATGCCGGCGATCATGCCCTGGTAGCGCCCGCGCTCGCGGGGCGGGACCAGGTCACCGATGATCGCCATCACGCCGACCATGAGGCCGCCGGCGCCCAGACCCTGCACGGCCCGGAAGGCGATGAGCTGGACCATGCCGTCGCTCGGACCGCCGAAGAGCCCGGAGCCGGCCATGCCGCAGAGCGCGGAGCCGAGGAGGAAGATGCCGACCGAGGTCAGGAAGACCGACTTGCGGCCGTAGAGGTCACCGAGCTTGCCCCAGATCGGGGTGGAGACGGTGGTGCCCAGGACGTACGCGGTGACCACCCAGGTGAAGTGGCCGAGCCCGCCGAACTCGCCGACGATCCGCGGCAGCGCGGTGCTGACGATCATGTTGTCGAGCATCGCGAGCATCATCGCGATCATCAGCCCGAACAGCACGACCCGTACGTTCGGTCGCACTGTGGCCTGGGTTGCCTGAGTCATGGGTAAGCTCCCCCCGAGGATTGCCACGCTTACTTGCCGGCCGGCTAGTTACCTTACTAGCCGCACGGTAAGTTGGGTGCCAACTGACGGTCAACCGATTTGGGGGCATGGGTGAGGGAGAGCACAGGCGGCACTCGGGAGCGGATCAAGGTCGTCGCGCTCGAGCTCTTCACCGAGCAGGGGTACGAGAAAACCTCGCTGCGGGAGATCGCCGAGCGCCTCAACGTCACCAAGGCAGCGCTCTACTACCACTTCAAGAGCAAGGACGACATCGTCGCCAGCTTCGTCGAGGAGCGCCTGGAGCGGATGGACGCGCTGATCGCCTGGGCCGACTCGCAGCCCCCGACCCTCGATACCCGGCGCGCGCTGATCTCCCGGTACGCCGACACGATGTTCGGTGGCGAGCAGCCATCGGTGATGCGCTTCTTCGAGCAGAACCAGACCGTGCTGAAGAGCCACTCGTCCGGCCAGCAGATGCGCAGCCGGATGATGCAGCTGGCTTTCGCGCTCTGCCGGGGCGACGACTCCCCCGCCGCCCAACTGCGCGCCGCGTTGTCGCTGTTCGCGGTGCACAGCAGCTGGTTCGCGGTACGAACGCCGGGCATCACCGACGACGAGCGCCGCCGGATCGCCCTGGAGGTGGCTGACGAGCTGCTTGCCGCCATCGGCCCGGCGCCAGACGGGAACGCGGCCTCGGCCTCCTCGGTCGACCCGCCCGCCTGATCGACCGCGGGCTCAGCCCCGGCATCTCAGCCTCGGGGCGGCTCCGGCATCTCAGCCTCGGGACAGCTCCCGGCGCAGGCCGAGCAGGTCCACGCCCGGCACCGGCGACCAGTCCTGCTCCGGCGACCGGACGAAGCCGAGCCGCTCGTACAGCCGGTGCGCCGAGGCGGCCATCCCCGCGCGGACGCAGATCACCACCGCCGTGCAGCCCAGCTCGGCCGCGCGGTCGACGCACGCCTGGGCCAGCGCCGCACCGACACCTCGCCCCTGCCCGGCCGGGTCGACCGCGAGCATCCGGAACTCCGCCTCGCCGGGGCCGGAGAGCTCGGCGAACGGGGTGCCCGGCAGCACGAAGGTGACCGAGCCGAGCACCGCGCCGGTCGCCTCGTCCACCGCGACCAGCACCTCGCCGCTGTCGGCCCGGGTCGACACGTCGGCCAGCACCGCGCCGTACCCGTGCTCGCCCTTGAGCTGGCCGTCCGCCTCGTACGCGGCCACGGTCAGCCGGGCCACCGCCGGGAAGTCGGCCGGCTCGGCGCGCCGGACCCGCAGGCCGGTCAATCGATCACCGCGATGAGGTCGCCGTCCTGCACGACGTCGCCCTCGTTGACGGCGAGCTGCTTGAGCACACCGTCGGACTCGGCGATGACCGGGATCTCCATCTTCATCGACTCGAGGATCACCAGGGTGTCGCCCTCGGACACGGTGTCGCCGGCCGATGCCACGACCTTCCAGACGTTCGCCACCATCTCGGCGCGGATCTCCTCGGCCATGTGCACGGCCCTCCCTTTTCCCGATGTGCCTGCCGACGTATCCAATCATGCGGCGGGCGACGGTGGGCGCAGAGCGGTGTTGCAAGGGTGCCCGGCCGCCCCTGGGGAAGGTGTCGGGTGCCGGCCGCACTACCATCAGCGGGTTGGAACCGCCGCCGGGCCGCCGGTGGGTGCACCGGCGCGAGGACGTGCGCAGGACGGTTCCGACCCATCACGAGGAGGTCAGCATGGCGAAGAAGTCCCGGAAGAAGAAGGCCCGGAAGAAGAGCAACGCGAACCACGGCAAGCGTCCCAACTCCTGAACGCGCCGACGGGCCGACGGCCCGTCACCGCTCAGCCCAGCCCGGGGGACTCCGGGTACGACGGTGGCCCGGGTCGACATCGACCCGGGCCACCGGTTGTTTGTCCGATCAGTACGCCGACGTCAGTCGGCCAACTCGCGGGAATCGCTGGTCTCGAAGACCACCAGCTCAGTGAGCTTGACCCGCAGCCGCTCGCGCAGCTCGTCCGGCGCGGTCTCGTTGCCGCAGCAACGAGCCACCAGCGCCCGCACCTCCTGCTCGAGGCCGTACTCGCGCAGGCAGGGCCCGCACTCGTCGAGGTGGTGCCGGATCAACGAGCGCCGCTCGTCGGCGCACTCCAGATCCAGGTAGAGATAGACCTCCGCGAGCACCTCGCGGCAGTCCGTCTCGTGCGGCTTCCCACAGCTCACGTCACACCTCCCGGCCGGCAGCGGCAGCGGTCGAGCCCTTCGACGAGCGGGCCGGGCTGAAGCCCCGCTCCGCGGCGTAGCGCTCAAGCAGCTTGCGCAGATTACGACGGCCCCGGTGCAGGCGCGACATCACGGTGCCGATCGGCGTGCCCATGATGTCGGCGACCTCCTTGTACGAGAAGCCCTCGACATCGGTGAGGTAGACGGCCAGGCGGAACTCCTCCGGCAACTGCTGGAGGGCCTCCTTGACGTCGCTGTCCGGCAGCCGGTCCAGTGCCTCGGTCTCGGCGGAGCGCAGCCCACTGGAGGTGTGCGACTCGGCCTCGGCGAGCTGCCAGTCGGTGATCTCCTCGGTGGGCGCCTGGATCGGCTGGCGCTGCCGCTTGCGATAGGAGTTGATGTAGGTGTTGGTCAGGATCCGGTAGAGCCAGGCCTTCAGGTTGGTGCCCTGCTCGAACTGGTGGAAGGCGGCGTACGCCTTCAGGTAGGTCTCTTGGACCAGGTCCTCGGCATCCGCCGGGTTGCGCGTCATCCGCAGCCCAGCAGCGTAGAGCTGATCGACGAATGGCATCGCGTCCCGCTCGAAACGGGCCCTGCGCTCGTCCGTCTTCTCGGTGGTCAACCGCACATCCCCTCGCGTCGGATGCTTTCCCGCCGAGGATACGCGCACGGACCTGCCCACAGATTCACTTCCGGCCGGTGTGCTCGTGCTCACCGCACCCGCCCCGCCCGGTCCCGCCGTCGCGGGCCAGTCCGGGCCATCCAACAGCCGCTTCAGCTGCCGGGCGTCCCGTTCGTCCCGTTCCAGGCTCCGTGTATCGGTTGGCACCCGTCACCCCCCTCGCAGAAAAGTCGTCCGGGGGTAGTAACGCGGGACAACGGGTGGGGCATTCCGGCCGGCCGTCCCGTTCCTGGTCCCAGCCCCGGCGACAGCCGGCGCTGGGACCAGGAAGGGCCTGGGAGGACTGGCACCGCCCGTCCGAATCGGGCCAGCGGCACCATCGGATGCAACGACCCGCGCCCGGCACCGGACACGGTCCGGCCGACCGACCGATGCTGTGGCAGGCGTTCACGCGCGCGGCCGCGACCGGGTTCGGCGCGGCAGCACGGATCAGCCGGCCGCCCAGCCCTGGGCGCTCAGCCAGTCCCGGACCACGGCCGCCGTACCGACCGGATCCCGCCGCAGGTCATGGGTTTCGCCGGGTCGGGTCACCACCTGCACGGCCGGCCCCGGCTCCGGCATCCCGAACGGGTCCCGGTCGCCGTTGACCACCAACGTCGGCAGGCCGGTATCCAGTTCGCTGGCCCGGGAGCGTTCCGGCCGGCCGGGCGGGTGCAGCGGAAAGGCCAGCGCGACGACGCCGGCCGCGCCCACTGCGCGGGCCGTCCGGCAGGCCACCCGCGCACCGCTGGACCGACCGCCGACCAGCAGTGTCGGGACGTCCGGGTGCCTTTCGCGCAGCGCAGCGAGCACTGCGGTCCACGCCTCGTCGAGGTGCCCGGCGGGGGCCGGCGCACGCCGGCCGGCGACCCGGTAGGGCTGGGTCACCCGGACCACCGCCAGGCCGACCGCGACCGCCGCCTCCCGTACCGCGAGCAGGTCGGGCGCGTCCACGCTGCCGCCCGCACCGTGCCCGAGCACCAACAGCGTGGCAGCCGGCCGGGCCGGCAGGTCGGTGTCGATCCGCGCCGGACCGCGCGGAGTCTCGATCTCGTCGCTGGGCAGCAGCACCGCACCATTCTGCGCCGCCAGGTCGGCGCCCGGGACAGGACCCGGCCGGCGTTCAGCTCAGCGGCACCAGGGTGAGCAGGCGGTCCCGCACCGGCGGGCCCGCGTCGTCGACGGCGTCCGGATCCGGCTGGACCTCGCCGCGCCAGGCGACCAGCATCGCCCGCCGCTCCCGGGGCGTGGTGCCGCCCCACACGCCGTGGCAGTCACCCACCTCCAGAGCCCAGGCCAGACAGGACCCCTGTACGTCGCAACTGCGGCACAGCGCGACAGCGGCGTCCGCCGGCTCGTTCGGCGCCGGAAAGAAGGTCTCTGGATCGACGCTCTGGCACGTCCCTCTGGTGCGCCAACTGTCATCCTGTCGCCGTTCCTGCAAGGCTCGCAGCAGTCGCGGATCTCGCCGCGCCGCAGCCACCTCGTGCGGGCGGGGCATACGCGCCCGTGTCATCCACCCACCTCCCCCGTGGGACCGGCAAGATCGATGGATGTCGTCCGCCCCGTGCGAATCGACACCCACTACCGGCGCTGTGTTCTATCGCACTTCCGGACACTGAGACAAGGGGTTGCCGGGAACATGACTGAACGGTCAGGAGACGAATCGCGCGCAACCCTGGCAAATCGGCGCCCGACGATGCGCGTGGGCCTCAGAACAGGGTCAGCTCCTGCGGCGCGACCGTTGGCGCCACCGGCACCCGCGCGATCAACTGCGGCCCGTCGTTGCGGACGTCGCCCACCGCCGGCCCGACCGGGCGGATCTCCAACCCGGCCAGCCGGTCCGCCGTCGGCGGGGCGAGCAGCCGGTCCGGCTCGTCGGTCGACGCCAGCCACGCCGACCACCGCTCGGGCGGCAGCAGCACCGGCATCCGGTCGTGCACCTCGGCCAGCTCGCCGAGCGCCGCGGTGGTCAGCACGCTGAAGGTGAGCCGGGTGTCGGCACCGGACTCCCAGATCGACCAGATGCCGGCCAGAGCGAGCACCGAGCCGTCGGTGGGCGTCATGTAATACGCCTGACGCCCGCCGTCGGGCTGGCGGACCCACTCGTACCAGCCGTCGGCCGGGACCAGGCAGCGACGACGGGCGAACGCCCCGGCGTACGCCCGGCTGGTGGCCACCGTCTCCGCCCGCGCGTTGATCATGCGGGCCGCGCCAGCGGCGGACCGGGACCAGTGCGGCAGCAGGCCCCAGCGTCCGACGCAGAGGGAGCGGTGCCCCTCCGGGGTGACCCGGACCAGCGGCACCGGGTCGGTGGGTGCGACGTTGTGATCAGGCAGGATCCGGCCGTCGGTGTCGTCCGACGACTCGAACAACGCGCTCAGCTCACCGGAGCTCCGGGTCGTCGCGTACCTGCCGCACATGGGGCACACGCTAACCCGTCGAGGGCCCCGCCGGCTGTCCCGCCAACCGGGAGTACGACCGCCGTTCGGCGCCGCCCACCGGCCGACACGGCAGAATGTAACCGTGGGGAACCTGATCGCGACCCGGCCGCCGCAGCCGTGGACCGCACCGACCGCGTCCGACCCGGTGGCGGCCACGCTGCGCCTGCCCGGGTCCAAGTCGATGACCGCGCGTGCCCTGGTGCTCAGCGCACTGGCCGCCGGCCCGTCGACCCTGGCCGGGCCGCTGCGCGCCCGGGACACCGAGCTGATGGCGGCCGGCCTGCGGGCGATGGGCGCGCACGTGTCGATCAGCGACGACGAACGCTGGCTCGTGCGGCCGCACCCGCTGGCCGGCCCGGCGCACGTGGACGTGGGCCTGGCCGGCACGGTGATGCGGTTCGTCCCGCCGGTGGCCGGGCTGGCCGACGGACGGATCACCTTCGACGGCGACCCGCAGGCCCGCACCCGGCCGCTCGGCCCGCTGATCGGCGCGCTGCGCTCGCTGGGCGTCCGGATCGACGCCAGCGGCGCGGGCAGCCTGCCGCTGACCGTGCTCGGCTCCGGCGGGGTCACCGGCGGTGAAGTGGTGATCGACGCCTCCGCCTCCAGCCAACTGGTCTCCGGGCTGCTGCTGGCCGCGCCGCGCTTCGACCGGGGCGTCGTGGTGCGGCACGTCGGCCCGCCGGTGCCGTCCGCGCCGCACCTGCGGATGACGGTGCAGATGCTGCGGGCCGCTGGCGCGGCGGTCGACGACACCACCCCCGACGTGTGGACCGTCGAGCCCGGCCCGCTCACCGGGCGCGGCTGGGAGATCGAGCCGGACCTCTCCGGTGCGGTGCCGTTCTTCGCCGCCGCCCTGGTCACCGGCGGCGAGGTCACCCTCCAGGGCTGGCCGCGCAGCAGCGCCCAGCCGGTCGAGCAGCTCCGCTCGCTACTGCACCGGATGGGTGGCGAGGTCACCCTCTCCACCACCGGGCTGACCGTCCGGGGCACCGGCGTGGTGCACGGCCTGACCGCCGACCTCTCCGACGTCAGCGAGCTGACGCCGGCGCTGACCGCGCTGGCCATGCTGGCCGACTCGCCGTCGTCCTTCACCGGCATCGGGCACATCCGCGGCCACGAGACCGACCGGCTGACCGCGCTGGCGCGGGAGTTCACCGCACTCGGGGCGGACGTCACCGAGGCTCCGGACGGGCTGGAGATCCGGCCCCGGCCGCTGCGCGGCGGCGTGTTCCGCACCTACCACGACCACCGGATGGCGCACGCCGCCGCGGTGGCCGGGCTCGCCGTGCCGGGCATCGAGGTGGACGACGTCGGGTGTACCTCCAAGACCATGCCGGAGTTCCCGGCACTATGGTCAGCGATGGTGACCGGCAAGAGCTGACGCGACAGGGGGCGGTCCTGGCGACCAAACGGCGGGAGTACGACGAGGACGACGTACGGGTCCGACCCGGGAAATCGTCGCGTCCGCGTACCCGCACCCGACCCCGGCACGCCGACGCGGTGGACGGCTTCGTCATCGCCGTCGACCGGGGGCGCTACACCTGCGTGCTGGCCGGGGCCGAGCACGGCGTGGTCGGGGCCGAGCTGCCCACGGTCACCGCCATGCGGGCTCGTGAGCTGGGCCGCAAGTCGGTCGTGGTGGGCGACCGGGTCAGCCTGGTCGGGGACACCTCCGGCGCGGAGGGCGCTCTCGCCCGCATCGTCCGGATCGCCGAGCGCCGCTCGGTGCTGCGCCGCACCGCCGACGACGACGAGACCACCGCCGAGGGCCGGCTGGAGCGGGTGGTGGTGGCCAACGCCGACCAGTTGGTGATCGTCAGCGCGCTGGCCGACCCGCCGCCGCGCACCGGGTTCATCGACCGCTGCCTGGTGGCCGCGTACGACGCGGACATCGACCCACTGCTCTGCCTCACCAAGGCCGACCTGGCCGGGCCGGAGGAGGTGCTGGGCTACTACACGGAGCTGGAGCTGCCGTACGTGCTGAACCGCCCCGACTCCGACCTGGACGCGCTGCGCGCGCTGCTCGCCGGCCGGGTGTCGGTGCTGGTCGGGCACTCCGGTGTGGGCAAGTCGACACTGGTCAACCGCCTCGTCCCGGACGCCCTTCGGGCGGTCGGCGTGGTCAGCGCGATCGGCCGTGGCCGGCACACCTCGACCAGTGCGGTGGCGCTGCGGCTGCCACCGATCCCCGGCATCGACACCGACCCGGGCTGGATCATCGACACCCCGGGCATCCGCAGCTTCGGGCTGGCGCACGTCTCCGCCGACAGCCTGCTGCACGGCTTCCCCGACCTGGTCGAGGGGACCGCCGACTGCCCACCCAACTGCCCGCACACGGCCGACGAGGCCGACTGCGGGCTGGACGCCTGGGTGGCCGCCGGCAAGGCCGACCCGCGCCGGCTGGCCTCGTACCGCCGGTTGCTCGCCTCCCGGGCCGGCGACGGCGACCAGCGCGGCGAGACCGACCAGCGCGGGCCCGGCGAGGGCGACCGGCGCGGGCCCGACGAGTGAGCCACCCGGCGTCGGCTAGGTTGCCGGCATGACCGGGTACGCCGACGACCTCGCCCTCGCCCACCTGCTCGCCGACCGGGCCGACGCCATCGCCACGGCCCGGTTCCGGGCGCTCGACCTGCGGGTCGAGGCGAAGCCTGATCTGACCCCGGTGTCCGACGCGGACACCGCCGTGGAGCGGGAGATTCGCGCTTTGCTGGCCGAGCACCGGCCGGGCGACGGCCTGCTCGGCGAGGAGTACGGCGCCCAGCCGGCGAGCGACCCGGACGGCCGGCGGTGGATCATCGACCCGATCGACGGCACCAAGAACTTCGTCCGCGGCGTGCCTGTCTGGGCCACCCTGATCGCGCTCCTCGACGGTGACCGGCCGGTGGTCGGCGTGGTGTCCGCCCCGGCGCTGGGCCGGCGCTGGTGGGCGAGCGCGGGCGCGGGCGCGTACGCCGGGCCGGGCCCCGCGGCCGGCGAGCGGATCGGCGTCTCCGCGGTGCGACGGATCGCCGACGCCAGCTTCTGTTACTCGTCCCTGAACGGGTGGGAACGCGCCGGGCGGCTCGACGCGATGCTCGACCTGATGCGCGACAGTTGGCGCAGCCGGGCGTACGGCGACTTCTACGGCTACATGCTGCTGGCCGAGGGTGCACTGGACGTGATGGTCGAGCCGGAGTTGTCGCTGTGGGACGTGGCGGCGCTGGTGCCGATCGTCACCGAGGCGGGTGGCACGGTCACGGATCTGGCCGGTCGACCGGCTCCGGCTGGCGCGCCGGGCACCGAGAGCAGCGCGGTGGCCACCAACGGTGTGCTGCACGCCGACATCCTCGCCCGGCTGAATCGACCAGCCGAGCATTGACCCCGGGCAACCTCTATCCTCGCCAGGTGGTCTCCTCCGGCTGGTGCTTTCTCGCGGCGATGATTGTCGCGTACGGCTTCGCCAACCTGCTCCAGTCGGTGGCCGCGGCCCGCACAACCGTGCACCACACCTTCGATCCGGGGCTGCTGCTGCGGCTGGCCGGGCACCGGACGTACCTGGTCGGGTTGGGCTGCCAGATCGGCGGTTTCGTGCTCGCCTTCCTGGCTCGGCGGGACCTGCCGCTGTTCCTGGTCCAGGCCAGCGTGGCCGCCGGGCTCGGGGTGACCGCCATCCTCGGCGTGCTGGTGCTGAAGTGGCGGTTGCCGGTGGCCGAGGTGGTGCTGCTGGGCCTGCTCTTCGCCGGGATCAGCGCGCTGGTGCTGTCCGCGCGACCGGCGCCGTCCCGCCAGCTCGGCACCGCCGGCTCGGTCGCCCTGCTGGTGGCGCTGGGCGTGATCGCGGTGCTCGGTGTCTTCGCCGTCCGGCTGCACGGAGCGCCCGGGTCGGTGGCTCTCGGCTCGCTGGCCGGGCTGGCGTTCTCCTCGGCCGCGGTGGCTGCCCGGCCACTGGCCTCCGCACCGTCGGCCGAGGCGTTCCTCGCCAACCCGCTGTTCTACCTGCTGATCGTCCACTCGATCGTCGGCCAACTGCTGCTCGGCCTGGCCATGCAGCGCGGCTCGACGACCGCCGCGGTCGCCGCGATGGACGCCGCCGGAGCGGTGCCGGCGGCGATCGTCGGCCTGCTGTTGCTCAACGACAAGATCTGGCCGGGGCGGGAGTGGCTGGCCGCGGTCGGTTTCCTGGTCACCCTGGCCGCGGTGATCGGGCTGACCCGGTACGCCGAGCCGCAGCAGCACTCCGCGAGGGCGCAACGCCCCGGCCGGACCATGGTCGGCGCCGGCCGACCCGGCTGAGCAGGCGCCCACGCCACGACTGGCGTGGCGTGGGCGGATCCCGACTCAGACTCAGGCTTCGACCGGTTTGCGGCGGCTCACCACCCGCTCGTAGAGGCGCTCCAGCGCACCGGCGGTCCGTTCCCAGGTGTAGCTGCTCCGGACCCGGTCCACTGCGGCGTGGCCGTAGGCGAACCGCCCGGCGTTGTCGGTGAGCAGCCGGCGCAGGGAGACCCCGAGGGTCCGTACGTCGCCGGGGGGCACCAGCCGGCCGGTGACCTCGTCGACGACGGCGTCCGCCAGGCCGCCCATCGCGTAGCCGACCACCGGCACCCCGCAGGCCATCGCCTCCAGCGAGACCCGCCCGGCGGAGGAGTAGTGCGGCGTGCAGGCCACCACGTCCGCCGACCGGTACCAGGTCGCCATCTGATCGTGCGGCACCGCCCCGACCAGCCGTACCTGGTCAGCCAACCCGGCCTGCTCGGCCAGCTCGCGCAGCCGGCGTGCCTCCGTGTGGTTGGCCAACTGGTCAGCCGGCGGCCCGCCGGCGATCACCAGCTCAGCGTCACCGACCAGCCGCATCGCCCGGATCAGGTCCTCCTGGCCGTGGCCCGGGGAGAGCCCGCCCACGGAGAGGATCCGGGCCCGCTGCTCGCGCGGCGCCGCCTCACCATCGGGGTGGAACTGCTCGATGTCCACCCCGGCGGGCACCATCGCCACCGAGCTGCGCTGCAGGCCCATCCGGGTCAGTTCGTCCACCTCGTCGTTGCTCTGGGCCACCGCGATGTCCACGGCGCGGGTCAGTGCGCGTTCCAGTGGGATCCGCTCCCCCGGCCCGTCGTACCGACCGCCCAGGTGGCGCAGTTGCTCGACGCCGAGCGAGTGGAAGGTCTGCACCACCGGGATGTCGGTCTCCCGGACGGCGTGCGCGGCGGCCAGGCCGCCGATCCAGTAGTGCCCGTGCACCACCTCGGGCCGCCAGGCGCCGGCCCACTCGTCGGCCAGCCAGCGGCCGAAGCCGGTCACGTGCGGGATCAGCTCGGCGGTGGGCAGCGGGGTGGGCGGCCCAGCCGACACCCGTCGCACCTGGTAGCCATCGACGTCAACGGTCTCCGGTAGCCCGGGGTCGTCCCGGCGCTCGTAGATCCGGACGTCGTGGCCTCGGCCGGCCAGCTCGGCGGCGACCCGCGCGATGTGCTGTTGGGTGCCGACCGGCGGGCCGTCGGCGTGCCGGTACGAGCTGGTGTGCGCGCAGACGAGGCCGACGCGCATGGGTCACCTCCCTGCGATCTTTCCTCGGCGGTGGTCCTCCCGGTCAGAGCGTCCCATTAACCCAGAGGTCGGGAGCCGAAACCTGGCAGATCGGGAACAGTCCCCGCAGGTGCCACCGACACTTGCGCCACGACAACCACGAAACCCCCCTGCGCAGCCCCCGACGAGGCGGTTTCAGGAGGATCGGCGAGGGACCTTTGGTATGACCCGGCCTGGTCGGGGGTACCGCTCAGGAATGCCGCTGACCCGCAGCCTCGACGATTCGACCGTGGTGATCACCGGCGCCTCCAGCGGGATCGGCACGGCCACCGCGTACGCGCTGGCCCGCCGGGGCGCCGCCGTCGTGCTGGCCGCTCGAAGCGAGCCGGCGCTGCGGCAGGTCGCGCAGCGCTGCCGGGAGTTGGGCGGTCGGGCGTTGGTCGTGCCGACCGATGTGACCGACCTGGAGTCGGTGCAGCGGCTGGCCGATCGGGCGGCGGCCGAGTTCGGGCGCATCGACGCCTGGGTGAACAACGCCGCCGTGGGAGCGGTGGGGCTTTTCGACGAGATCCCGGTCGCCGAGTTTCGCCGGGTGGTGGAGGTGAACCTGCTCGGCGCGGTGCACAGCTTCAAGGCCGCGCTGCCGCACCTCGGCGCGGCCGGCGGCGGGGTGCTGGTCAACAACGCCTCGATGCTTGCCGAGGTGGCGATGCCGTACCAGTCGGCGTACAACGCCACCAAGCACGGCATCCGCGGGCTCGCCGACACCGTCCGGCAGGAGCTGCGGGTCACCGGCCGGGGGCAGATCTCCATCTGCACCGTGCTGCCGGCCACCATCGACACCCCGTTCTTTCGGCACGCGGCCAAC
The DNA here is from genome assembly GCF_040608515.1 of Micromonospora sp. NPDC005173. Classification (NCBI taxonomy): domain Bacteria; kingdom Bacillati; phylum Actinomycetota; class Actinomycetes; order Micromonosporales; family Micromonosporaceae; genus Micromonospora; species Micromonospora sp. NPDC005173. The sequence continues at coordinate 19,102 of NZ_JBEXIK010000056.1, forward strand.
CACAGCGGACGCGAGCTGGTACCACCGCCGCCGGTCTACCCGCCGGAGGTGGTCGCCGAGACCATCGTCCGGCTGCTGCGTCGGCCCCGCCGCGAGGCGTACGCCGGCGGCGCAGCCCGGCTCCTCGGCCTGCAGTGGCGGCTGGCGCCCGCACTGGTGGAGCGCATCCTCGGCTGGTACACCCACCGCACCCAGTTCGGCCCGGGCGCCCGAGTCGACAGCAGCGGCAACGTGTTCCACGCCGACGCGGAGGGCCACCGGGACGGCGGTTGGCACGGCCGACGGCGGCAGTTGGTGCGGATGACCGCCGCGTTCGGCCTCGCCGCCGCCGGCACCGCGGTCGGCACGATGGCGGCGATGAGCCGTCGGACCCGGCAGGACCAGTGATGCCGAGCATCGAGCGACCGGAAGCCAGCGCGAGAAGTGAGCCGGTGCTGCGAGCCCCGCAGTCGCGAGCGAAGGAAGGAACAGCGACGTCCGTCACCAGCGAGCACGATCGGGCGATCATGTCGGCCGGCGCGCATTGTCTGGTGGAGATCGACGAGTCGTCCGCGGTGGTCCGGGTGACCGGTGTGCTCGACGCCCCCTGCGCCGGCACGGTCCGCGACGCGCTGCTCGCCCGACTCTGCGACCGGCCCGGCCCGGTGGTGGCCGACGTGACCGGGCTGCGGGTCGACGACCCGGTCGGGCGGGGCGTCTTCGCCGAGGTCCGTCGGGAGGTCGCCGACTGGCCCGCTGCTGACCTGCTGCTCTGTGACCCGGCGGTCCCCGGGCCCAGCCGCGCGGACACGGCGCTGGGCGGCGTGCCGGCCTGGCCCACCCTGGCCGGCGCGCTGGCCGCGATCGCCGCAGCGCCGCTGGCGGCGGTGCTCACCGCCGAGCTGGCCCCGACGGTCGGAGCGGCCGGGCAGGCCCGCGAGCTGGTGACCACCGGTTGCCGGCGCTGGGACATGCCGGCGCTGGCCGAGCCCGCGTGCATCGCGGTCACCGAGATGGTCAACAACGTGGTGGCGCACGCCCGGACCCCGATGACCGTCCGGCTGGCTCCGCAGGACAGCACCCTGCACCTGGCGGTTCGCGACCACTCCCCGCGGCGGCCGGCGTTCGCCGGGCTGGTGCCGCCGACCCACGCTGGAGGGCGGGGCCTGCTGCTGATCGGCACGATGGCACGGCGGTGGGGCAGCAGCGTGGTGCCGGACGGCAAGGTCGTCTGGTGCGTGCTGCACCCCGCAGACGAGGCGAGCGCCCTCGGCTGACGGGCCGTTGCGGCCCTGTTGTCCAACTCGGCACCGCACGGCCGGCAGTGCCCCGGTTATGCCGGGAGGGCAGCGGGTAGTGATCAGACATGCGCGACAACGAGTTCCCGACCCCCGTGTCCGACACCGAGGCGCAGGGGCTGCCCGACACCGCCGACGACGACTCGACCGCCAACGACGACGTGCTCACCGGGCGCGAGGCGGACGGCCCGGATCCGGCCCAGCTGCCCGGCGACCGGACGCCCGTGGCGGTGGACCGGTTCGGGACCACCGCCGAGGAGCAGCTCGACGGTGAGTCGTTGGACTACAAGCTCCAGCGGGAGACCTTCGAACGCCCGGTCGACGACCCGCTGGCCGGCCCGGTCGACCCGAAGATCGCCTTCGAGGCGGACAACGAGGCGGCCGCGGCGGAGGCCCAACTGGACGCCGACGTGATGGACCCGGGGCCCACCTCGGACCCGAACTCCCCGGTCTCCCTCTACGACCACGGCCAGCTCGGCACGGTGGCCGACGCCACCGTGGGCCGGCTGGTGGAACCGGACGAGGGGGCGCACACCGACCAGGAGACCGACTCCGTCGCGTACGACGCCGGTTCAGCCGGGGGCGGGGCGACCGCCGAGGAGTTGGCCATCCACGAGACGGAGCCACCGCGCTCGGTCTGACCCGCCGGCCCGCCCGCCGAGTCAGTCGTCGAGACCGCGCTCGATCGCGTACCGGGTCAGCTCGACCCGGTTGTGCAGTTGCAGCTTGCCCAGCGTGTTCTGCACGTGGTTCTGCACCGTGCGGTGCGACAGCCCGAGCCGCTGCGCGATCTGCTTGTACGACAGCCCCTTGGCCACCAGGCGCAGCACCTCCGTCTCCCGATCGGTGAGCCGGGGCGCCCCGGGCTCCGAGCCGTCGGCCGGGCCGGCCCCCGACCCCGACCCGGTGCCGGCGGCGAGCCGGCGGTACTCGCCGAGCACCAGCCCGGCCAGGCCGGGGGTGAAGACCGGCGCGCCGTCCGCCGTGCGGCGTACCGCGTCGAGGAACTCGGCCGGCGCCGTCGACTTCACCAGGTACCCGGTGGCCCCGGCCTTGACCGCGTCCAGCACGCTCTGCTGCTCGCCGCTGGCGCTGAGCATCAGCACCTGCACGTCGGGCAGCGCCGCGCGCAGCCCACGGACCACCTCGACACCGGAGATGTCCGGTAGTTGCAGGTCGAGGACGACCACGTCGGGTCGGACGGCGGCGGCCACCCGGATCGCCTGCCGTCCCTCGCCGCTGGTGGCCACCACCAGGAAACCGGCCTCGGTCAGGTCGCGGGCCACCCCCTCCCGCCACATCGGATGGTCGTCGACCACCATCACCCGTACCGGGGTCACCGGTCCGCCCTCGGCACGGTCAGCTCGATCTCGGTGCCGGCCTCGGGGGTCGACACGATCCGGACCGTCCCGCCCAGGTCCGCCACCCGGCCCCGGATCGACTGGGTCACGCCGAGTCGCCCCTGGGCGGCCGCCTCGGCCAGCCGGCCGTCCGGGATGCCCGGCCCCTCGTCACGGATCGACACGGTCACCGTCTCCCCCTCGTCCTCGATCAGCACCCAGGCCCGCCCGCCAGCGTGCCGTCCCACGTTGTCCAGGGCCGCGCCGGTCGCGGCGGCCAGTTCCCCGGCCTTACGCCGGGGCAGCGGCACCGGGGTGGCCGGCGCGGAGAGCGACACCGCCGGTGAGGCGTACCGGCCGAGCAGGGTCCGCAGGTCCACCGCGCCGGCGTCGGCCACGTCCGTGCCGCCCCGGCCGGCGTCACCCGCCGGGACGGCGTCACCGACCGGAGCGGCGCCGGCGATCAGCGCGCGCAACGCGGCCTCCTGCTCGCCGGCCAGCCGGGCCAGTTCGCCGGCCTCGCCGGGCAGGTGCGCGCCGCGCCGCTGCACGAGCGCCAGCACCTGCAGGACCGAGTCGTGGATGCCCCGGGCCAGCCGCTCCCGCTCCCGGGTGGCCGCCTCCAACTCCACCGCGCGTTGCAGCCGCTCCTCGGCGGTCACCGCGAGCCGGGCCACGTGCCCGACCACCACTCCGGCGAGCAGCAACAGGATGACCCCGGTGAACGAGGACTGGCCGATCCGCTCCCGGGTCGCCAGGTCCGCGCCGGCGACCAGCAGCGCGGCCACCGTGCCCCGCCGCCGGCCGCCGGAGACGGCCCAGGCCAGCACCGGGCCGGCCATCCAGGCCACCCCCAGAGTGGGCACGCCGGCGGCGAGCGCCGCGCGGCCGACCACCCACGGAGTGGCCAGCACGAGGGCCATCACCACCCCGAGGTCGGCCAGCAGCAGCGGCCAGCGCCGCCAGGCCGGCCGGGCGTACCCGATCGCGGTCGCCGCGGTCCAGGCCATCATCACCAGGACGAGGGCGCCGACGAGGAACGGATGGGCGTACCGGTCGGCGTCGCGCACCGCGAGCGCGCAGACGTACGCGAGGGACGCCAGCCGGAACACGGTGAGCGCCCGCCAGAGCGGCACCTCGAAACCACCCGGCGGTGACGACATGGCGGTCAGGATGCCACAACCGGGCCCGCCGGGCGGGGAGCGCGACGTGCGGTCCGAGGAACCCTGACGTACGGTGGAAATGCCGCGAAATACTCCGCGATCGGCCGTCGGGACGGGGCCATGACGAACGCAGATCCGCACGCACCGCGTACGGTTGTGCCCATCGAACCTGCCCTCCTGATCGCCGAGGCCTTCGACCAGGCCCAGGTGACCGAGATTCGACACTCGGTCACCTCCTGCGCGCATGCCTCCGGGCTGACCGGGCAGCGGCTGGACGACTTCGTGCTGGCGATCAACGAGCTGATCACCAACGCGGTGCGGCACGGCGGCGGGCGGGGATGGCTGCGGCTCTGGCTGGAGCCGGGGATGCTGGTCTGCGAAGTCGCCGACCACGGGCGCGGGATCAGCGCGCAGCGGCTGGGCGACCGGCGCCGGCCGGCCCCGGACACCGCCGGCGGCTGGGGCCTCTGGCTGGCCCGCGAGCTGACCGACGCCATGGAGGTCGCCACCGGCACCGCCGGCACCACCGTCCGCATCACCACGGCCCTCACCAGCAACAACCACAACACCGCACGCTGACGCCACGCCCACGGGTGGCGGCTCAGGCGAAGAGGGCGGAGACGGACTCCCCGTTGTGGATCCGCCGCATGGCTTCGGCCAGGGCCGGTGCCACCGAGAGGACCTGCAGTTTGGGGACCCGCTTGGCGGTCGGGATGGGGACCGTGTTGGTGCAGACGATCTCCAGTACGCCCTCCTGGTCACCGAGCCGCTGCAGCGCGTCGCCGGAGAAGAGGCCGTGCGTGCAGGCCAGCCGGATCGAGCGGACCTTCAGGCCACGCAGGTGCTCCATCAGCTCGACGACCGTGCTGCCCTTGGCGATCTCGTCGTCCAGCACGATGACGTCCTTGTCGGTCACCTCACCGATCACGGCGCTGATCTTGACCAGGTCGTCGTTGAACCGCTGCTTCGCCCCGGCCGCGACCGGCGTGCCGAGCAGCCGCGCGAACGCGGCCGCCTCCTTCGCGTTGCCCAGGTCGGGCGAGACCACCACGGTGTTGCTGAGGTCGTATTGCCGGAAGTGGGTGGCCAGCTCGCGCAACGCGTGCAGGTGGTCCACGGGGACGCTGAAGAAGCCGTGCACCTGCGGCGAGTGCAGGGTCAGCGCGAGCACCCGGTCCGCCCCGGCCGAGGTGAGCAGGTCGGCGACCAGCCGGGCGCCGATCGAGATCCGCGGCGCGTCCTTCTTGTCCGAGCGGGCGTACGCGTAGTGCGGCAGCACCACCGTGATCCGGCCGGCGGACGCGCCCCGGGCCGCGTCGATCATCAGCAGCAGCTCGACCAGGTGCTCCTGCACCGGCGGCACCAACGGCTGGATCAGGAAGACGTCCCGCTCCCGGCAGTTGGCCTGCAACTGCACTTCCAGGCAGTCGTTGGCGAACCGGGAGACCCGCACCGGATGCAGCGGCACCCCCAGGTGGGCGCAGATCTCGGCGGCGAGGTCGGGATGGGCGGTTCCACTGAAAACGGCGATGTCGCGCACGTTCGCACATCGTAGGCGAAGCGTTTGGTGGCGGACGGCGGCGGGCCGGAACCGGCCGTGACACCGGTCGACCGGGGCCGCAGGTCCGGGTACGGTGCTGCGGTGACCCCCCAGTACGTCGCCGCCATCGACCAGGGCACCACCTCCTCGCGTTGCATCGTCTTCGACCGGGCCGGGGAGATCGTCGCCGCGGCCCAGCGCGAGCATCGGCAGATCTTCCCCCGACCCGGCTGGGTGGAGCACGACGCCGAGGAGATCTGGGACAACGTCCAGCAGGTCGTCCGGGAGGCGCTGGAGGCCGCTGGCACCGACGCGGCGGGGCTGGCCGCGGTCGGCATCACCAACCAGCGGGAGACCACCGTGGTCTGGGACCGGGCCACCGGCCGCCCGGTGGCCAATGCCGTGGTCTGGCAGGACACCCGGACCGGGCCGCTGCTGCGCGAGCTGGCGGCGGCGTACGGCGAGGAACGGTTCCGGGCCCGCACCGGCCTGCCGCTGGCCACCTACTTCGCCGGGCCGAAGCTGCGCTGGCTGCTGGACGAGGTGGACGGCCTCCGCGAGCGCGCCGAGCGCGGCGAGGTGCTCTTCGGCACCATCGACAGTTGGCTGATCTGGAAGCTGACCGGCGAGCACGTCACCGACGTGACCAACGCCAGCCGGACCATGCTGATGGACCTCGCCACCCTGGCCTGGGACCCGGAACTGCTGGACGCCATGGGCGTACCGGCGGCGATGCTGCCCGAGATCCGCTGCTCCGCCGAGGTCTACGGCACGGCCACCGGAGTGCTGGCCGGGGTGCCGGTGGCCAGCGCGCTCGGCGATCAGCAGGCCGCCCTGTTCGGGCAGACCTGCTTCCAGCCGGGCGAGGCGAAGTGCACCTACGGCACCGGCAGCTTCCTGCTGCTCAACACCGGCGCCAGCCCGGTCCCCTCGACGCACGGCCTGCTCACCACGGTCGCCTACCGGATCCACGGCCAACCGGCGGCGTACGCCCTGGAGGGCGCGATCGCGGTCACCGGGTCGCTGGTGCAGTGGCTGCGCGACAACCTCGGGTTGATCTCCACGGCCGCGGAGGTGGAGGAGCTGGCCGGCACCGTGGACGACAACGGCGGCTGCTACGTGGTGCCGGCGTTCTCCGGGCTCTTCGCCCCGCACTGGCGCAGCGACGCGCGCGGCGTGATCGCCGGCCTGACGGGCTACATCACCAAGGGGCACCTGGCCCGGGCGGTGCTGGAGGCGTCGGCATGGCAGACCCGCGAGGTCGTCGACGCGATGAACGCCGACTCCGACGTGGCGCTGCGCCGACTCCGGGTGGACGGCGGCATGACCGCCAACGGGCTGCTCATGCAGTTTCTCGCCGACGTGCTCGACGTGCCGGTGGTCCGTTCCCGGATCACCGAGACCACCTGCCTGGGTGCCGCGTACGCGGCCGGCCTGGCGGTCGGCTTCTGGCCGGACCTGGCCACGCTGCGCGCGCAGTGGCGCTCCGACGCGCAGTGGGAGCCGGCCATGGCCCCGGAGCTGCGCGACCGGGAGCTGCGCAACTGGCGCAAGGCCGTACAGCGCACCCTCGACTGGGTGGAGTGACCGTCGGTCCCGGCGATCACTCCCAGCGGTTGCCGGTGAGCTTCTCGTAGACGTCGATGTAGCGGGCCCGGGTCGCCTCGACCACCTCGGCCGGCATGTCCGGCGCCGGGCCCTGCTTGTCCCAGCCGCTGCCGGTGGCCCAGTCCCGCACGTACTGCTTGTCGTAGGAGAACTGCACCCGCCCCGGCTGGTACGACTCGGCCGGCCAGAACCGCGACGAGTCGGAGGTGAGCAGCTCGTCGGCGAGGACCAGGGTGCCGTCCGGCGCCCAGCCCAGCTCGATCTTGGTGTCGGCGACCAGGATGCCCCGGTCGGCGGCCAGCTCGGCGCCGCGCCGGTAGATGTCGATGGTGATCTGCCGCAGCCGCTCGGCGGTGGCCTGGCCCACCTTGTCCACCACGTCGGCGAACGTGATCGGCTCGTCGTGCTCGCCCACCGGCGCCTTGCTGGACGGCGTGAAGATCGGCTCGGGCAGGATCGACGCCTCACCGAGCCCTCGGGGCAGCGGTACGCCGGAGACGGCGCCGGTGCGCTCGTACTCCCGCAGGCCGCCGCCGGTGAGGTAACCCCGGGCGACGCACTCGACCGGGACCATGTCCAGCCGCTGGCAGCGGATCGCCCGCCCGGCGAACTCCGCCGGCACGTCGGTGGCCGAGATGACGTGGTTCGGCACCAGGTCGGCGAGCTGCTCGAACCACCACAGCGAGAGCGCGGTGAGCAGGCGGCCCTTGTCCGGGATCGGCGTCGGCAGCGCCACGTCGTAGATCGAGATGCGGTCCGAGGCGACCAGGATCAGGTCGTCACCGTCGGCGTAGACGTCCCGGACCTTGCCCGAGTGCAGAAGTTCCACGCGCCCTAGTACACCACGTGGCACCGGGGGCCCCGTTCCGGCCACCCGAGCCGGGGCCGATCGCAGGGGTGACCGGACGGACGTTGACACCTCCCCGCGCCTCCTGCGTGAATGGTCCGACCGCCGCCCGCAGGTGCCAGGAGACCCCGTGCCCTTTGTTCGACCCCCGATCGACCGCTTCGGCGCCGACCCGGGCCGGCGCCGAGTGCTCACCGCGCTGCTCGGTGCCCCCCTGCTGGCCTCCGGCGGCCTCGCCGGATGCAGCGACGGCACCGCGACTTCGACCGAGGAGGGGCCGGTCGAGCTGTCGGTCTTCTGGTGGGGAGGGACGAAGCGGGCCGAGCTCACCGAGAAGGTGCTGCGGCTCTACTCGGAACGCAACCCCCGGGTCACCTTCCGGGTCACCTGGCAGGGCGCCGACGGCTACTACGACCGGCTGGCCACGCAGGCCGCCGGCGGCAACGTGCCGGACCTGATCCAGCTCGACGACGCCATGTTGACCGAGTACGCCCAACGCCAGATCGTCCTCGACCTGAGCGAGCGGGTGGCCGATCACCGGTTGGACCTGCGGGGCCTGCCGGAGGGCCTGATCCGCTACGGCGCCGTGGAGGGGCGGACGATGGCCGTCGCCGGTGGGCAGACCCTCGCGGCGGTGGTGTTCAACCGGGACCTGCTCCGGGAGCTCCGGGTGCCGGAGCCGCGCGCCGGGATGTCCTGGGCTGACTACATCTCCTGGGCGGAGCAGGTCACCGACGCCAGCGACGGCCGGGTGGCCGGCACCGCGGACCCGTCCGGCGACTACCGGGCACTCTGGCTCTGGCTGCGCTCGCAGGGCGGCGAGTTCTACCGGGGGCGCCAGCTCGGCTTCGGCGCGGACGAGCTGATCGCCTGGTTCGAGCTGTGGCAGCGGGCTCGCGCCGGGCGGGCCACGCCGGGCGCGGCGCTGGTCGAGCAGGCCGACAGCGGGGAGCCGGCCCGGCAACTGGTGGTCACCGGGTTGACCGCCGCGTCCTTCGCCTGGTCCCACCAGCTACCGGAGCTACAGCGGCTCACCGAGGCCGAGCTTGGGGTGATCGGCGTCCCGGGGCCACCTGGTGCACAGTGGGCGCGGGCCTCGATGTACTGGGCCGGGTTCCACGGCACCCGTCACCCGGACACCGTCATCGACGTGATCGACTTCCTGACCACGAACGGCGAGGCCGGCACCGTCCTGGGCCACGAACGTGGCCTCAACGCCAGTCTCGCCGTCCGCCGGTACACCGAGGGCAGCATCACCGACCCGGCCCAGCAGCGCGCCGCCGCGTTCGGTGCCAGCATCGCCGACCAGCTCGGGCCGGCGCCGGCGCCACCGCCGAAGGGGCACGCCACGGTGCGTACCCTGCTGGTCGCCGCCGCGGAGAGCATTCGCGCCGGACGGGCCGGCACCCGCGCGGCCACCTCCCGTTTCGTCGCCCAGGCCAACGCCGCCCTGGCGGCGTGACCGCTGGCCGGTGGCCCGCCGCCGGTAGCCGGTAACCCCCCGACGGTCGGGCACGGCGCGAACGGCCGGGTCAGCGCGGCGGCCCACCCCGACGGCTGCGCGTCAGCCGCAGCAGCAGGAACACGACGATCGCCACCACCACCAGGCAGCAGAGCAGGCCGAGGAAACCGAAGCCGCCGCCGCGGGACCGCCGCCGGGCGGCCTCCACCACCAGCTCGCCGGTACCCGTGGACGCCCAGGCCGCGACGGGCACGAAGACCGCCAGCACGACCGCACCGAGGACCGCGCTGAGCCGGCCCCACCACTTGCTGAATGAAGACATGCGCCCATCCTCGCCGAAGGACGCAACCTCGGCATGTTGGTCCACGCCGAATCGCGGGACGGAGACCGCGCGGACCGGACTGGGCCGAACATGCGGAACGGCCCCCGAGGACTTGATCCTCGAGGGCCGTTCGTCGTGGTAGCGGGGACAGGATTTGAACCTGCGACCTCTGGGTTATGAGCCCAGCGAGCTACCGAGCTGCTCCACCCCGCGTCGACTGGTTAACCTTAACCCATCCGTTCTGGCGATGATCAGCGGGGCCGGCATCCGCCCCGGAGGCCGGCGGAGCGGCCACACCAGGCGGGTCGACGGCCGGTTGGCGACGGCCGGTCGAGCCGGATGGGAGATGCGAAACGACCCCCGAGGATCAGATCCTCGGGGGCCGTTCGTCGTGGTAGCGGGGACAGGATTTGAACCTGCGACCTCTGGGTTATGAGCCCAGCGAGCTACCGAGCTGCTCCACCCCGCGTCGGTTCGATAACCGTAGCGCACCGACCCGGGGCACCGCAAAGCGACCCCGATACCGCCGCCGCCCACCGCGTTGACCTGGGCTTCCGTCAGTCGAGCCAGTTCTCGATCGCCGCCACCGCCCGCCGGCTGTCGGCATCGACCTGGGCACGCTCGGCCGCCGTGTCCTCCCAGCCCTGTTCCCAGAGCACCGTCACCACGTTGTCGATCCGGACCGCCCGAACCAACCGGACCTCGTCCTCGCCCGGGTCGCCTCTGCCCTCCGGGTACGGCGCCCGCATCTCGAACAGCACCGACTCGTCCCCGTACCTCCCCGAGTCCAGCAGCCGCTGCCGCCAGGTCCTGGTGTCGTCGGGCAACCTCTGCTCGGGGCAGCCGCGGACGGCCTGCCGCAGCTCCCGCAGCGCATCGTCGGCGCGGCCCGCCCGGTAGATGGTGATGGTGTGCCGGTAACTGCCCGCTGGCACGTACTCCGGCGGGGTTTCCGGCCGCTTGTAGGCCAGGTACCGACCGCGGCGCTGCACCACGGCGGAGTCGCTGGGATAGCGGGCCGTGCAGAGCACCGGCAGCGCTGGCCCGTCCACCTGCGACTCCAGGCCCGTCTGGTTCGCTGCCGCCAGGGCGAAGAAGGCACGGTCCGGGATCGAGGTGGGCTGCGGGGGCGTCGCCGCACCGGTTGTCGGGGCCGACGGCGTGGCACTCGGCGTGCTGTGAGGCGGCGTCGGGGACGGCGGCGTCGGGGACCGGGACGGCGGCGCGGACGGGGACGGGCGGGGAGCCGGGCCGCTCGGCAGCGGGCCGGGGGTGTCGGCGGGCGGTGGCAACGGCGCGGGGCCGTCCGCCGGAAACGCCACCCGTCCCCCGGCGGCCACCCCGCCGAGCAGCAGAGCCACCGCGAGCGCGGTGCCCGCCATCCGGACCCGGGCCCGCCGGTCGGCGCGCCGCCGGACCAGCTCCGGGTGGGTCAGCTCCTGGCCGTCGGCGACAGCGGTGAGCGACCGGTACAGGTCGGAGAGTTCAGCTGACATCGTTCGCCTCCAGCTCCACTGCGGAGAGGTCGGGCAGCAGCGCGGCCAGCCGGCACTGGCCCCGGGACAGCCAGGACTTCACGGTGCCGACCGGGACCTCGGTCTCCCGGGCGATCTCCTCCACGGACATGTCGAAGAGGTAGTGCAGGGCCAGCGCCTGCCGCTGGGCGGCCGGCAGTTGGCGGAGCGCGTGGACCAGCAGCACCCCGTCCTCACTCGGTGGCGGGGCTGCCGGCGGAGGGCCGGTACGGCTCAGCACCGCCCGCCAGCGGTGCAGGTGGCGCCAGCGATCGGTCGCCAGCCGGGCCACCACCAGCCGCAGCCACGCCTCGGGCGCCGGATGCGCCACCAGCCGCCCCCAGTGCCGCCAGGCCCGGGCGAACGCCTCCTGCACGAGATCCTGTGCCTCGGTGTGGTCGCCGGTGACCGCGTAGCCGTACCGCAACATCCGCCGGGCGGTGCTGCGGTAGAAGTCGTCGAAGCTCTGCGCGTCCCTCACGACTGCCCCCCTCGTCCACACCCCGTTGCAGTGAGGACGGCGAACCGGTGCCGCAGGTTGCGGGCCGGCCGGACCTGTCGGAGAGGCGACAACGGGACCGGCTGCGGGTACGGCGGAGCCCCCGGCGTCAGGACCGGATGGGTCCGACGCCGAGGGCTCCGAAAAGGGTGCTCCGGGTAGTGCGGGTCAGCCGGTCGGGCTCACGCTCGGCGCCGGACCACCGCTGGGCGTACCGGCCGGGTTGGCCGCCTGCTGTGCCTGCTGGAAAGCGGTGAGCGCCTCGTCCAGCGCCTTCAGCGCGCGACCGTACCGCTCGAAGTCACCGGAGGTCTGCGCGGCGCGGACCTCGGTGATGGCGGCCTGCACACGATCCGCAGCGGTGGCCAGCTCGCCGGTCGGCGGCGGAGTGCCGGCGCTCGGCGTCGGTGTCGGCGTCTGCGTCGGTGCCGGCGTCGGTGTCGTCGGGTTGCCACCGGTGGTCGGGGGTGGCGGCGCGCCCTGTCCGGCCCGCTTGCCCTGGTCGACCAGTTGCTTGATGCCGTCGTTGATGTTGTCGGCGAGCGCCACGAACGAGCCGCCGTCGCCGTACGAGAGCAGCACCTTCTGCAGCAGCGGGTACGCGTCCTGCTGGTTGCTCTTCACGTAGACCGGCTCGACGTAGAGCATGCCGTCGGCGAACGGCAGCGAGAGCAGGTTGCCGTACTGCACCTGCGCCTGGTTACTGGAGAGCAGGTTGAGCTGCTGGCGGATGTTGGCGTTGTTCGTCATCTGCTGGTGCACCTGCACCGGGCCGGAGATCCGGGTCTGGTCCGGTAGCTCCAGCACCTCCAGCCGGGGCTTCCCGTCGACGTACGACCCGGAGATCAGCGCGGCGAGGTTCTGCCGGCCGTTCGGGGTGACCGCGGAGGTGAGCTGGAACCGCGGGCCCTCCTGCCCCGGGAACTGCGTGAACAGGTAGTACGGGGGCTGCTTCTGGCCGCTGTCCGGCGCGTCCGGCACGTTCGGTACCTGCCAGAAGTCCTGCGCGGAGTAGAAGTCGCCCGGGTTGGTCACGTGGAACTTGGTGAGCAGGTTGCGCTGCACCTTGAACATGTCCGCCGGGTAGCGCAGGTGCTCGGTCAGCTCGACCGGGATCTCTGCCTTCGGCAGCACCAGGTCACCGCCGAACGCCTTGTTCCACGCCTTGAGCACCGGATCGGTGTCGTCGTACTCGTAGAGCTTCACGGTGCCGTCGTACGCGTCGACCGTGGCCTTCACCGAGTTGCGCATGTAGTTGACGTTCTCCCGGGCCAGCTGGAAGGTGCCCCGGTTGGTCAACTCGTCGGTGGTCTCGGTCTGCAGGTTGACCCGCTCGGCGTACGGGTAGGTCGCCGCCGTCGTGTAGCCGTCGACGATCCACTGCACGCGGCCGTCGACCACCGCCGGGTACGGGTCGCCGTCCAGGGTGAGGAACGGCGCGACCTTCTCCACCCGGTCCCGCGGGTTGCGCACGTAGAGCAGCTTGGAGTCCTTGTTGACCGCCTCGGAGAGCAGGAAGTTCGACTCCTGCTCCTTGATGGCGTACAGCAGTCGCCGCGGGAAGGAACCGATCTCCACGCCGCCCTCACCGGTGTAGGTGTAGGACTCGCCGCCACCCTCACCGACCGGCCGGTCGAACTCGGCCTTCTTGTTCGGGTCGGCCTGGCCGACGATCGCGTAGTCGTCGGCGGCCATCCGCTCGCCGTAGTAGATGCGCGGCTGCTTCGCCGGGATCTGCTCGGTCTGCGAGGAGCACGCCTCCTGGGCCTTCTCGCCGAGGAAGCCGGAGACGAAGAACGGCTGCCCGCCGCAGACCACCTGGTTCGCCGGGGCAGCCACCAGCCCGTACCCGTGGGTGTAGACGGTGTGCCGGTTGATCCAGGTGTTCTGCTGGTCGGTCAGCTCGCCGTAGTTGATCTCCCGGACGCCGACCACGTAGTCGGAGGTCTTGCCGTTCACCCCGTACCGGTCGATGTCCAGCTTGGGGCCGAAGTCGTAGAAGCCACGCACCTGCTGGAGCTGGGTGTACGTCTCGCTGACCAGCTGCGGGTCGAGCAGCCGCACGTTCGACACCACGGAGGTGTCGGTGGCCAGGTTGGCCGGCGGGGTGAGGTTGCTCGCCGCGTACGGGGTGGTCTCGGTGGCCGCCAGCCCGAACGCCGCCCGGGTCGCGTCGATGCTGCGCTGGATGTACGGCGCTTCCTTGTCCTTGGCGCTCGGCTTGACCTCGAAGGTCTGCACCGCCCAGGGGTAGATGCCGCCGATGGCCACTGCGGAGACGCCCAGCAGGGCCAGCGAGATGCCCGGCCAGACCAGGTTCCGCATCCAGGCGTTGGAGAACACGATGATCGCGATCGCCACGACGATGGAGATGTAGGCCAGGATCTCCTTCGCCGGCAGCAACGCGTTGACGTCGGCGTAGCCGGCGCCGTACAGCTTGGCGCCCTCGTTGTACTCCAGCAGCATCGCGCGCCGGTCCAGCACGTACGCAATTGCCTTGAGCAGCACGAAGACCGCGACCAGGCTGCTCAGGTGGGCCCGGGCCGCGTTGCTCATCCGGTCCCCGACGCCCTGGAGGCGGACGCCGCCGAAGAGGTAGTGCACCGCCAGCGCGCCGATCACGGCCAGCACCACCGCGGTGAAGGCGACCCCGAGCAGGTACCGCCAGAACGGCAACTGGAAGACGTAGAAGCCGATGTCCACCCCGAACTCCGGGTCCTTGATCCCGAAGTCGCCGCCGTTGCGGAAGAGCAGCCACTGGTTCCACCGGCTCTGCGCGGAGAGACCGGCGAAGAGCCCCACCACGGCGGCGGTCAGCGCGATCCAGGTGCCGAGGCGCGGGCTGAGCGCCATCCGGTAGCGCTCCAGGGTCGCCTGCTCGACCGAGTGCGGACGCAGCCGCGGGCGCAGCCGGTGGGCCAGCCACAGGTTGCCGCCGACAATCAGCGCCATGCCTAGGCCGACGGCGAGGAAGAGCAGCAGCCGGGTGACCAGCACACCGGTGAAGACCTCGGTGTAGCGGACCTCGTCGAACCAGAGCCAGTCCGTCCACGCCTGAACACCCCACCCGAGCAGGGTGAAGAGCACGAACACCCCGACCAGCACGGCGATGGTGACGCGTCCGCGCCGGCTCATCCTCGGAAGGGGGCTGCTGCTACGCATTACCACTGTTGGCTCCGCACGCTCGAATATGATCGGCTCCGACCAGGCACCCAGAGTACGGGGTGTTCCTGAACGTGGCGGGGCACGGTCACACGAGTCAGCAGCGGGTCGGCTGGCCCCCCGCGCGCAGCGTCTCCAGCGCGGTCAATGCTTCGTCCAATGAGCCCACCCGCAGCAGCGGCAGATCGGGCTGCGGATTGCGGACCGCCTCGGCACAGTTGTCGGCCGGTACCAGGAATGCCTTGGCCCCGGCGCGCTTCGCGCCGACCAGTTTCTGGGCGATCCCGCCGATCGGGCCGACCGCGCCCTCGTCGTCGATGGTGCCCGTGCCGGCGATGACCTTGCCGCCGGTGAGGTCGGCCGGGGTCAGCTTGTCGATGATGCCCAGGGCGAACATCAGGCCGGCGCTCGGCCCGCCGATGTCCTCCAGGTCGATGTCGAGCGTGAACGGGTGCGGCTGCTGCTGGTCGATCTCGACGCCGATCCGCGGCCGGCCGTCCTGCTCGCGACTGGTCACCGTCGCGGTGGCCGGCACACCGTCACGGGTGTAGCCGATGGCCAGGGCCGTGCCGGCCGGCTTGGCCCGGATCAGCTCGGTGAGCTTCGTGGCGACCGGCACCGGCTGGCCGTCGACCGAGGTGACCACGTCGCCGACCTTGAGCTCCCCGGCGGACGGGCCGTCCGCGGCCACCGTCTTGACCACTACCTGCACCGGGAAGCCCAGTTCGCGCAGTGCGGCGGTCTCAGCGCTGGTCTCCGACGCCTGGAAGTCCTCGGCGTTGCGCTGCTCGACCTGCTCCGTCGACTCCCCCGGCGGGTAGACCAGCTCCCGCGGCACCACCGCCTCGTCGTCGGAGAACCAGCCGGCGATCGCCGCCCGGAGCCGCACCGTGGGCTGCACCCCCACCGTGGTCAGCCGGAGCTGGCCGGCGGAGGTCGACGTCTCCCGCCCGGAGATCTGGATGATTTCCTTGCCATCGGCCGTGCCGAGGGTGTTGACCGTCGGGCCCGGGCCGAGCACCACGTACGGGATCGGCACCCGGAGCACCCCGATGCTCAGCAGGGCGGTGAACAGGGCACCGAGCAGGACCGTCAGGCCACGACGTCTCATGCGGCAGAGAGTACCGACCGCCCGGAGCGCGGCTGCCGGATGCGCGCACGACTTCGCCCTCAGCGCAACGCCAGCGGCGGCGACCTGGGGCGCGGCGCGCGTACCGTAGACGTCGTGCCTGATATTCCGTTCGGTTTCGCGCTCCCGGGTGGGCAACCACCAGACCCCAACGATCCCGCGCAGATGCAGCAGTTCATGTCGCAGTTGCAGCACCTGCTCTCCGCGCCGGGCAGCGGGCCGGTCAACTGGGACCTGGCCCGGCAGGTGGCGGCCAGCCAGCTGGCGGCTGCCGGCGACCCGGCGGTGTCGCCGTACGAGCGCAACGCGGTCGAGGAGGCCCTGCGCCTCGCTGACCTGTGGCTCGAACCCGCCTCGGCGTGGCCCTCCGGCATCCAGTCCCCGGTGGCGTGGAACCGGAACGAGTGGATCTTCAAGACGCTCGACGTCTGGCGCAAGCTCTGCGACCCGGTGGCCAGCCGGATGGTCGGCGCGATGGGCGACCTGGTGCCGCCGGAGGCGCGCGCCCAGCTCGGCCCGATGCAGTCGATGGTGGCCACCCTCGGTGGCGCGCTCTTCGGCGGCCAGTTGGGCCAGGCGCTCGGCTCGCTCGCCGCGGAGGTGCTCTCCGCCGGTGACATCGGGCTACCGCTCGGCCCGGCCGGCACGGCCGCGCTGATCCCGGCCAACATCCGGGCGTACGGCGAGGGCCTGGAGCTTCCCGAGGACGAGGTACGCCTCTACGTGGCGCTGCGCGAGGCCGCCCACCAGCGGCTGTTCCAGCACGTCCCGTGGTTGCGCGGGCACGTGCTCAGCGCGGTCGAGATGTACGCCGCGGGCATCCGGGTCAACCGGGAGGCGATCGAGGAGGCGATGGGCCGGGTCGACCCGACCGACCCGGAGTCGATGCAGGCGATCGCCCTGGAGGGCATCTTCACGCCGGAGGACAGCCCGGCCCAGAAGGCCTCGCTGGCCCGGCTGGAGACCGCGCTCGCCCTGGTCGAGGGCTGGGTGTGCCACGTGGTGGACAGCGCCGCCAGCGACCGGCTGCCCAACGTCGTCCGACTGGGTGAGGCGTTCCGCCGTCGCCGGGCCGCCGGCGGTCCCGCCGAGCAGACCTTCGCCGCGCTGGTCGGCCTGGAGCTGCGCCCGCGCCGGCTGCGCGAGGCGGCGGCGCTCTGGGCCGCGCTCACCGAGCACCGCGGCATCGCCGGTCGGGACGCCGTCTGGGGCCACCCGGACCTGCTCCCGTCGGACGACGACTTCGCCGACCCGGTCGCGTTCGCGATGAACGACATGGACCTGAGCGAGTTGGACAACTTCGACTTCACCGCGCCCGGCGGGGTGGAGGAGAAGGCCCCGGGCCAGCCCGACGACACCGACGGCGACACCGACGGCGACGCCAAGCCCTGACGACGGCGATGGGTGCCCGCAGATCACCGCGGGCACCCGGCCGGCACCAGGCGGCCGGTCAGGCCGGTCAGGCTGGTTGACCGGTCAGGCAGGGCGGCCCGAGCCCGAGAGTAGGGCGCGGGTGGCCTCCCAGCCCTCGAAGGCCGGGTCCAGGGTGGCCAGGTCGGCCGGGCCGCGCAGCCGGCGCCAGCCGGCGGTGACCGCCACGTCCTGCGGTCGAGGGGCACCGGCCCGCGCGTCGGCCGGGCTCGCGGTCTCCAGGTCCAGCGGGGGCAGCCAACCCGGCACAGGCAGCCGTACGGCCACCCCGAGCAGGCCCGGGCCGCCGCCCTCCACCGGAGCGACCGCCACCGGTCGGGTGGTGAGCGGGCGCAGCAGCTTGCCGACGGTCAGCGCGGGCAGGTCGGGTACGTCGCCGGCGAGCACCGCCGCCTGGTCGTAGCCCTCCAACGCGGCGAACACCGCGTTCGGCGTCGGCTCGGGCACCTCGTACACGGCGGTACCGGGCCAGACCAGCGCGTCCGCCAGAGCACGGTCGGCCGGGGTCACCGCGACCGCGACCTCCACCTCGTTGAGCGTGGCGAACAGGTCGACGACGTCCTCGGCGAGCGCCGCGCGCCAGTCCTCCCGGTCAACGCCGGGCGGCGACCAGTGCACCGGCCCCAGTAAGGCCACCACCACCCGCCGCGCCATCCCCCGACCCTAGCGCCCCCGACGCGGCCCAGCCCGGCCCGACCCGGCGTCGCCCGGGCAGGGCCTCGCCTGGCAAGGTCCCGGCGCTGCCCAGCGTGACCCGACCCGACCCGGCAGCGACCCGGCCCGAACCGACCCGGCACGGCGCGACCCGGACCGTCCCGGCGCGACCCGGAGCGCGGCGCGGCGCGGCCCGGCGCGGCCCTGCCCCAGATCGACTCCGTATCGGCGATGGTGGGGTGTCCTGGAGTGCGGACAGCGCGATATCGCGGACATGGAGTCGATCTAGGGCGCCGGAGGCCAGCCAGCCCATCAGGGCGGGACGATCAGGGCGGGGGGATCAGGTGGGGAGCGGGGCGCAGGAGGCGGCGGCGACGCCTTCGAGGTAGCCGCGGGCTCGTTCCGCCTTGGGGTAGCGGCCGACCAGCGCCCAGAACCGGGCGTTGTGGCTGGGCACGATGAGATGGGCAAGCTCGTGCAGCAGCACGTAGTCGATGACCCACTCGGGCATGTCCTGCACCCGATGGGAGATCCGGATGCTGCGGTCGGCGGGGGTGCAGGAGCCCCACCGGCCGTTCTGGTTGGTGACCCACCGGACGCTCGCCGGCACCGCCTTCGCGCCGTACCCGACGAGGTAGAGATCCATCAGCCGGGTGGCCCGGGCCAGCAGCTCGTCGTCGGAGCGAGCCAGCCGGCCCTCCCTGGCCGCGAGCCGGGCCAGCATCCGGTCGACCCACTCGCTCTCCTCGGCCCGGGAGAACTGGTCCGGGATGAGGACGACGACCCGCTCACCGTCACGGTACGCAGACACCGTACGTCGTCGGCGCTGGCTGCGCCGCACCTCGACGACCGGCTTGCGCGTCCCCGCCATCACTGGCCCGCGCAGCCTCGGCTACGTGTCACGAAGGAAAGCTAATGCGTACTGACCAGGGGTCCGCAAGAGTCAACCGCACGACACGCGCCCAGAAAATGGCGATTGGTCGCCCGGCGTCCCGAAAATTTCTTGGTCGGGTTGCCGCCAGGCCATCTCGTCACCCTTCGTGAACACCGATGGCGGCGCTGCGCGGCTCCCCTCCACCGTAGGTGATCACCCCCGCTCGCGCCTCCGCGGGGCCACCCGCACGGGTGGCTGAGAGGGTTTGGCCGGCGTGTCCCCGCCAAACTGACTTATCAGACCTAATTCGCCATGCACACTCTCGACGTCGACTAGCTCACAGTGTCGATGCACAGCTGACATGGAACCGCCCAGACCTGGGTAGGGTCCGCGGACCAGCGGTCACGATGGTGGCTGCGGAGTGAGACCCAGCGCCGGCGCCCCCTGTGGCCCGCCGCCGGGCACCCCGCCGGGACGGTATTGACCGGCGGACGAGACGAGGAGGGCACCGTGGCCGACCAGGCCCAGACGACCTACAACGGTTACTGCGTGAAGTGCAAGGAGAAGCGGGACTTCGAGGGGCACGTCGAGGTCTCGAAGACCGGGATGAACATGGCCAAGGGCAAGTGTCCGGTTTGCGGCACAACAGTGAACCGCATCCTCGGCAAGGCCAAGGTCTGACCCGTACGGGTGGACGGGGGCGGGGTGGCCAGCGACGGCCACCCCGCCCCCGTTGCCGTATCGGACGGTGATCACCGCAGTGCGGCCACCCGGTCATCGACGGTCTGTCGGGTGACCGACACCGTTACCGGCGGGTTGTGGATAACTCGGCAAATCCTGTGGACAGCGCTGGACAGCGGCCCGACCACCTGTGGACAACGACCGACCGAGCGCACGGACGCGGTCACGATTCGTCATCATGAGCCGTACCGCGCTGCCCCGCCCCACGCTGCTGCCCGGCCTCAGCCGGCTCTGGCGGGACCGGCACACCCTCCAGCTCGGCGTCGGCCCGGGGCCCGCCGTGCTGCTGGAGCTGGCGAACCCGCGCGCCGCCCGCCTGCTCGACCTGCTGGACGGCACCCGCAGCGAACGCGCCGTGCTGGCGCACCCAGCCGCCACCCAGGTCTCCACCGACGAGGCGTACAGCCTGCTCGACGCCCTGCGCGCGGCGGGCCTGCTGGTGCCCGCACACAATCTGCTCCCCCGCGACCTGGCCGGCCCGGCCCGGGCCCGGCTCGCCGCGGAGGCCGCTGCGCTGGCCCTGGCCGCGGCCCGGCTGCCCGGCACCCCCGCGCAGGTCCTCCGCCAGCGGCTGGCCGCCCGGGTGCTGCTCACCGGCGCCGGGGCGCTCGGCGGGTCGCTGGCGGTGGCGCTGGCGCAGTCCGGCATCGGGCAGGTGATCCCGCACCTGACCGGCCCGGTACGCCCCGTCGACCTGGTCGGCACCGGCATCCCCGCCAGCGAGCTGGGCCAGCCGTTGGCACCGGCGGTACGGGCCGCGGTCAACCGCGTCGCGCCGGGGACCGGCACCCACCCGGGCCGGCCGACCCGATTCGACCTGGTGATCCAGCTCGGCACGGACCGTCCGCCCGCGCTGCTCGCCGCCGGTCTCGCCCAGCGCCGCCAGCCGCACCTGCTGGTCACCGTGCGCGAGGGCGTACCGGTCATCGGGCCGCTGGTCCGCCCGCCCGCCGGGCCCTGCCTGCACTGCGTCGAGCTGCACCGGGCCGACCGCGACCCGGCCTGGCCACGGCTCGCCGCCCAACTCGCTGCCGCCGAGCCGATGGCGGCCGGCGCGGCCGGCACGCTCCTCGCGGCCACCGGGTATGCGCTGGCCGAGGCGCTGGCGCAGCTCGACGGCGGCAGTCCGGAGACGCTCGGCGGTGCCATGGAGATCATCGGCGCCGGCCGCTTCCGCCGCCGGGGCTGGCCGCCACATCCCGCGTGCGGGTGCTCGCGGAGCGGGCGTGGGCACCAGCCCGGCCGCAGAGCAGCAACGGAGCCCTCCGGTCGGTAACAATGACCGTGTGACCGACATCCCGCGCCGGGCCGTGTCCCGGACCGCCAAGCTCGCCGCTCTGCCGCTCGGCTTCGCCGGTCGGACCGTCCTCGGCATGGGTAAGCGCGTCACCGGGCTCGCCTCCGACGTGATCTCCGCGGAGATCCAGCAGCGCACCGCCGAGCAGCTGTTCAGCGTGTTGGGCCAGCTCAAGGGCGGCGCGATGAAGTTCGGCCAGGCGCTGTCGGTCTTCGAGGCGGCCCTGCCGGAGGAGATCGCCGCCCCCTACCGCCAGGCCCTGACCAAGCTCCAGGAGGCCGCACCGCCACTTCCCGTCGCCAGCGTGCACAAGGTGCTGACCGAGCAGCTCGGCCCGGACTGGCGGGACCGGTTCGTCGAGTTCAACGACACCCCGGCCGCAGCGGCCAGCATCGGCCAGGTGCACCGGGCGCGGTGGCGCGAGCCGGGGTACGGCCCGGCGGGCGAACCGAACAGCCGCGACGTGGCAGTCAAGATCCAGTACCCGGGCGCCGGTGACGCGCTGCTCGCCGACCTCAAGCAGCTCTCCCGGCTGGGCGGGATGTTCCGGGCCATCCAGCCCGGTCTGGACGTCAAGCCGCTGCTGGCCGAGCTGCGCGAGCGGATCACCGAGGAACTGGACTACGAGCTGGAGGCCGAGTCGCAGCGCACCTTCGCCGCCGCGTACGCCGACGACCCGGAGATCTACATCCCGGCGGTGGTCTCCACGTCGCCCCGGGTGCTGGTCACCGAGTGGGTGACGGGCACACCGCTGGCCGACATCATCCGCGAAGGCACCGAGGAGCGGCGGGACGAGGCTGGCCGGCTGATGGCCACCCTGCACCTCTCCGCGCCGCAGCGGGCCGGCCTTCTGCACGCCGACCCGCACCCGGGCAACTTCCGGCTGCTGCCCGACGGCCGGCTCGGGGTGATCGACTTCGGTGCGGTGGCCCGGATGCCCGAGGGCACACCGGAGCCGATCGGTCGCATCGCCGCGCTGGCCCTGCGCAGCGACGCCGACGGGGTCGTGGCCGGGCTGCGGTCAGAGGGGTTCATCAGCCCCACGGCGGAGATCGACGCCGAGGGGGTGCTCGACTTCCTCCGGCCGATGCTGGAGCCCATCGCCGCCGACGGGTTCCGGTTCACCCGGGCGTGGCTGCGGGCCGAGGCGGCCCGACTGGCCAGCCCCCGCTCCCCCACCTACCAGCTGAGCCGGCAGCTCAACCTGCCGCCGTCGTACCTGCTCATCCACCGGGTGACGCTCGGGTCGATCGGGGTGCTCTGCCAGTTGGAGGCGAAGGCCCCGTACCGGAGCATCCTGGAGCGCTGGCTGCCGGGCTTCGCCCCCGTCGCAAACCGGTCCGTGCCGAGCGGCTCGCCGAGTCGCTGCGCCGGGTGATCGGCTCGCGGGTGGTGCCGTCACATCCGGCGGCGCTGGCCCGGGC
>NZ_JBEXIK010000057.1:0-39817 GCF_040608515.1 Micromonospora sp. NPDC005173
GATGTGGATCACCGTGAAGTACAACTGGAGCCTGAAGCTGCAGTCATCCGAGAAGTCCGCGCTGCAGAGCATGCTCAACACCTGCAGCTCCTGACACAGCCCCTTCGGCCGGCGGGGCTCCTTCGGGGCGCTCCGCCGGCCGGACTATGCCTGCTGCGGCGGAGACGCTGGGCTGTCGCCGGCCTGCTTGCGCCACTGGCCGCCCGCGTCAGCGGCGAGGAGGCGTTTGACCATCGCCAGGGCATCCGCCTCGGTGTCGAACTCCCAACGCAGCACCCGGCCATTCTCGCTGTCGCCGGCACGGGCTACGACCTTCCACCGAACCTCACGGGTCAGCCACACATCCCGGCGACCCAAGCGCCCCCAGATGCCGTTCCACCAGCGACCCGCCACGTCCTCCACCACGGCATCGTACATGTGTTCGATCATCCGATCGGGGCTGACCGCGCTAATGCCAGGCTCTGATCGATGAGGCGTGACAAGGGTTGGCTCGGGTGGTGACCAGCGAAGACGGCCCATCCGCTTGTCTGGCGGTAGGGTCGCCGGCGTGCTGCGGCGGTGGACTCTGACGATCCTGATGGCGGCGTGCGGTGTGCTGGTGGCGGTGGCGCAACTGGCCGCCGGTTTGCCCGTCGTCGGCGGCGCCGAGTTGCTGGTCTTCTTGGCGCTGGCACTGCTGTTGTCGCCGTGGGCGTTCCCCCGGTCGGTGGACGCCGCCGAGGCGCAGCGGGCCAGCGCGGCGGATGGCCGGCCGATCGTGTACTGGCGACCTGGCTGTCGCTACTGCCTCCAGCTTCGGTTCTCCCTTGGCCGGCTCGCCCGGCGGGCGCACTGGGTGGACATCTGGCGCGATCCGGCGGGTGCTGCGGCCGTCCGGGCGGTGGCCGGCGGCAACGAGACCGTGCCCACCGTCGTGCTCGGCGGTCAGGCTGTGGTGAACCCCGACCGGGCCTGGCTCCGCGAGCAGCAGCGGGTCTTCCACGGCCCATACAGTTCGGGCAGGTAGCGCCACGGCGCACCGGTTCGCAGTTTCCACAGGATCCCGTTGATGACCTGACGGTGATCCCGCCACCGCCCCCACGCCTCACCCGGCTCGGGGAGCAGCGGCGCGATCACCGCCCACGCCTTATCGGTCAACTTGCCGCGACGTACCACCGACACATCGTCAGCGATCAACCACTACACGATCGGACGCCCCAGGCGGGCGCAGGTGTTGGTGCCGCCGGCTTCGGAGGGGAACTTCAGGGACGCGCGTGACTGCGGCCCGAACTGGCCGTCCGCGCTGATGCCCGCCTTGCTCTGGGCGAACTTCAGCGCGTTGAAGGTCAATTGGCCGAACGACGCGTCCTCTTGAAGCCGCGCCTTGCCCGCGGGTGCGAGGTAGCAGTCGTTCAGGGCCCACTGGAGGGCCAGCGTGCCCGGCCCGCCGTCGCCCCAGAGCAGCGAGCACGGCAGGGCGCCGTACTTGCCGATCGGCGCGGCGACCGTGTAGCCCGCCTGGTTCGAGACGTACGTATAGGACTCGCACTCGGGTTGGCTGCGAGCGTAGGCAGGGTTGGCGGAGACGAGCGTGCCCGCGATCACGGCCGCGAGCAACGTGCACAGTGCTGCCAGACGTTTCATGGAACCCCTTTTCATCGCAACTTTATTCGGGCCATGCATCGATGCATGGGCCACGCCGGTGCCCTTCGCCTTTTTCGGTACGGCGAATTGAAGCTTCATCCCCTTGTTCTCCTCCGAACTCTCAGCTGCCATGGCTCGTGTCGGTCCACAATCTGTCGCCGGGCATCTTGAACCAGGTGACTCCGTCCGAGATCCTGTCCCGAATGAGGAAGGTTCGGCCCTCCTTGCGTCCGTAATACGTGTAGTACAAGTAAGTGCCGTCCGACTTGTCGAAGTGGTAGCCCCAAACGGAGTTCTGGCTCGCCGCTTCCCAGGTCTCCGGACCAACCCAGCCGTCGACGTCGATGTCAACCGGGTGTGCGGCGTTGTACAGCTGCTGCCAGCGGACCGTGGCGTTGTGAGTGTTAGATCCAAACGCCCCGTCAATGTCGCTGTAGCCTTCATCCGCCCAGAGGTGCCGCTGCCAGAAGCGCACCAGATTGCCGCTGTTGATGCATGGGGTGGCTTCCTTGCAGAGCATGTGAAGGCCGGGGTAAGCGGTATGCGCCGACGCAGGGCTCGCTGTGACCAGGGAGGCTCCCAGCACCACAGCCAGCGCGAGGACCACCCGCGATGCGAGTACCCTGCTGCGCCGCCGGACCGTACTCTCGGTTTGATTCATGTAGACCCTGTTCTCGAAAGGTGAACGGAAGCATGATGCCGCGTGTGTTACTGGCGCCCGCTTTTCCGTCACGCTGCTCCTTGATTTCCATCAATCTTCGGCGCGCCCCGAAAGGATGCAAATCGCAGCGTTGATCGTGCATGCCGGGCTCGCTCGTGCGACGAAAGCCCTGAGAGTTCACCCGATATGCAGACCGGAAGGTTCGGCTGAAAACCGCGATGTCGCGACCCCCGGCGCGCACCTCCTTACTTCAGCATGGCTGTTTCGCTCCCTTCTCCTACGTCTGGGCCGAACACGGCGATGCGGGGGCCGCCATCGGTCAGCGGGCCGTAGCTACTTCAGTGGCCAGACATTGATTCCCGGGGCCTATGACGGATCCCGCACGGCAATCCGTCGTGGTGGCGGCCACCGAGGTTGTTCGCCGTGTCCACGGTGGACTGTGCATGCGTTGACCGGTAGCGTGGCACGCACCGGACAAACAACGTCGGACAAAGCTTGGCGTGTGCGCTGGTCAGAGGCGTGCCCGCAGGCCGTACGGAGCGACCAGCCACCGACCCCTTGAACGGCGACCCCCGCCCCGCAGCCGGCACGCGAAGTCCCTGATACTGCCCTCGATCCAAACGATGGGCAGCGGATGCCTGACGGCACGAAGCCCGCCACGGGTGCGCGGTGGGGGAGTCTGCCTGGAGGCAGGACTTGGAGGTTGGTGTTGGGCCGTCGGGAAACGCCCCTGGACCCGAAGGCGGGCCCGGTCCACCGGCTGGCGTGGCAGCTGCGCCAGTTGCGGGAGCGGGCCGGCAGCCCGAGCTATCGGGTTCTGGCTCGGCGCGCGCACTACTCGGCGAGCACCTTGGCGGATGCGGCGAAGGGTGACCGGCTGCCCTCGCTCGAGGTGACGTTGGCGTACGTCGAGGCGTGCGGTGGCGATGCCGACGAGTGGCGGGCAAGGTGGTCGGCCATCGCGAATGCAATGGCTGCATCGGCGACGCCAGTTCGCGATGAGGAGCGCTCCCCCTATCAGGGGTTGACGTCGTTCCAGCCTGAGCAGGCGCAGTGGTTCTTCGGCCGCTCAGAGTTGGTTGACCGGCTACTGAATCGGGTCGAGCGGCTGCCACTGAGCTGTCTCATCGGGGCATCCGGTAGCGGGAAGTCCTCGTTGCTGCGGGCTGGTCTGCTGGGCACCATCGCAGCCGATCGCCGGGCAACGCAGCGTTGGCGGACCATGTTGATGACGCCGACCGAGCACCCGCTCGAGGCCTTGTCGGCCGAGGTTGCGAAGTTGTCCGGTCAGGACGTCGAGCAGGTGCGCCAAGAGCTGACGGAGGACTCAGCCGGCCTGGACATCGCCCTACGTACCACCTTGGCCGCCGGTCACCCGCAAACCCGGGCACTGTTGGTGGTGGACCAGTTCGAGGAAATCTTCACCCTCTGCGTCGACAAGGACGAACGCCGCAAGTTCATCGAAGCGCTGCTGGACGCCACTCAGGGTTCGGACCGTCGTGCCACTGTGATGCTCGGCGTGCGCGCCGACTTCCTCGCTCACCTCATGAAATATTCGGGCCTGACCGACGCACTGGGCGACGAAGGGCACCTGATGGTAGGCCCGGTGACCACCGCTGATCTGCGTGAGATTGTTACCCGGCCCGCCGCGCAAGTCGGAATGGGAGTGGAATCCGATCTGCTGACCACGGTGCTCGCTGATGCCGCCGACGAGCCGGGCGCGTTGCCACTGGTGTCGCACGCGCTGCTGGAGACGTGGCAGCGACGAAGCGGGGCGACCCTCACCCTGTCGGCCTATCACGCAAGCGGGGGCGTACGGGGGGCGGTCGCCCAGACCGCCGAGCGGGTCTATGCCGAGTTCGGGGCAGCGGAGCAGCGAGCCGCTCGCCGGATCTTTCTCCGGCTCACGGCCTTCGGCGATGGCACCGAGGACACCCGCCGGCCCGTCGCGCGAACGGAACTCGAGGGTATCGCCGATGAGGCCGTCACGATCAGGGTCCTGGACCAGTTGGCCGCGGCCCGGCTGGTGGTCCTGGGCGACGGCACTGTATCGGTGGCCCATGAGGCGCTGATCAGTGCCTGGCCACGGCTACACCGATGGCTCACCGACGACCGTGCGAGCCTGCTCATCCACCGGCGGCTCACCGACGCCGCCCACACCTGGACTTCATTGCACCGCGATCCCGGAGCCCTGTACCGGGGCGCCCAGTTGGTTGCCGCGCGTGCGTTCGCCGATGACCGTCGCGACGAGTTGAACCAGCACGAGCGCGACTTCCTGCGCGCCAGCAATGCTCTCGCCGAAGCCGAACAGGACAAGGCCCGGCGCCACGCCCGTCTCCTCAAGCGCCTCGTCGCAGGCGTTTCCGTCCTCTTGGTACTCGCCCTACTGGGCGGCGCGGTGGCGGTGCGGCAGCGCCAGGACGCCCGCCGGCAGCAGGTGGTCGCGCACTCCAGCGAGCTGTCGCTACAGGCGCGATCTCTGCTCGCCACCGATCCGGAACTGGCCGGCCTGCTGGCCGTCGAAGCGGATCACCTCCACTCCAGCAACGAGAGTCG
The DNA here is from genome assembly GCF_040608515.1 of Micromonospora sp. NPDC005173. NCBI lineage: Bacteria > Bacillati > Actinomycetota > Actinomycetes > Micromonosporales > Micromonosporaceae > Micromonospora > Micromonospora sp. NPDC005173. The sequence goes on from NZ_JBEXIK010000057.1 coordinate 4,841, forward strand.
GGGGAGCGTGCTGAGCGCGGCAGCCGCGCCTCGCCACACCGAACTCAACGTCGGCGGACCGTCTATCTACGCCGTCGCGTTCAACCCTGACCATTCCCTACTCGCCTCCGCCACCGCGGACGGCACCATCGGGCTGTGGGACCCCGCGCGCGGTGAACGCATCGCCACACTGCTGGGGCACGCCGGCCGGGTCGCGAACCTGGCCTTCGCCAGCGATGGAAAGCTGCTCGTCTCCGTCGGGGTTGATGGAACCAAAGGTTCCATCATCGTCTGGGACGTCCACACACGCCAGCAGATCACCTGGCTGGAGGAGAACAACCTCGCCTCCGGCACGGCCTTCAGCTCCGACGGAACAACGGTCGCCGTCGGCTTCGCGAGTGGCGCGGGCGGCTCCGGGGCCAGCGCGGACACCCCAAAACCCGGCGACATTGCCCTATACGACCTGCACTCCGGGACCCGCACGCTGCTCCGCGGGCACCACGTGCCGGTCGCGTCCCTGACCTTCAGCCACGATGGCAGGCTCCTCGTGTCCGCCAACGGGAAAGAGAACCCGACCGTGTGGGACGTGGCAAAACGCAGACCGATTGCCCACCTGCCTACCGAGCACATCTTCTCGGTCGCCTTCGGGCATTCCGGATATGTTCTCGCCGGTTTGGCGCACGATCGAGGGGTGTACCTGTGGAACCTTGGCGACGACCGGCCGGTTCCGCTCCCGCCGTTGCCCCTGTCGGGCCGCTATGCGTGGTCGATCTCCGCTCCTGTGGACGACAAACTCGCCGTGGCCGACGAAAACGGCGTGATCACCATCTGGGACCTGCGACGCCGCGAGCCCCTGCAGACCTACCAGGACCGGGGCCGCAGCGAGACGGCCTCCGTCGCGATGAGCCAGGACGCAGCCATGCTCGCCTCAGCCGGGTTCAACGGAACCATCGTGCTCCACGACCTCGGCCACGCCCCATTCACCGGGTTCACGGCACAGGTGAAGGACGTCAAGGTCAGTCCGGACGGAAGCACCATCGCCTCAGCGGGCAGCGACAGGACAGTTCGGCTGTGGGACGCACACGGGAAGTTCCTGGTCACACTGGGTGGGCATCCAGACGAGGTTCAGGCCGTCGCTTTCAGCCCGGACGGACGCCTGCTCGCCGCGGTCACCCGAAATAACATCGTCACGATCTGGGACATCCAGGGCCGCAAGCATGTGACCCGGCCCTTCCCGACCAAAGGAGTCGGTGCCTCGACGGACGTTGACTTCGATCCCGATGGCCGTATCCTCGCAGCCGCCACTCTCGGCCCTGCCTTGTGGGACGTCACGGACATAAACAAACCGTCCGAAATAACCGCCAGGTTCCCGGCCCGCATCGTCACGTCGTTGGCCTTCACCCCGGACGGGCGTCGACTCCTAGGGGCGAGCGTGGGCGGCTATATCAACACGTGGGATATCACTACTGGAAAGCTGCTCAACCGGGTCAACGCCCAGCAGAGCACGGTGCAGGATATCGTGGTCAGCCCCGACGGCAGCTGGCTGGCCACCGCGGGTGACAGCCGCACCATCAAACTGTGGGACGCCGCGACCGGTCGGGAAACAGCCGTACTGAGTGGCCATACCGCGCCCGTCCAGGTCCTCGCCATCAGCCGAGACGGCCGCCGTCTCGCCTCCGCCGGCGACGACCACACCATCATCGTCTGGGACACCAGCACCCGCCAGCACGTCGTCACCCTCACCGGCCATACCGCAAGAATCCGCGGGCTCGCCTTCACCCCGGCCGGAAACCTCATTTCCGGCGCCGAGGACGGCCGAATCATCAGCTGGTCGTTCAATCTCCATGCTGCCAAGGCCCAGATCTGCGTCGCCGCCGACCGCAACCTGACCCGACAGGAATGGGCTACACACATTTCCACGGAACCATATAAGCCCTCCTGTGCTGCACCGCCGAGTCGCTGACGGCGCGCGGCGTACCTGTGCCAGGCTGCCGGCCGACCTCGACGTCCACCCGAGAGTCGCCATGCGGGTTCTCTGGCATGCCTGCTTTCTCGGTGGCGATGGAGACCCACGCGCAGGTCTCCTCAAAGGCAATCTTCTTCAGGGCTGGTACGAGGCGAGGTCCGCAGCCGCAGGCCTTGCCGCTTTGCCAGTTGCTCTTTGGCGGCCATGGCTGAACCGCGCCGGCCTGGGGCCACACCGCACCGTTGCTAGATGTCTGATCCCTCGCCTTCCGGTTGGCTGGCTGGTACGAGAGAACCGGACCAATGCCAGCCAGCGGGTTCAAAGGCGCAGCGATCCTCTTCGCGGACGTCGAGGCGCGGCTGTCGGGACACTGCTGTAGCCCTTACGAGCCGCGCCGTGTCATCAGTGCCCGGCTCTGCTCGGAGCCTGGTGGACGAGTTCATCCCGTGACGCGGCAACGGCCGCGATGACGTCGGCCAACGGACGTTCGATCCTCGCGTTTCCGACCGGCGTGAGGCCGGGCAAGGAGCGGGCCACGACGACGAACTCCTTGGGATCGAAGCCATACTGGCCGAGTTCGCTCGTCGGCCCGCCGCTGGCAGAATGTCTCGACGAACATGAGGAAGCCCCGCCGGCACGAGCCTGTTGGCCGTCTCTTAAGCGGCCCGTGACCTGCTCGCTGGCGCCGGGCATTTGCGCTCTGACGGGAGCTGGTCCACGGCGTCGTTCGTCGTCGATCTTCCTGCTACAAGGCTGCGCCCTAACCTTCGAAGTCAGCGTGTCGCGCCGGAGGTGCGGCTCACCATCATTCCGGCCACATCGACCACCTCGAAGTCATTGCCGCGCAGGCCGCCCAACGTGTGCAGCGCATCGTTGTCCCACCGCCTGTCGGGTGCGCCCGAGATGAACCACGCCGAGCCGTGGTCAGCGACGATGACGCCGTACCGCTGCATCGCCTCAGCCACGATCCTGGCCTGCCGGGGTAGCCGGGCGACGTCGACCGAGCGCTTGAGTCGCAGCCGCTGACCCAACTGGGGCAGGGACGACTCCGTGTTGCCGGAGGCGGAGTGGGACGCCGGCCAGGTCCAGCCGGTGCGGGTGCGCGGCACGGTGACCCGGATCGCGTGGTCGATCTGCCCGGCGGCCACCTCGTCATAGCGGACCAGACCGGCGAGGATCGAGAGCCCGGCGGCGTCGGCGGAGGTCCAACCGGCTGGCCGCATCCGGTTGGAGCGCAGATCGAAGACCGCCCCAGAGCCCGCCCGCCAGCCCGCGCCGACCGGATGGGCGTCGAACAGCTCGTATGCGCGGCATGCGTCGCGGTCCCAAACGATGACGTGCCGGTCACCGTCGCCGCGTGGCCCGCCCTCGACCGCCGCGTCCGGCGGGATCGGATACGGCCCGGGGTCGCTTTCGCCGCTGTACTCGAAGGTGACCTGGACCCGCCGCTGCCCGCCGGCGACGACAGTGATCGGGATGCCGATCGACGCGCCCTGCCACGTGCCGGCGCCGAAATCGGCGTGCACGGCGGAGGCCGGGCCGATGGTGCCGATGATCGCCGCCGAGCGGGAGTGCACGGGTCGCCGGGAGACATCGGCGTGCCACACGTTGTCGGCCGGGAACACGGAGCAGGCCGCGACGCCCGGCCGCGGCCGGGCGCCAATGCCGGTCCGCGCGGACGGGCTCGGGGCCGGTACGGCGCTCGGCGCCGCCGCTGTGCCCGCGGCGGGGACGCCGGACGTGGGTGCGGCGGCCATCGGCCGCCGCGGAGTTCCACAACCGGCCACCAGGACGACGGACAGCAGTGCGGCGACGCTGGCGGGGCGCAGGATCGGTGCGGACATCCCGCGCATCCTGCCTCAGCGGTGGTGGTGGTGTCCATCGCGGTTGGCGTGAACGGCACCGGCGGGCGCACGGGGCCTCGACAAGGGTCGCGCCACCCCCTCGCTGCTGTTCGGGCACGGCGACGGCGGCGACGGGCCGACCCGGGAGATGCCCGCCCGTATTCGCTACGTGCTGTATTCGCCGGCGCGTGGTGAGGACTTCTCTACTGCCGGCTTCTGCAACTGGCTGTCGCTCGCAACGCCCGGCCCGGCTACCGAGCCGAGCCGCACGGCCGGCGCGACGGTGCGTAGCACGCGGATCGCGGCTACCTGTTAGCTGGTGGTACGACCGCAGCCCGGCCAGGCTTGGTCGAGGTGACCGGTGCGACTTCGCCCCGCGCGACGTCTTCGCCTTCCCGGCCGCCTGCGCCACGGCGCGGCCAGCCTGGCTGCCGCGGCCGGAAACCCGCTCAAACAGATTCAGCACGACAGGGGCCACGGCGACCGCCGATACGTATGGGGGTGTTCAACGGAGACCGAACACCGCTCCGTCGCCGACTGGCAGCAGACCTGCTGGTCACGCACGCCATGGTCCAGACGACCTTGGGAGGGCGCCTGCCAGGCGTAGGCCGCCTGTCATGCGAAGGGCCGCCCGGCCCGTACGGGCCGGGCGGCCACGTCCGTGTGCCCGCAGGCAGGTGGCGCAGCGAAGTCAGTACGACGCACCGCGGTCGGCCGGTCGAGCAGCAGCACGGAGAATGACTCGTTCCGGGCTGGGTGCTCGTCAGCGCAAGACACCGAGCTGTTCGAAGGTGTGGGGCACAAGCGCGTCGATGCGCCCGGCGAGGATCTTCTGCACCCATTCCGGGTCGGCGAGGAGGGCACGACCGACGGCGACGAGATCGAATTCGTCGCGTTCGAGGCGGTCCAGCAGCCGCTCGATGCCGGCGACCCGAGCTTCCTTCCCGCCTTGCTGCGTTGCGATGACATCTTCGCTGAGACCCACGGAACCGACGGTGATGGTCGGCTTGCCGGTGAGTTTCTTCGCCCACCCGGCCATGTTGAGGTCGGAGCCGTCGAACTCCGGGAGCCAGTAACGTCGGGTGGAGGCGTGGAAGGCGTCCACCCCGGCTTCCACGAGCGGCGTCAGGATGGCTTCGAGTTGCTCAGGGGTCTCGGCGAGCCGGGCGCCATAGTTGTCGGCCTTCCACTGGGAGAACCGGAACACGATTGGGAAGTCAGGGGCGACGGCCTTGCGGCAGGCGGCCACGACCTCAGCGGCGAAGCGGGCTCTGGAGGCCAGGTCGCCGCCGTACCGGTCGCTGCGGCGGTTGGTGTGTGCCCAGAGGAACTGGTCGATCAGGTAGCCGTGACCGGCGTGTAGTTCGATGCCGTCGAAGCCGAGGCGTTCGGCAGTGCCGGCAGCGTCGGCGTAGGCACCGACCACCGCGTCCACGTCGTCCTGGGTCATCGCCTTGCCTGACCGGCTGCCGTCCAGGCCGATCCCGGAGGGGCCCATCGGGACGGCTTCGGGGAACGGCGGAGCGCCGGCGGGACGGACCATCCCGACGTGCCAGAGCTGGGGAATGATTTTTCCGCCCGCACGGTGGACTTCCGTCGCCACATGTTCCCAGGCCGCCAGGGCTTTCTCGCCGTGGAATCGCGGTACTCGGTCGCTGTCACCCGCGGAGGGGTGGTCGATGTAAGTGCCCTCGGTGATGATCAGACCCACTCCGCCGGCCGCCCGGCGTGCGTAGTACTGCGCCACATCGGTACCTGGGACACCGCCGGGCGAGAATTCACGAGTCATCGGCGCCATGACGATGCGGTTCTTCACGGTGAGGCTGCCGACGGTCATGGGGCGCTGGAAGATCTGGCTTGTGCGGAGGGCAGCACTGGACGGGATCACAGAAAAACTCCTTGTTCGTGCCTTCGCGCGATACGCGAGGCGGTCGTGGGCCATTGCAACCGCACGTTGTCCGACCTGCGATGACACGAGATATGGTTGCGACGCAAAGCTAAAAGCTGACGTTGACGTCAGAGGCAAGTGACGTGACAGGGGTCACGTAGGAGGCGTTGATGCGTATCGGTGAACTCGCCGCTCGTGCCGGCGTGAGCGTGCGGGCACTGCGCTACTACGAGGAGCAGAACCTGCTCGCTTCCGAACGCAGCTCCAGCGGTCAGCGGCATTATCCGGACAGCGCGGTCGACCGCGTTCGACTGATTCAGCAGCTGTACGTGGCAGGAATGACGAGCAGGACGATTGTGGGCCTGCTGCCGTCTTTCGAGACGGGCAAGGTGGTACCGGCGATGCTCGACCAGCTGTCGGCCGAGCACAAACGCATCGACACGGAGATCAGCGGGCTCGTGGGTGCCCGCGACCGACTCGAGGCCATCATTTCCAGGGCCACCGCCGCCGGGAATGCGGGGCGGCCCTGCCACGACGAGGCGGTCGACCTCCCAGCAAGCCTCGGGCAGCCACCCGTACCACCACGCCAGCATCGTCGCTGACAACGCGCGTTCAGCTTCACGCGACTCGTCACCATGTGTGGACGGAAGCCCCGTTGACCGACACGGCAAGCCCTCGGAACCGACGGTGGCACCGACACTTACAACATAGAGATCGGCAAGATCTCGCTGGCTCCGGAACTCAGTGGCAAAGCCAGCGGCGGTCCCTGTGGTGGGGCGTCAAGGAGCGACCGGCGGTGGGTGAGGCAGTGGTGGGCGCCCATCTGGGCGTAGGCCGTCGGCGATGATGGCAAGGTATCGCTGCCACAGGTCAGGCGAGGCGTCCGGGAACGTAGCTGGTGACGTAGTTGGGCGCGATCAGCAGGATGACGTCGGCGCTGGTGGCGTCAGCCCGGACGGCGCCGTGTTCACGAGCCCGACACCCGCGCGTAGCCGATGCGGATCTCGGTCGGGTGCGCCGGTGCCGAAGGGGTTGGAGCGTGGCATTGGTGGTCGGCGGCGCTGTCTGGGTCGAGGAGGTCCTCATACACTCCGACCTTGAACCTGATCAGGTCCAGGCATTCGGCGAGTTTGCCGATCTGAGTGGTGACGTGGGCTTGGTGCTCACGCATGAGCGTGAGTCGTTCCTCCTCGTTTCCGGCTCCTTGCCGCACGAGGTCGGCGTATCGGCGTAGCGCGGGCAGGGGCATGCCGGAGGCGCGCAAGATGATGCAGACGGTGAGCCAGTCCACGTCATCCTGGCTGTAGACGCGGCGCCCGCCAGGTCCGCGCCGCACAGGGTTGATGAAGAGGCCCTCGTGCTCGTAGAAGCGCAGCGCGTGCACGCTCAATCCGGTGCGTTCGGCGACCTGCCCGATGCTCAGACTCGTGGTGACCTCAGCCATGCCGCTCACGGTAGCGGCTTGACCTAGAGCCGACTCTAGATCCTAGGGTTCCCCGTGCGATCGACGCTTTTGTCGCTCTGTGTAATCACGGCTGAACCAGTAAGGGAAGCATCACCATGCGCTATCGCACCCTCGGCGGGACCGGTATCGAAGTCAGTGCCTACTGCCTCGGGACCATGATGTTCCAGGATGGCTGCAACTCCGACCACGGCGATTGTGTCCGTATTATTCACACGGCTCTGGACGAGGGGATCAACTTCGTCGATACCGCTGACATGTATGGACAGGGAGAGTCCGAGGAGATCGTGGGGAAGGCGCTGCGGGGGCGCCGTGATGACGTCGTACTCGCCACCAAGGTGCACTTCCAGATGGGCGAGGGCCGCAACCGAAGTGGCAACTCGCGCCGTTGGATCCTCAAGGCGGTTGAGGACAGCCTCCGGCGCCTGAACACCGACTGGATCGACCTCTACCAGGTCCACCGCCCCGACGACTCGACCGACATCGAGGAGACGCTCTCGGTGCTCAGCGACCTCGTACACCAGGGGAAGATCCGCGCTTTCGGCTGCTCGACGTTCCCGGCTGAGGAGATCGTCGAGGCGCATCACGTCTCCGAGCGTCGTGGCCTCGGACGCTTCCGCACCGAGCAGCCGCCGTATTCGATCCTGGCCCGCGGGATCGAGGCCTCGGTCCTGCCCGTCTGCCAGCGCTACGAAATGGGTGTGCTGGTCTGGAGCCCACTGGCCTTCGGGTTCCTCACCGGCAAGTACCGCAAGAACCAGCCCATCGACCTGTCAACCGGCCGTCCCACAATCCGGCCGGAACGATTCGATCCCACGATCGCAGAAAACGCCGCGAAGCTCGACGTCGTCGAGCAGCTCGTCGAACTCGCGGAAACCATCGGCTGCACCCTCCCACAGCTCGCCATTGCGTTCACCGTGGCCCATCCGGCCATCACCTCGGCGATCATCGGACCGCGGACCATGCCCCAGCTGGAGGATCTCCTCAAGGGCGCCGCACTCACCCTGGACGATGCGACCCTCGACCGAATCGACGAGATCGTGCCGCCCGGAACCAACCTGTACAACCCCAACGCACCTCTGCCCCCGCGTTCACTGACCGACACCGCACGGCGTCGCCGCCCACTCACCGACCGCGCCGCAGCCTGAGTGAGCTGACCGTGGTGGGTCAGATGCTGAATCGAGGCAGACGGGCGTCCCCTCAGAGACCCCTTCCGCGGCGACTGGAACCACACCGTGCACTGTGGATCTGTCACCGACACCGCCCCAGACAGCGCATCCGTCCCGAAACGGACCAACCAATTTCGCGGCGGGCTCTGAGCGCAGTGGCACGTTCAGCGCACCCGGCTATTCACTGTCCGACGTGGTAGGAGAACGCTGACGGTCGCAGCGGGACGGGCCCGGCGCTTATCAAACTCGTTGAGCCGGGACCTCGACGCCGAGAGCGTCGAGGTCCCGGCGGCCTTCGGCGGCACGGTCCGGCAGCAGCAGGAGCGTGGACGCCCGTTCGAACCGGGCACCGATGTGCTCCCACCCCGCCACGGCGGCGGTGAGGGCTGCGGTGTCGCCGTACAGGCGGCCTCGTGCCCGGGCGGTGCAGGCGGCGGCCCACGCGCTCTCGTGCCGTTCGGCGGCCGACAGCAGATCCGGGGCGTCGGGGAGTTTGGCGACGACGGCCAGCTCGGCGCCCACGGCCTGCGAGTAGGGCGGAGACCAGCTGCGGATGCTGTTGTACGTCTGGCGGACCAGTGCGGCGGCGTCCTCGACCCGCCCGGCGTGTAAGGCGAGCCGCGCGTCCACCATCGTCACGAACGTGGAGTGCGGGGGTAGCTCCCCGATGACCTCGATTGCGCGGGAACGCCACAGCGCATGCCCCTCACCATTGCCGCGCAGGCCGTGGACGAGGGCGACGGCGGCCATCGGCGGCATCATCGAGCGGATGAGCGGGCGGCCGGCCCGCAGCCAGCCGTCCCACGCGGTGCCCGCCATCCGCAGCGCCTCGTCGAAGCGTCCGCTGAGCACCAGCGGCGTGATCAGGAGGGCGGCGGATTGGTAGGAGTTGCCGGCGAGGTCGTCGTCCATGGTCCGCCGGCCGATCGACAGAGCGGCCGGCAGGTCGCCGACGCCGAGGGCAGCCAGGTGGGCCATCCGGTACGTGTCGACGATCTCGGGGCCGGCGTGCGGGTCGTGCCGGGACATCGCGCGCAGCAGGGACAACCGTTCGTCCGTGACGCGGCGCACCTCCGCGGGTCGCCCCGCCACGAGGTCCGCGGTGGCCACCACGTCCAGAGCCGCGCTGATCAGCACCGGGTCGCCGGTGGCACGGGCGGCTTTCACGGCGATCTCGGCGAGCGCCGGGTCGGCCTCGTACCTGTCGGAGGTCGCGGCCCAGGCCGCCGCCTCGGCGAGGCGGGCCACCACCACGGTGTCGCTCGACCCGCCGGCGGCGGACGCCGCTTCGTCAAGGAGGCCACGCAGGCGCACGTGCGGCACCGCGGTTGATGAGAGTCTCCTGGCGGCGGTGACCGCCTGCGACAGCGCGATGGCCGTGGCCCTGCGATCCCCGGCCGCTCGCCCCCGCTGCGCGGAGGCGAGCAACAGGTCGAAGGACCGCTGGCCGTCGCCAATGGCATGGGTAACGGCGGAGGCGGCGTAGAGGTCCGCCGCGGCCTCGCCGGGGGCGGGGGCCTGCTCGGCGGCGGTCCGGTAATGGCCGAGCGATTCCATCAGGAACCGCCGCGAGTAGGCGAGGTGTGCCAGTGCCCGGGCCAGCCGGTGCGGCAGCTCGCCCGGGCCTTCGGGGGCGACGGCGAGGGCGGCCCTCAGATCGTCGGCGACGCCGTCGAACTCTTCGTACCACTCGTTGCCGTCCAGCCTCGTCTCCAGCTCGGTGGCGACGTCCGCCGCCCAGCGCAGGTGCCGGTCCTGGATCTTCGGCCGCTCGCCTGACACGTCCAGCTGTTCGATGGCGAACGCGCGCACCGTCTGCAGCAGTCGCCACCGGGCCGTTCCGCCCCGGCGGTGCACGCTGACCAGGCTCTTGTCCGCCAGCCGGCCAAGCACGTCGGCAACCGCACCGCGGCTGCTCCCGGCAGGGCTCACCCCGGCGACGGCGGCGAGGTCGAACGCCCCGGCGAAGACGGCGAGCCGCCGGAACAGTGCCTGTTCCTCGCCATCGAGCAGGTCGTGGCTCCAGCCGATGACCGCGCGCAGCGAGCGGTGCCGCGAGTCCACACCCCTACCGCCGGCCACCAGCCGTAGCTGGTCGTCGAGCGCGGCCAACAACCCGTTCTCGCCCAGGGTGGCACTGCGGGCCGCGGCCAACTCGATCGCCAGCGGCATACCGTCCAGTCGCGCGCACAGCTTGGCGACCACCACGGGGTCCGCCCCGAACCCGGGGTCCGCGGCGGTAGCGCGGTCGATGAAGAGTCGCTCCGCGTCGGACTCCAGCGGCAGCGGGCCCAGCGGTACGGCACGCTCGCCCCGTACGCCGAGGCGTTCCCTGCTGGTGGCGAGGATGTGGGTACGCGGGCAGGCGGCCAGCACCCGCTCCGCGAACGGTGCCACCACGTCGATCACATGCTCGCAGTTGTCCAGAACCAGCAGCGACCGACTCTCTCCGAGCCGCTCCACCACAGCGTCCTCCAGCGACTGCTGGGGGCGCTCGCTGACGCCGAGCGCCGTGGCCACGGCCTGTGCGACGTACCCGCCACGGGCCGGGACGAGGTCGACGAACGCGCCGCCGCCGGGAAAGGAGGGCCCTGCCGCCCCGGCGATCTGGCCCGCCAGCCGGGTCTTCCCCATCCCGCCTGGTCCCACCACGGTCACGAGTCGGGCGCCGCGCAGCGTCTCCATCAGGTGTTCGCGCTCCGCGCTCCTACCCACGAATGTGGTGAGTGCCGATGGCAGGCCGGTCAGCCGCCCAGGCACCGGCGCCCCCGCCTGCACCTGTACGGCGAGCTCGCCGAGCGCCCTCCGGTCGGCGACGCCGTACTTGCGCAGCAGTGAGGAGACGTGATTCTCCACGGTCCGCACGGAGATGTGCAGCCTGCCGGCGATGTCGGCGTTGGACAGCCGCGCGCCGAGCATGACGAGCACTTCGATCTCGCGCTTCGACGCTCCGGCGGGATGCGTGACGGCCATGGGCGCCATCCTGCCCGACACCGGGTCAGTAGTGCGTAGTCCACTGAGTGGTGGAATGCGTGATCGCCACCGATGCCCGTCCCGCCGCTGGTGCAGCAGGCTCTACCTGAGTTCACCGAGACCACGTGGGAGACATCATGGGACGCGTCGTTCTGTCCATCTTCACCACCGCCGACGGGGTCGTCGACGACCCGCAGCGGTTCACCTTCCAATTCGTCAGCGAGGACTCCATGCGGACCGGGCTGGCGCAGCTTCAGGCCGCCGACGCGCTGCTGCTCGGCCGGGTCACCTATGAGGGGTTCGCCGCGTCCTGGCCGAACATGACCGACGAGGCGGGCTTCGCCGACAAGATGAACAGCATGCCCAAGTACGTCGTCTCGACGACGCTGGACCGAGGCGAGTGGAACAACACCACCGTCATCAGCGAGAACGTCGCCGAGACGATCACCAAGCTGAAGGCCGAGGCGAACGGCGACATCCTGATCTACGGTAGCGTCGCACTCGTCAGGTGGCTGCTGCGCAACGAACTCGTCGACGAACTGCGCCTGGTCACCTACCCCGTCGTGATGGGCGGTGGCGTGCGCCTCTTCGAGGAGTCAGGTAAGCCGGCGGTCCTCCGGCTGGCCGGCGCGCAGGCGTTCGACTCGGGCGTGGTCGTGCTGACCTACGCCCCCACCGCGGACAAGCTCGTCGGGTGGGAGCAGGAGGCCGGAACCCCGGGCGGTGAGGGGTAGGAGCGAGGCGGCACTCGACCCTCGGCTACGACACGTTCAGAGACCCGTGCTTTCCAGCGAACAGTGACGAAGGAGAAGACCGTGGACGACGATGTCACCCAGTACATCAACAAGACGCAGCCGTGGCAGATCGACGTATGTGAAAAACTGCGTGCGATGATCGACCAGACCATTCCAGGTGTCGAGGAACGGCTCCAGTACGGCAAGCCGCACTACATCAAGGATGGCCACTACGCGGCCGTCATCGCGGTAGCCAAGTCCAAGGTCTCGTTCATGGTCTTCAACGCAACGGACATCCCTGAGGTCAAGGGATTCCTCCGGGCCATGGGCAACGGCGAGCGCAAAAGTGTCGACATCAAGGAAGGGCAAGACGTCGACTACGACGCAATCGCCAGCATCCTGGGAAAGACCACGGCTGCCGGCACCGTCTAGGGCGCGTCGCACAGTCGGGGCTGGTGGCCGTGGTGAGCGGCTGACGAGTGGTCGGGTCAGCCTGGGGTGAGGAGGCAGAACTCGTTGCCTTCCGGGTCTGCCAGGACGATCCACGGGACATCGTCCTGACCTAGGTCGATGGCGGTCGCGCCGAGAGTTCGCAGTCTGGCCGCCTCGGCCTCCACGTCGTCACCTGGGTATGGGCGAACGTCGAGATGGACGCGGTTCCACACGGTCTTCACGTCGGGTGTGCGGATGAACTCCAGATAGGGGCCGACGCCCTTGGCGGAGCGCAGTACGGCCGTGTTGTCGGTCACCTCGTGCACGGCCCAGTCCGTGGCCTCGCCCCAGAAGCGGGCCATGGCGCGCGGATCCGCGCAGTCGACCACTACCGCGGCGATCGGCCCGGTGTCTCGGTAGATCGGTCGGGGGTCCAGCACGCAGAACTCGTTGCCCTCTGGGTCGACCATGACCGTCCATGGGACGTCGCCCTGGCCCACGTCGGCAGGTGTTGCGCCGAGATCCTCCAGGCGCGCCACCACCTCCGCCTGATGGGCAGCCGAGGTGGTGGCGAGGTCGACGTGCACGCGGTTCTTCACCGTCTTGGGTTCCGCGGAGACGACGAGATCGAGGCAGACAGCGACGGGGTCGGGGTAGACGAAGCCCTCGGGTTCGAGGTTGGTCACGCCACGTCCCTCGCTGGAGACTTCCCAGCCGAGCGCCTTCGCCCAGAAACCGCCCAGTGCGGAGTCGTCCCGAGCCTTCATGTTGATTTGCACGAGCCGCGTTGCCATGCAGGCGATGTTAGGGCCCGTCGAGTCGGCGGTGGTGCCCGACCTGTCGACGCTGTCCCCGACTGCGGCGTAGGCGACCACGGCAAGGTGCCGGTGGGGGTAGGCGCACGCAACCCCTCTGGCAGCCGATTCGTTGGTGCGACAAGGGGCGGACGGAGGCGGACGATGGCGGCGCGACGCGGTGCCGAACTGCTGCGCCCTCCCACGAGTTCGGGCCGCGCCACGTTCCTGGAACTCTTCTTCGATCTGGCCTTCGTCGTGGCCCTCACCCGGGTCTCGCAACGATTCGCCGACCTGAGCGATGACACTGGCTGGGCGCTCGTCGAAGGGTTCGGTCGTACCCTGCTGCTCTTCCTGGCGCTCTGGCTGATCTGGTCGCACACCACCTGGATCACCAGTCGCTACGAACCAGAGCAGTCGATCATCCAGGCTGTCGTGGTCGGCACGATGTTCGCCGGCCTGGTCATGGCGGTGACGCTGCCACGCGGTATGGAGGAGCGGGCGCTGCCGTTCGCGGTCGCATACCTGATGGTGATGGTGGTGCGGCCGCTGGTGGTCGCCGCCGCGCTGCGTGGCCATCCGCGACGGCTGGTGCCGTTCCGGCTTGCCGCGTGGGCTGCGGCAAGCGCGCCGCTGTGGCTGGCCGGCGCGTTGGGTCCGGACCGACTTCGCCTGCCGCTCTGGGCTGCCGCCCTCGCTGTCGACTACCTCGCCTGGGCCCTGGGCTGGCCGCTGCCGTGGCTCGGGGCCTCAGCGGTGGGCCGCTGGCGGATCGCGGGGACGCACCTTGCCGACCGTCACCAGCAGATGTTTCTCATCGCACTCGGTGAGTCGATTTTGGTCATCGGCATGGTTTTCGGCGGCACGGACTACTCCGCGGAGCGGGCAGCCGCCTTCGGAGTCGCGTTCGTCACCAGCGCGCTGCTCTGGCGGATCTACTTCCACCGCGCCGGTCTGCTGCTGACCGAGGCGTTGGATCGGGCGGGTATGCCCGCCCGGCTGGGCACGGCGTCGGAACGGACGCATTTGCTGATCGTGCTCAGCGTGCTCGTCACCGCGGTCGGTTACGAGCTGGTGATCGATCATCCGTTCGGGCTGCCGCGACCCAGTTGGCTTCTGTTCGTGGTAGGCGGGCCGGTGCTCTTCCTCGTCGCCCGTATGCGGCTGGAGTACGAGATCTTCGGCCGGATCTCCCGATCCGGGGTGATCGGCTTGGTGGCCCTACTGCTGTTCACGCCGGCGTTGGCCCGCTGGGCGCCGATGGCCGGGCTGAGCGTGGTGGCCGGAGTGCTGGCCCTGGTCGCGCTACTCGACGCACTGCGGAGTCGGGGACGGCCGCTGGAGGTTTCCACCTCGCCGATCGGGCGGGAGGCATCCGGCGATCGCGACTCCGAGGCGTGACCGCACGCGGCCGTGCCGACTCTGGAGTACGGCGAGCGGTGCAACAGATAGTTGCCCTTCTCGGTCTGCGGCAACGCTGAGCGGCGGAAGCTCGATGGCTCGACGATAGGCTGCGTCGGTGGCAGACTTCGGGCACCTGTTCCGCTCGGCGGCCGAGCATGTAGCGGACTACCGAACGTCGCTGTCGGACCGCCCGGTCGGAGTTCCCATCGACCAGGCGGCGCTGGCCGAGGCCTTCTCCGGCCCATTGCCCTCCGCGTCGCGCCCGCCGGAGCAGGTGCTTGCGGATCTGGTCGCTGCGGCCGAGCCGGGGCTGGTGGCCAGCGCCGGCCCACGGTACTTCGGGTTCGTGGTCGGCGGCGCGTTGCCGGCGGCGACCGCGGCCGACATCGTCGCCGCTGGTTGGGACCAGCTCGCGACCAACGCGGTCACGTCGCCGGCCGCCATCGCGGCCGAAGCTGCCGCCGGTGCCTGGTTGAAGGAATTGCTGGGGATCCCGGCGTCGGCGTCGGTCGGGTTCGTCACCGGTGCCCAGGCGGCCAACACCGCCGGGCTCGCCGCCGCCCGGCACCAGGTGCTGGCGGACGCGGGCTGGGACGTGGAACGGCGCGGGCTGCTCGGGGCGCCACCGATCCGTGTGATCGCTGGGCAGGAGCGGCACGGGACCATCGACCGGTCGCTGCGTCTGCTCGGCCTCGGGACCGACGTGGTGCACCCGGTGTCCGCCGGGCCGAACGGCGCCATCGACCTCGGGTCGCTACGGGAGGCGCTACGGGCCGGCACGCCCGGCCCCACCATCGTCTGCCTGCAGGCCGGAAACGTGAACACCGGCGCCTGCGACCAGCTCCGGGAGGCCTGCGAACTGATTCAGCTGCACGGTGGATGGGCGCACGTGGATGGGGCATTCGGGCTGTGGGCGGCGGCCAGCCCCGCCACCCGGCATCTGGTGGACGGGCTGGAACTGGCGGACTCGTGGGCCTGCGACGGTCACAAGTGGCTCAATCTTCCGTACGACTCGGCGTTCGCGTTCTGCGCCCGGCCCGACGTACATGCAGCGGCGATGTCCTACAGCGCCGCGTACCTGGTCGGTTCCGGCGGGGCGCCGGCAGGAGCGGATTTTACCGCCGAGTCCTCACGCCGGGCCCGGGGGTTCGCCGTCTGGGCCGGACTGCGGGAGCTGGGCAGCGACGGGGTCGCCGCACTGGTCGACCGTTGCTGCGAACTGGCTCGCCGGTTCGCCGCCGGCCTGACGATGGCTGGGTTCGAGGTGGCGAACGAGGTGGTCCTCAACCAGGTGCTGGTCGGCTTCGGCGACGACGCGAGCACCGACCGGGTGGTGGCTGCGGTCCAGGCTGATGGCACCTGCTGGGTAGGCGGGACAACGTGGCGAGGACGGCGGCTGATGCGGATCTCGGTGTCGAACGCCACCACGACCGAAGCAGATGTAGACCGATCGATCGCCGCGATCACCCGCCTCGCCGGGCAGCAACGGCCTGGTCGCCCACAGCCCAGGCGAGATCCAAGACCGCTGTCGTAGTACTAGCGGGCGGATTCGGTCGACTGGCGCTCGGTGTTGATCCGCAGGAGTCCTTCGATCCCGCGGAGGAAGGTCTCGGACACCAGCGCGGGGTCGAAAAGGCATCCGGCTGCCATGGCGCCGTCGCGAAGCATGACGAAGTGGCGCGCGGCGGGATCCGCCGTTTCCTCGTGGACCTGCGCCATCAGCCTGGCGAGCGTGTCCAGGAACCATTGCCGGTGGGCGATGATCTCCTGGTGCACGGGATGGTCGGTGTCGGGATACTCCGCCGCGGCGTTCAGGAAGGCGCATCCGCGGAACCTGGGGGACTGGATGTTCTCGGCGATGGAGCCAGCAACGGCCAGGAGAGCATCGACTGGTGATGGGTTGGTGGCGATGGCCGCGTCGACCGCGCTGCGCTCCATCTGATGGACTTCCCGCAGGTAGGCGAGGATGAGGTCGTCCTTGCTGGGGAAGTGCCGGTAGAAGGTGGCCCGGGTCACTTGTGCCTCGGCGGTGATCCGGTCAACGCCGACGGAGTGGATGCCCTCCGCGTAGAAGACCCTGGTTGCCGTGGTGAGGAGCCGGAGTCGCGCCTCAGAGGGCCGGGTGCCGGGTTCGCCGCGCGTCATACCGACCAGCTTAGCGGATAGAACGTTCGGTATTGACAGTTGCAGCCGAGATCGCCATGCTGGAGCGTGACAGAACGTTCGGTCTCCCAAAGCCCCCCTGAAAGGGTCACCGTGACCACCATTGCTGCTTCGCCCGGCATCTCCCAGACCGCCTCCGCACTGCGGCGGCTGTACTTCACCCGCTTCGCGTTCGCCATCGTGTGGGCACTCGTGACGATCGCGACCGCCACGGAGATCGGCCCGCTCACGGTGGCGCTCTTCGTGCTCTACCCGCTGTTCGACGTGGGCGCCGCAATCTACGACCTTCGTTCGTCGCGGACCACCGGCTCGCCAGCCCTGCTGTACGTGAACATCGCGGTCAGCCTGATCACCGCCGTCGGCGTGGGTGTCGCCTGTGCGTCCGGTATCCCCGCGGTGCTGCGGGTGTGGGGCGCCTGGGCGATCGTGGCCGGGCTGGTCCAGCTCATCGTCGGTGTCACTCGGCGCAAGATGGGTGGCCAGTGGCCGATGATCATCAGTGGCGGCATCTCGGTTCTGGCTGGTGGGTCCTTCATCGCGGCTGCTTCCGCCGACAACCCGTCACTGAC
Organism: Micromonospora sp. NPDC005173; assembly: GCF_040608515.1. Taxonomy (NCBI): domain Bacteria; kingdom Bacillati; phylum Actinomycetota; class Actinomycetes; order Micromonosporales; family Micromonosporaceae; genus Micromonospora; species Micromonospora sp. NPDC005173. The sequence goes on from NZ_JBEXIK010000057.1 coordinate 22,218, forward strand.
CAACGCGGCTGGCTACGCCATCCCCGGCGCCATCTTCTTCCTCATCGCCGCCTTCCGGCTCGGCCGCAGCGCGAAGGGCAACTGACATGACCACCATCGAGTACGACGTCGTCGTGATCGGTGCGGGTCCGGTCGGGGAGAACGTCGCCGACCGGGTCGTGCAGGGCGGCCTGACCGCCGCCATCATCGAGCGGGAGTTGGTCGGCGGGGAGTGCTCGTACTGGGCCTGTATGCCGACCAAGGCCTTGCTGCGCAGCGCGTCCGCGCTACGGGCGGCTCGCCAACTGCCGGGTGCGCGGGAGGCGGTGACGGGAAACCTGGACGCCGCGGCGGTGCTCGGACGCAGGGACTCCTTCGCGTCTCATTGGAAGGACGACGGGCAGGTGTCCTGGCTCGAGTCGGCGGGGATCGCTCTGCACCGCGGCCAGGGGCGGATCCGTTCCGCCCGGGTCGTCGAGGTGACCGGCGTCGACGGTGTCACGACGTTGACCGCGCGGCATGCGGTGGTCGTCGCGACGGGGAGCAGTGCGTTGCTGCCGGATATTCCGGGTCTGCGGAAGGTGGCGCCCTGGACCAGCCGGGAGGCCGCCGCGGCCACGTCGGTTCCAGGCCGGCTCGCCGTCATCGGTGGTGGTGTGGTGGCGTCCGAGATGGCGACCGCGTTCGCCGCTCTGGGGTCTTCGGTGACGGTGCTGGCCCGTGACGGTGTGCTGCCGTCGGCAGAGCCGTTCGCCGGTGAACTCGTCACGGAGTCGTTGCGCGCGGCCGGTGTGTCGGTACGCGTCGGCGCGGAGGCCGTTTCCGTCAACCGCGACGACAGCGGAACCGTCCACATCGAGACCGCCGACGGCGAGCGGGTCGAGGCCGACGAGGTTCTCGTGGCGGTCGGTCGTACGCCGAACACCCAGGACATCGGCCTCGACGGCATCGGGCTGGCGCCGGGTGCCTGGCTGGCTGTCGACGACACTTTGCGCGTCGTCGGCGGCGGGGAGTGGCTGTACGCCGCGGGTGATGTGAACCGGCGGGTGCTGTTGACCCATCAGGGCAAGTATCAGGCGCGCGCGGTGGGCGACGTGATCGTGGCCCGGGCGAAGGGTGCGACGGTCGAGGACGGCCGGTGGGGCCGGCACGCGACGACGGCCGATGAACGTGCGGTGCCACAGGTGGTCTTCACCGACCCGGAGATCGCGTCGGTGGGGCTGACCGCGGCTGCGGCCGAGGCGGCCGAACTACGGATCCGGGTCGTGGACTACGACCTGGGCGCCGTTGCCGGCTCCTCCCTGCACGCCGACGGCTACAGGGGACACGCCCGCATGGTCGTCGACGAGGACCGGAAGGTGATCGTCGGCCTCACCCTCGCCGGCCCGGACGTCGCGGAACTGATCCACGCCGCGACGATCGCCATCGTCGGCGAGGTCCCGCTGGACCGGCTGTGGCACGCGGTTCCGGCGTATCCGACCGTCAGCGAGGTGTGGCTGCGGCTGCTGGAGACATACGGCCGCTGACGGTGAACCGAGCGCTCGTCCCGTCGCGGTTCGCGCGGCCGTCCACCAAGGCCGAGCGCCCGGGACCTGGTCAGGCGAGCCGGCCGTCGTGGGCGAGCAGGGCGATCTGGGTGCGGTTGTCGAGGTCCAGCTTGGTCAGGATGTGCGAGACGTGGGCCTTCACGGTGGTCACGCTCATCAGCAGCTCGGTGGCGATCTCGGCGTTGGAGCGTCCCTGCGCGATGGCCAGGACGACGTCGCGTTCCCGGGGCGTGAGCAGGGCCAGCCGGGTACGCGCCTGCTCGTAGGACTCGGCGCCGGACGCGACCCGCTGCATGAGGCGGCGCGTGACGCCCGGCGACAGCATCGGGTTGCCGGCGGCGACGGCGCGGACGGCCTGGCTGATCCGCTCCGGCGGGGTGTCCTTGAGCAGGAACCCGCTGGCACCGGCCCGCAGGGCCCGCACCACGTGCTCGTCGGTGTCGAACGTGGTGAGCACGATGATCTCCGGTGGCCGGGGGCGGCGGCGCAGGCGCTCGGTGGCGGTGATGCCGTTGACGCCGGGCATCCGGATGTCCATCAGCACCACGTCGGGCATGTGCCGGTCCACCGCGGTGATCGCCGCACCGCCGTCGGCGGCCTCGCCCACAACGACGATCCCGTCGGCGCCGTCGAGCATCATCGTCAGCATTCCCCGCACGAGGGGATCGTCGTCGACGATGACGACCCGGACCGGGCCCGTCACGTCGGCCACGGCAGCCACGCGGTGAGGTGGAACCGACCCGAGGCGTCGATGTGGTGGGCGACGCGGCCGCCGGTGAGGGCGGCCCGCTCGGCGAGACCGATCAGGCCCGCGCCGTCGTGCCCGGCGGCACCGCCGTCGGGTGTGGTCGGGTTGCTCACCGCGATGCTCAGGCCGGAGCCGGGCGCCCCGCCGACGGCGAGTCGGACCGGCTGCCCGGCGGCGTGCTTGCGGGCGTTGGTCAGCGCCTCCTGCGCGATCCGGTAGGCGGTGCGGCCGACCGTCGGGGGGACCTCGACCGGCGGGCCGAGCGGGTCGTCGACCTCGATGTGCTGCCCGGCGGCCCGAGCCTCCTCGACCAGGCGCGGCAGGTCAGCGAGGGTCTGCCCGGGCGGTGCGTCCGCTGGCGCCTCGGCGTCGTCGGTGCGCAGCAGCGTGATGACCTCGCGCAGTTCGTCGAGGGCGTGGTGTGCGCTGGCGCGGATCACCCCGGCGGCGGCGCTGAGCCGCTCGGGTGGAGCGTCCGGCCGGTACTCCATCGCGCCGGCGGCCGCTGCCAGCAGCGACAGCCGATGGGCCAGCACGTCGTGCATCTCCCGCGCAATCCGGCTGCGCTCGGCCGCCCGCGCCTCGACGACCCGCCGTTCCTGCTCCTGCTCCGCCCGCCAGGCCCGGTCCCGCAGTGCCGCCAGCAGGGCGTACCGGGCCTGCGCCCAGGTGCCCCAGCCAAGCAGAGCCGCGTACGCGGCCGTCATCAGCACCAGCCGCCACCCGTACGGCAGGCTGGGCATCGGCCGCCACACCGCCTGCACCGCCTCGCCTACCACGCCGACCGCCGCCACCACCGCGGCCTGCCGGAACGGCCTGTTGCGGGCGGTGAACAGCACCGCGAAGCTCGCCACCGGAGTGGCCACCGGCGACAGCGCCACCAGCAGGCCCGCCAGCACGCCAGCGACCTCCGGGCGGCGGACGACCACCGGGACGAGGGCCAGGGCGGCCACCGCCAGCGCGACATCGGCGCGGACCAGGGCTGTCGACTCGGAGCGGGTGGCGGACCACAGCACGGTCGCGATGAGCACGCCCATCGTCACGGTCGCCACACCCACCGGGACGGAACGCCACGTCCGCGGCGGGTCCACGTCGCACGTCGCCGCATCCACCAGCGCAGGCTACTGGGCTCGCGGAGGCCCGGACCACCTCCTTTGGTAGTACGCGGCGCCGCCGACGGATGTACCCGCCGCGGCGTCCGGACCGACGTGCCCGACCCGGGCCGGTCCACAGACTCAGGGCATGACGAACAACCTTTCCCTGCGCCGAGCCGCAGTGGCGGCCGGCGCGACCCTGGTGGCGACGGCGGAGTTCGCGATCCTGCACTCGGCGGCCGGCGTCGACCTGGCAGCCGGCACCGCAAACGCGACCCGGCAGATCACGGTGGCCGCGGTCGTGGTGGCCGCCGCGGTCGCCGCACTGGCCGCCTGGACGCTGCTCGCGATGCTGGAACGCCTCACCAACCGGGCGCGCGCCTGGTGGACCTCGATCGCGGTCGCGGTCCTGCTGCTGTCACTGCTGGTCGGGCCGCCGAGCGGCGTCGGCGGGGGAGCGAAGACGACGCTCGCGCTGCTACACCTGAGCGTCGGCGTCGTCCTCATCCTCGGCCTGCCCCGGCCGCGCCCGGAAGGGCTGAACCGATGATCGCGCTGACCATACGCAAGCAGGACGGCGCCTTCGTCCTCGACTCCGATGCCGGACCGCGCGCCTCGCTGCATACCGGCTGGACGTGGCGGTGCGGCGAGATCCGCACCGGCGCGGGCCTCTGGACGGTCGAGCCGACCGACCGCCGACGCATCGGGGTCACCGCCCAGGCCGAGCACGGCGCCGCGGTACGGCTCGACCCGCGCCAGTCGCACGTGCCGGGACCCGGCGGGGCGACGCGCTGGGCGCCCGGCCGCTGCGGTGGCGAGCTGGTCCGCGACGGGCACCGGCTCGCGGTGCGCCTCCCCGGCCGGCTCGGCGGGCCGATCCGCGTCGACGTAACCGGTGAGTGGGCCGAGGTGGAGCTGGTGGCGCTCACCGCCTGCTTCGCACTGATGAGTCGACGGCGGCAGCGCACCCTGATCATGATGGCGGTCGTCAGCACCGCCAGTCGCGGCCCCATGGGTTGACGCGAGCGTGTCCGGCAGAAGGCGATGACGAGGACGAGTGATCGATGGAACCGGCAGGCCCGGGATGGGTTGTGCGATGGGCGTGAAGGAAACGGGTGCCTTCCCACCCGACAAGCGCTGAGGAGTGACACGGATCTGCTCGCCGTCGGTGGCACTGCTCGCTCACCCGTGCCCGCGCCGGTACTCGCCGACACGGGTGCTCCGGCCAGCTTGGCTCGCAGGGTCGAGTTCCGCGAGGCTCCGCGCCCAGCTGAGCATCGTGATCGGTTCGACGGCCTGCTGGCGGTCCTTGACCGGGGTCGACACGATGCAGGCGTGAGCCGTCCGCCCACACTCCCGCCGTACCCCGGTGCCCGCCCCGCGCCGTCGGGGCGGGGGAGCGCGGGGTGGTGGGTTCTCGGCGCCGCCCTGGTCGTCGTGATCGCGGTCGGAGGCGTCGTCGTGTTTTGCGCCGGCCTCTGGACGTACGCGAACCACGACCGGCCCGAGCTGATCGACAATCCACCGGTCAGCGAGGTGGCCGAGAGCGCGTGCGCCACGATGCGCGCCACCGTGGCGGCAAAGGCTGTACCTCCCGACGCACCCGCCGACGCGCGGGCGCGCTCGATCCGGGAGCAGAACGCCGCAGTGACCGCCATGGTGGCGCGGGTGCGTGACCTGGACCGCGACCTGTTGGCGGGCGATCATCCGGTCAACGCGTGGCTGGGCGACTGGGAGACCCTCGTCGAGGCCCGCGAGCGGTATGCCGCCGATCTCGCCGCCGGCCGCCGGCCGCGCTTCGTGGTGCCGACCGCGGATGGCGAGCCGCTCACCGATCGGATGAACTCGGTGGGGCTGACGTGCGAGGTCCCGCCGCAGCTCATCGACCTCCTGTAGCCGGATCAGCCCTGCCGACGTGGTCAGTGCGTCCTCGTCCGTGCGATGTCACCGGGAACCAGCTTCACGCCGGTGGAGCTGCTTCTGGCTGCCATCGGCGGCTGCACGGCGATAGACGTGGACCACATCACCAGGCGTCGTGCCGAGCCGACGCAACTCTCCGTCGTAGTCAGCGGCGACAAGATCCGGGACGAGGCCGGAGAAAGACTGAGGTCTGCGGGTGCCGGGTGAGTCTGCAGTTGAACAGGTTGAGCAGTAGCGCATCCATCGGCAGGCGGTGGGACCGGTGTGTGCGGACAATGGTGAGAGTGGCACCTGCATTCGTCCTGCACCACCACCGCAAACCACGACCGCACTTTGACCTGCGGCTCGAGGAGGACGGTGTGCTGCGCTCCTGGGCGGTGCCTCGCGGCCTGCCGGACAGTCCCGACGACAACCGGCTCGCGATCGCCGTGCCCGACCACCACCTCGATCACCTCACCTACGAGGACGCCGACAAGTCGATCGCCGACATCGGCACCTGGGAGGAGCACGACCGCACCGAGCGTCGAATGCTGTTCACGTTGAACGGCGGCGCCGGCCGTCGGCGATACGCGCTCATCCGGACCGGTGAGGGTTGGCTGCTCCACCTGACGAAAGAGCAGCCTCCGGACGAGCGCGGTTAGAAGGCTCCCGAGGTCCGCCCGTACTCCTAAAGCGCCTTCGACCAGCGCTGGTAATCGGGCCAGGCCTGCGGGGTGGTGCCGCCGGCTGTGAGGCGCCGACACTCCCGCCGCCGGCGGCGGCACTCGGGGCCTGCCCGGGGTGCACGCGCCGCAACCCCGCCACGGCCTCATCGCGACCAGCGCCACCCGCCCCCGCAGCGTCCGACCGTCGTCAAGGTCCGATTGACAAGGGCGGTGCTCGGCGCAATCGCTGTGCGGCTCGTTACTCGTACCGGTACTTCAGCGAGTCCGCCTCCGCCTGCTCGATGTCAGCGATCGTCAGCTCCGGCATCCGCAGCTGGGCCAGCGTCACCTCGGCCGAGGTCGGCTGGGCGTCCGCTGGCAGCCACTTCTCCGGCTCCCAGACCCCGGTGCGCAGGAGCGACTTGGGGCAGTGCGGGTAGACCTCCTCGATTCCCACCACCAGCGCACTGGCCGGCGGCTTGCCCACGGCGGTCAGCTGCGACAGCAGATCGGGGCGAGTGGAGACGCAGGCCCGGCCGTTCAGTCTGAGCGTCGTGGTGCGCCCCGGGATCATGAACAGCAGTCCGGCCCGTCCGGTCGCGATGACGTTCTGCAGGGTGTCCAGACGCTTGTTGCCAGTCGCGTCCGGTATCGCCACCGTCCGTGCGTCCAGGACGGCGACGAACCCGGCGGGGCCGCCGCGCGGGGAGACGTCACAGTTGCCCTCGGCGTCCACGCTGGCGACCAGGACCAGCGACGAGCAGCCGATCAACCGCCGGGTCTGCTCGGTGAGTTCGGTCATCTGCTTGCGCACGGCCGCGTCGCTGGGGAGTTCGTAGGCCCGGCGCAGCGCCTCCTGGTCGGGCACGGCGTCGAGGCGCAGCGAGTCGAAGGCGCTGGCGGCAAGGGCTGGCGTCATGCCGCCGACCCTAATGGGCATACCTGGCGAACGATAGCCACATGGACTGGCGCATCGACCTCGCCAACTCCGGCCCGCCGGGCCGGCCTCAGGCCAGCAGCACGTTGACCCCGGCGGCACGTAGGTCGGCGACGACCTTCGCGTCCGCGCCGTCGTCGGTCACCAGGACGTCCACCGCGTTGACGTCGCAGATCCGGGCAAAGGAGTGCCGGCCCAGCTTTTCCGAGCCGGCCACGACGACGACCCGACGGGACCGCCGGACCATCGTCGCGTCGATGCCGGCCTCGCCCTCGTCGTGACAGGACGTGCCGCCGTCGGGGGAGAACGCGTCGACCCCGAGGATCAGCACGTCGAGCCACAGCTCGTTCAGGACCATCGTCGCCAACGGCCCGGTCAGCTCGTACGACTGGGGCAGTGCCACACCGCCGAGGATGACGGTACGGACGTGGCGTCGCAGCACCATCTCGGTGGCGATGTTGAGTGCGTTCGTCACTACCGTCACGGCCGGCCGCTGAACGGCCTGGGCGAGGTCGACCCGCGCGGCGAGGCGTCGGGCCGTCGCGGACGTGGTGGTGCCACCGTTGAACGCGACCACGTCGCCCAGTTCGACGAGCTCGCAGGCGATCGCGGCGATGCGCTCCTTGGCGCCGTTGTCGCCCCGGCCCCGGTAGCGGACCGGCAGGTCGTACGAGACGGACGTGGCCACGACACCGCCGTGCGTCCGAGCCGCCAATTGTTGCTCCGCCAGGGTGGTGAAGTCCCGGCGGACCGTCGCCTCGGAGACCTGCAGGGCGCTGGCCGCCTCGGCGACGGACAGCCTGCCGCGCGCGCCCAGGATGTCGAGCAGCGCCTGCAGGCGCTGGGCGCGGTCGCGGCCGTCCGCCCGGTCGGTGGCGGCCTCGGCCGTGCTCACTTGATGGCCCCCGCCGTGAGACCTGCCACCAGGCGCTTTTCAACCAACGCGAAGAGAATGATCACGGGCACGATGCCGACGATAGAGACTCCAAAGACGTATTGCCACGCCGAATCGTACTGACCGACGAATTTTGTGATGGCGACGGTCAGCGGCTGGTTCTCCGCCGTGGTCAAGATGACGAGGCTGGCCGCGAACTCGTTCCAGCACGCGACGAACGTGAAGATGATCGCGGTGACGATGCCCGGCCAGACCACCGGCAGGGTTACCCGCCGCAGCGTCTGCAGTTTGCTGGCACCGTCGATCATTGCCGCCTCGTCTATCTCCTTGGGCACCCCGGCGAAGAAGCTGTGCATGATCCACACCGCGAAGCTGAGGTTGAACGCGCCGTTGACGAGGATCATAGCGAGCCAGGTGTCGTCGATGCCGATCGCGAGGAACTGCCGGAACAGTCCCGCCGCGAGTACGGTCGGCTGGAGCATCTGGGTCACCAGCACCAGGAGCAGGAACGCCAGTCGTCCGGGAAAGCGGTGCTTGGCCGTGTAATAGGCGGCGGGCATGGCCACCACCAGGACCAGCAGTGTCCCGCAGGCAGAGATGATGACGGTGGAGACGAGGTTGTAGGCGAGCGGCGTCTCCGGCGTGGACCACATCGACGCGTAGTTCGATGGCACCCATTCGGTCGGCAGGTATGTGGCCGGAATGCGCAGGATCTCCGAGTGCCGCTTGAACGAGCCGATCAACATCACCAGGTAGGGTGCCAGGAAGAACAACGCCACCACCGCGCCGGCCAATGTCATCAACCATCGGCGGCGGCCGTGGCGCTGCCCGCCACGGCTCCGGGTGCGACCGTTGTCTCCGCTGGCGCGCACCGATTTCTTGGCGCGCTCATCGCCCTGAGATCTCGTTGCCGTCGTCGCCAAGGCTCACTCGTCCCTCATCGGCCGGACAACCCGGAGGTAGATACCGATGACCGCGAGGACGATGACGAAGTTCACGACACTCAGTGCGCTCGCCGTCTCGACCTGGCGGTCCTGCTGGATGTATTTGAAGATCAACGTAGTGGTGGTGTCTGCGTCGTACCCGGGAATGCTGCCGGTCAGCGTGCGGAGGATGGGCAGCGAGTTGAAGACGTTGATGATGTTGATCAGCACGGCGACCGCGATCGCTGGCCGCAGGACCGGGAAGATCACGCTCCAGTAGGTCCGCACCGAGCCGGCGCCGTCCACTGAGGCGGCTTCCACCACCTCGCGCGGCACCATCTGCAGCCCGGCGAGGATCGTGTACGTGGTGAACGGCAACGAGACGAACACCGCCACTCCCATGGCCACCAGGAAGGCCGGCACCGGCTGTCGGGTGAAGCCGAACCCGGTATCCAAAATCCCGAGGTCGACCAGGAACTGGTTCATGACGCCGTAAAAGGGATCGAGTCCGTAGTAAAAGACGGTAGACGTCATCACGACACTGGCCGCCCACGGAACGATGACCGCGAGTCGAACCAGTCGGCGTCCAGGGAAGGCCTTGTCAAGGAATTGCGCGAGCGCCATCGAGACGAGCAGCGTCACCACGACGACGCCGACCACCCATATCGCGGTGTTGAGCAGCACCCTACCCAACGCGGGGGAGTCGAACAGCGTCACATAATTGTCGAACCCGGCCGAGCCGCGGTCGACCCCGACTGGCGACACGTCCCGGGTCGAGGTCCAGACCAGATAGCCGGCCGGGAACAGGACGATAGTGACAATCAGCGTCAGCGTCGGCAACAGCCATGGAAGTGCCGCCACCAGGTCCCGGCGTGCCTGACGACGCGCCGAGACCGCGGGTGCCGGCACTTCCACCAGTTGGTTGGTCATCATTCGTTAACCGCGCAGGCTAGCCGTTGGCCTTGGCCTGAATTTCATCCAGCACCGCCCTGGGATCCTTGCCCTGCCCAATCTGTCCCATCAGGCTCTGCATCGCGCCCTGGGTCGCCGCCCATTGCGGGTTCGTGCTGGGGTAGAACCTGGCGTTCGGCAGGACCTCGAGGAAGCTCGCGATCTCCGTCTTGCCCGCCTGCGCCGCTGCACCGGACTTGGTGGTGGGCAGGAATCCCTCGGTGTCGACGAACTTCGTGTAGACCGGTGCGCTGAACACGTAGTCCAGGAAGGTCTTGAGCGCTTCCTGCTTGTCACCCTCGTTCTTGAACGCCATCAGGTGGTCGGCGACCCCGAGGGTCATCGGCTGACCGTCCTTGGTGGGAATCGGCGCGCTCGCGTACTTGAGGCTCGGGTTCTTCTCCGCGATCTGCCTGACGGTTGGCGGGAGCGCCACCACCATGCCAATCTTGCCCTGGATGAACACGTCCAGCATGGGGGTCCGGTCGGACGCCCCGGGGTCGGGCTGGGTGGCCTTTTCGTCGATCATCCGTTTCATGAACGTGACGGCTTCGAGGTTCGCGGGGGTGTTGACCGCGATGGTCGACCCGTTGGTCCACGATCCGCCGTTGCCGAAGGTCCAGATTGAAGTCTCCGCCTGGGCCTCCTCGCTGCCCAGCGGCATACCGTAGCCGTAGACGCCGTCGCCGAGACTGGCCACCTTCTTCGCCGCGTCGAGCAGCTGGTCCCACGTCTTCGGCGGTGCCGTGACGCCGGCCCGCTCGAACAGTTCGGTGTTGTAGAGCATGGTGCGGGCCGAGGCGATCAGTGGCAGGCCGTACATGGTGCCGTCGATCGAGGCGTTGTCCGCAAAGGACTGCTGGAAGTCCGCCACGGTGTTCGCCGAGACCACTTCGTCGGCGGAGTACAACAGGTCGTCCGCCGCGAAACCGGAGAAGGCGTCGATGTTGAGGATGTCCGGTGCGGCGTTCGACTGGACCTTGGTACGGACAACATCGTTGATGTTGTCCCAGGACTGGATCTCGAGCTCCACGTTGATGTCCGGGTGAGCCGCCTCAAAGTCGGCGATGATGCCCTCCCAGAGCGCCTTGGTGCCGTCGCTGTAGCTGGGCACAAGGAACGACAGCGTGCTGCCGCCCTCACTCTGCCCGTCGTCGCCGCCGAACCCGCAACCTGTCAGCGCCAGGCCGACAACCGCTACGGCTGCCCACGAACGCACGAATCTCTTCATATCCGCCTCCACCGGCGCAAGGACATCGCCAAAGTCGTGATCGGAATCCTGGCTGGCTGTGATCGTTCGTGACTGGTTCTGGTCGGAATCTTCCACGATCAAGCCGCCGCTGGGGGAATTCTGCGTTGCCGTCCCGAGCAACGTCAAGGCCTTCCGCTGTAACTGCTGCTCCGGTCGTGGACGGTCCCTCCCGGGCCTCGATGCGTGTTCCTGACTGATTCCGTGACTTTCTTGACAGACTTGATCAGATCGCTCCATTCTGGAGGCCCTCCAAACCCGCTCGCATGAACCACGAGGACGAGGCACCCGATGAGTGAAGGAACCTTCCTGGCGGCCGAGATCAAGACCCAGCCGGATGACTGGCTCCGTGTCTTGGACGTGCTGCCCTCCGTGGCGATGGACCTTCCGCAGCCCGGCGAGCGAGTCGCGGTGCTCGGATGTGGAACATCGCTATTCGTCGCCCAGGCCTACGCGGCCCTGCGCGAGAGCGCCGGCGAGGGCATCACCGACGCGTGGCCGGCCAGCGAACACCAACTCGGCCGTGGCTACGACCGGGTGCTCTGCATTACCCGCTCGGGCACCACGACCGAGGTGCTCGACGTCCTCAAGCAGCGCCGGGACAGCGCGCCGACCACCGTCATCACCGCCGACGCGACATCACCGGCGGTGAGCATGGCCCGTCCGGTCGTGCTCAGCGACGTCGACGAGCGTTCGGTCGTACAGACTCGCTTCGCGACGACCACGCTCGCGCTGTTGCGGGCGGCCCTCGGTCACGACCTACGTCCGGTCGCCGAACAGGCACGGCAGGTTCTCGATCGTGGCGTCGACGCGACGAGCCCGGCCGCGACGGCCGACCAGATCACCTTCCTCGGACGCGGCTGGACGGTCGGGCTCGCGCACGAGGCGGCCCTGAAGCTACGCGAGACGACCCAACTGTGGACCGAGTCCTACCCCGCCATGGAGTACCGGCACGGTCCGCTCAGCATCACCGGGGCCGGCCGAGTCGTCTGGGCGCTCGGAGAGGTTCCCGTCGGCCTGGCGGACCAGGTCCGGGCCACTGGCGGACACTTCGAATGGTCCGAGGTGGATCCGCTCGCCGATCTGGTCCGCGTCCAACAGTTGTGCCTGCTGCGGGCCGGGGCAGCAGGGCTCGACGCGGACCAGCCGCGCAATCTGTCCCGGTCGGTCATCCTCGACGGCTGACCGCTAGGCACCCGGGCCAGGGTGCCGGAGGTAGCCGGGCCAGGTGGTCCGGTGCTGACTGACCTCTCGCGTCCGCCAGCATGGTTAAGCAATTGTGCCTGGATCGTGCGTCAAACGATCACCTTCAAGCAGAAGATCTCTGATCGACCATTGCGCTCGCAAGTGGAGTGATCGATACTGCTTGAAATTTCGCGTGACCCGTCACATTCCCGCAGAGGAGCTGATCCACGTGAGTCCCAACGAAGCCATCCCGAGCGAGTCCACCGAGGCAGCCAGATCCCACCCGTCGCGGCGCAACGTCCTGAAGGGCGTGGGCGCGCTGGGCGCCGCGGCCGGACTGGGCGGTGCCCTACTGCCGGGCGCGGCGGCCAGTGCGGCGCCCGCGGCCGAACCTGCCCGGATCAAGGGCAAAGAGAAGTCCATGGCCAACGTGCCCTTTGAGGGCTTCGACGAGGTGCGCGTCGGCATCATCGGCCTTGGCAACCGCGGCGGAGACCAGGCCATGCGGTGGGCCGCCGTCTCCACGATCACCGCGGTCTGCGACATCCGGCCCGACCACGTCGCGGAGACCATCAGCCGAGTCATGGCCCAGGGCTTCCAGGACAAGGAGCCGGTCGGCTACTCCAACGGCGAGGAGGACTTCGAGCGGCTCGTCCGCCGTGACGATATCGACCTGATCTATATCGCCACGCCGTGGGAGTGGCACCACCCGATGGCCAAGGCGGCCATGGAGCACGGCAAGCACGTTGCCATCGAGCTGCCGATCGCGCCGCACCTGGACGACATCTGGGACCTGGTCCGTACCTCCGAGCGCACCGGCAAGCACTGCATGCTGCTGGAGAACGTGAACTACTTCCGCCCCGAGATGCAGATGTTCAACATGGCCAAGGCGGGGCTTTTCGGCGAGTTGCAGCACGCCTCCGGTGGATACGTCCACGACCTGCGCTGGCCGTACACCTTCGGGGGTGCGTACTACCCGGAGCACTGGCGGCGGCGCTGGCAAACCCGGATGAACGCCGCCCACTACCCGATGCACGGGCTCGGGCCGGTCTCGGCCTGCCTGGACATCAACCGCGGCGACCGCTTCGACGAACTCGTCGCGGTCGCCTCGCGGCCCAAGGCGCTGGCCCTGTTCCGCGAGGAGGACCCGCGGGTCGGCGCGGACCACCCGTCCTGGGACGACGATCCCTACATCTCCGGGGACCGCAAGCAGGTCTTCATCAAGACCGTCAACGACCGGTTCATCCGGGTCGAGCACGACGTGAACTCGCCCCACCCGTACAGCCGGGAGACCACGCTCACCGGGACCCGGGGTTCCCTGGAACTGGACAACGCCCGGATCTACCTGGAGTCGCTCGGTCACACGAACCACGCGTGGCGGACCGGCAGTGCCTTCAGCACGATCATGAACCAGCACGACCACTGGATCTGGCCGGCCCTGCAGAACCTGGCCAGCCAGTACGGTGGGCACGGCGGCGGCGACTTCATCTCCATCTTCCGGATGGTCCAGTTGATGCGCCTGGGCATGACCCCGGACATCGACGTCTACGACTCGGCGGCGTGGTGCTCGGTAATCCCGCTCAGCCACGAGTCGCTGAAGGGCAAGGGTTTCAAGTCGGTCAAGGTGCCCGACTTCACCCGCGGCCACTGGACGGAGGCACGCCCCACGTTCGACCGGCCGCGGCCGGAGGACCCGTGGCTGGACGGCAACGGCCGGCCGCGCCGGTAGGCACAGGCGCGGGCTGAGCTAACGCACCCGGGGTCGGGCACGAACGGTATTGTCCGTGCCCGACCCCGGTGCTTCGAGAGCCACCCAGCGAGGTCTGCCCGGCCGGGCCACGGTCGCAGGTCAATGAAACAAGTAGCCGATGTGCGTGCGTTCGAAGGTGGGCACGACATGCTCGGGGTCTCGACGGGCTCGTGCTCAGACCATGCGACGTAGCGCGGTCTCCACGGCATCGATCAGCGGATTACCTTCGGTCCGTGGGTGCCGTGCGAGACCGAGTTCGACGTCCGGCAGGGTGGGCAGGGCGTCCGCGTCGTGGCAGGCCATGACCGGTTCGAGGTTCGCGGGCATGAGCGCCGCGACGCCGAGCCCGGCCCGTACCGCGGCGAGCACACCGATCAGGCTGTTGCTTTCGAACGCCACCCGCCAGCGCCGATCGGCACGTTCCAGCGTTTCCAGCACTGACGTACGCCAGGAGCACGGGTTCGAGAACAGCACCACCGGCAGCGGATCGGCAGCCATGTCCACACCCTGGCCGATAGCCCAGACCAGCGGGCGGCGTACCGTCCAGCGCGGCGGCCCGGGAACGTCCGGCACCGCGTCGAGCACGAGTTGGACGCGGCCCGCGTCGTAGGCCTCCCGCATCGCGGCGCTGGAAATGCTGAGCACCTCCAGCGTCGCGCCGGGGTGCAGCCGGGCGAGGTCGGCGAGGGCCTGCGGAAGCTGGGACGCGGCGAGGTCTTCGAGCAACCCGACGACGCAGTGGCCGGTAAGCGCGCGTCCGGTTTCGGTGAGTGCCTGTGCGGAGAGCGAGAGAATGCGTTCGGCGTACGGCAGGAGCTCCTCACCCGCCCGGGTCGGCGAGACGCCAGACGGCGACCGGTAAAGCAGCGGACGGCCGACAACGCTCTCGAGCTTGCGCAACTGCTGGCTGAGCGCGGGCTGGGTATGTCCGAGCGCGGTCGCGGCGCGGCTGATGCTGCCCGCCCGCACGGCGGTGACGAACGACCGCAGCAACGCGGTCTCAAGATCCCTGGCCATAAGCATTCATTATGCCAGCTCCAACAAATTGCCCACTTCTTATGATGTGAGGGATGACTTAACGTCACGCTGGTGACCGGTTACCGACAGGTGCTCGCCGTGCCAGGGATGGCATCGCTGCTGGGCGTTTCGCTGCTCGCCCGGGCCGCGATCACGGCTGACGTGATGGCGCTGACGATGTATGTCGTGCTGGGCCTGGAGCTGAGCTACGCGGCAGCGGGCGGGGTCGCCGCGGCCCTGACCGCCGGAGTGGCGCTGGGCGGGCCGCTGCTCGGCCGCATGATCGACTCGCGGGGCCCGCGCACCGTGCTGCTGGTAACCGTCGTAGTGCAGGTCGTGTTCTGGCTGAGCGTGCCGATCCTGCCGTATGGGTTCCTGCTGGTCGCCAGCTTCGTGGCGGGTCTGCTGATGGTGCCGGCCCAGGCGGTGAGCAGGCAGGCGATCGCCGCGATGACGACAACGGAGCAGCGCCGGGCCGCGTTTGCGCTGGAATCGGTGCAGGGCGAGCTGTCGTACATCGTGGGCCCGGCGGTGGTGATCCTGTGTGCGGCGACGATGTCCCCCGATGTGGTGGCGTGGGGGGTCGGTGCCGCGATCGTGGCCGGCGGAGCCGGAATCGCCTTGCTCAACCCCCCGGTGCGTGCCGATGCCGAGGCGGATGCCGGCGCGGCCGGACGGCCCCCGCGCAGGCAGTGGCTGGGCACCGGAATGATCGCCACGCTGACGATGGCGTTCGGCACGACGACGCTGCTCAGCGGCGTCGACCTCGCCATCGTCGCCACGCTGCAAGAAGCAGGTCAGGTGTCCTGGGCTGCCGTGGTCGTAGTGGTGTTCGGCGTGTCGTCCGTCGTCGGCGGACTGTTCTACGGCGCACTGACCCGGCCGCTGCCCACGTGGCTGCTGCTCGGCTTGCTCGGGCTTGTGACGATTCCCGCCGGGCTCGCCCACGACTGGCCCTGGTTGTGCGTGGCCGTCGTCGGCAGCGGGCTACTCACCGCGCCGACCCTTGCCACGGTGGCCGACGCGGTGAGCCGGCTGGCGCCGGCCGCCGTGCGGGGTGAGGCGACAGGTCTGCAATCGTCAGCGCAGAGCGCTGGTTTCGCGCTCGGATCCCCGCTCGTCGGCGTGGCGATCGACCTCTCCGTGCCGGCGGGCGGCTTCGCGGCGGCCGGGCTGGCCGGCCTCGCCGCCGCACTGACCGGACACCTACTGTCCCGCCGCTCGCCCGCTCGAACGGCGGTGCCCTACCACCCTGTTCCAGTTGATCTCGGATAGTGAGCGTGGCGAGGCGGGCGGGGGTGCCGCGATCCTGCCGGGAGACGAAGTACGACTCGCGGCGCCGACCGGGGGCGACTGGTCACCACGGCGGCAGCGGCGCGCCGGTGACCGCAATCGACCACTCCGCCAAGGGCGTCGGCCCATATCTGCAGTTCCTCCGCACACCCGACGTGAAGACCGTGTGGAACCGCGTCCATCTCGACGTCCGCCCATACCCGGGTGACGACCTGGAGGCCGAGGCGGCCAGACTGCGGACTCTCGGCGCCACCGCCATCTACCTAGGTCAAAACGATGTCCCGTGGACCGTCCTCGCCGACCCGGAAGGTAGCGAGTTCTGCCTCCTTGCCCCAGGCTGACCAACCCTCTTCATTCGCTCACTACGGCCACGAGCCCGAATTCTGCGACGCACCCTAGCCGGCATTGCCTACGAGTACTCGGCACGTCCGGATCTGGTACCCCTCTGTGTCATCCATGAAGGAGCGGGGCCGGTCAAGGCTGGGATTTTGACCGGCTGACGTTGATTTTTTCGGTTCCGGCGATGGGTTTCGGGCAGGCGTGTGTGCGGTGCCGGGGTCAACGGCTGGGCCGTAGGCCCACCCCCGCAGGGGCTTGACCAGGGTCGAGCCCTGTTTGGTGATCCGTCCCCGGTGCACGACCAGGTCGGACTCGCGGTGGCGCGGGGTCAGCCCGGCCCACGAGGTCAGCTGCGCCGGGCCGCCGAACCGGTCGACCTCGCCGATCTCGGCGACGAACACCGCCCCCAGCACCGGGCCGACACCGGGGATGGCCTGGATCGCGATGTAGCCGCCGTGCCCGGCAAGTCTGGCCCGGATCGGCCCGACGGTGTTCATCGACGGGAGGGCAGCGCTACCTTGAGCCGGGCAGTCCCCTGACTTGTTTACTGGGTTCAGGCGCTGGGGTCTGCAGCCCGTAGCGTCAGGGCGCCGGTTGGCACTGGCTCGCATACCCCTTGCCGCCCTCGGGCTGGCTCTTCAAGAGCGTGCCGCCGCTGGCCGGCGCCCGGCCGTGGCGTGGCTCAACAGAGGCGTGCTCAAGAATTTCTTCAAGTCAGGCTGCCCGCCACGGCGATGCTCCTCGTTCGCCTGATGGAAGGAACCCCGGCTCTCCGTGATCACGATCGGCATCGACCCGCACAAGTCCTCCTGGACCGCCGTCGCCCTCGACAAGACTGGCCAACTCCTCGCGACTCGGCGGACCACCGTCAACGCCGCGGCATACAAGACGCTGACCGGCTGGGCCGCCAGCTGGCCTGAACGTCGCTTCGCGGTCGAAGGCGCAGCCGGGTTGGGACGCGGTATCGCGCAACTGTTGGCCGCAGCAGGCGAGGACGTCGTCGACGTGCCGGCCACCCTCGCAGCGCGAGCTCAGCTGCTGGACACCGGCGGCTCCCGCAAGACTGACGCAGCGGATGCCGCCAGCGTCGCGCATGCCGCCATGCGTCACAAGCGGTTGCGCCCCGTCG
>NZ_JBEXIK010000058.1:0-38035 GCF_040608515.1 Micromonospora sp. NPDC005173
GAGACCCTAGACAAGTCACATCGTTCCAGATCAGAAGGCACTTTCGCGTTCCCGCGACCGCCGCCGCGCAGCCCTTAACGAAGGGCCGAGGCTAGGCATGAACGAGCACAACCGACGGTAGCGCTCGGAATGTGCTCGGTGAGTCGTAAGCATGCCCGGGTAGCTCTGGTCAGTGTTGGGCAGCGGTTGTTACCGGGCGTTGCCGGCCAATGATCGCATGCTCGGTGTCTGCTCCACCGGTCGGAGCAACGGCGGCTGGCAGCGGTGAGCGCGGACGGGCGCTCCTGGGCACTCGTGGGTATCCGCTGGCAGGTAAGCTGGGCCCTCGCGCCCTCGTAGCTCAGGGGATAGAGCATCGGTTTCCTAATCCGTGCGTCGGCGCCTGAGTGATGCTTTCGCGCCGAAGCAGTGAAGCGCCAAATCCAGCGCGAGCCCGTAGGCGTCCAGGGCGCGACGGTCGGGGACGTCCACCGGGATGCCGTACCACTACAAGCGGACGGCTCCCCCTCGTCTACCCGCATCGCGATCGAGTCCTTCAATCGGACCCGGCAGCGGCTACACCGACGGAGACGGACAGGCCGGGACGTAGGACAGCCTCGTCGTACGAGCACCATTCGAGGACCAATGCGTCCATCGGCACGGCACGACAAGAGGCGCCTGACCGCCTTTTGGCAGGTCAGACGCCTCTTGATCTTGTGCGCCCGAAGGGACTCGAACCCCTAACCTTCTGATCCGTAGTCAGATGCTCTATCCATTGAGCTACGGGCGCAGGTGCTCAGCCAGTGTACACACCCGGCTTTCGCGCGGAGACTCCGGGATTCGAACCCGGGAGGGGCTTTAAGACCCCAACCGCATTAGCAGTGCGGCGCCATAGACCAGACTAGGCGAAGTCTCCCTGGTGGCCCGCAGACCACCGCGCCCGAGAATACAGGTCGCCACCCACAGGGAGCAAAGCGACTTCCTCGGTACGCCCACCGGGGCCGCCGGCCCCCGTGATTCAACGCTGTGCGGCGGCGTGATCGGGACTACGCTCCATCGATATGCAAGAGCAGCCGCCCAGCGAGCCGACCCGCCGAGAGCCTGCTGACCGGGCGCGTCGGCGCCCCCCGCGTGCGACCTTCACGCCACCGACCGACGAGCAGTCGGTGGACGCGGCGGCACCGACATCCGGGCCGACAGTGGCCTCGACCACTCCAAGCGGCCAGCGCCCTCGCCGGGCCAAGGCCGCGCCGGCAGTGCTCTTCCAACCTCCGGATCCGGACCTTCCACTGCCCCGACAGCCGGTTCCGACGCCCGCCGCCAGGAGCGGCCCAACGCCCGCCGACCAGCCAAGCTCGTCGGACGCTCGGACCGTCGAACAGCGGGGCCCAAGAGAGCGAGAGGCAGCGAGCGGCGCGGAGCCGGGGCCGACAGACCGCGAGACGGGAAGCGGCGAGCGGCTCAACACCACCGAGCCGACCGGCCCGGGCAGCTCGGTGGCTTCGGCGGACGAGCGAGCACCCGAGGTCAGCCCGGAGCAGCCGGCGGACCCGCCGACCCGGACTCCGAAATCCCGGACCAGCCGCGCCACCCCCGTCCGCAAGGCCGCCACCAAGAAGGCAGCCGGGGCGTCGGTCGAGGCATCCAGCACGACAGCGCCGTCGTCCGACGCGCCCCCGACCGCCCCGATGGTCCCTAACAAGCGGTCCGCGAGCCCAACCGCCCTGGAGGCGACCCCCAACGAGGGGACCGCCACCCCGATCACTCCGGCGGTGGCCCCCACCAAGCGAGCGACGAGCCCGACCAAGCGAGCGACGTCCGCCCGGAAGAGCGCTACCCCGAAGAAGGCCGTCCCCGCACCCACACCGCAACCCCCGGCCGAGCAGGCACCGGCCACAGCCATGCCCGACGACCCCACCCCGACAGCCCCGGCTCAACCCGCCGAACAGCAGACCGCTCCGGACGAGAGGGACAGCTCGCACCACGACGAGCGGGACACCGCGCACCACGTCATGCCGGCGTCGTCGCGTACCCCCGAATCGGAGCTGCGGGCGGTCACCGCCCGCCTGCTGGACCACCCCGGCTTCGCCCCGGAGCTGCTGGCCCTCGCCGCGGTGCGGTCACTCGGCCCCGCCGCCGCCGACTGGGCTGAGCGGCTCCGAACCAGGTACCCGGATGCCCCGGCGGACGGCCTGGCCCGGCTGGCCACCCGGCGGTTCGTGCGCTCGGCGGGCGCGGGCGGGGCGGCCGCCGCGCTGGCCGGGCTCTTCGCGCCGCTGGCCGAGCTGACCTCGGTGCTCTGGACCCATTCGAACCTGGTGCTGCACCTTGCGGCGGCGTACGGCCAGGACCCGGCGCATCCCGACCGGGCGGCCGAGTTGCTGGTGCTCACGCAGGTGCACCCGGACACGGCGAGCGCGCGTGCCGCGTTGGCCGCCGCGCGGGCGGCGGGCGACCCGGCGGACGGGACGTGGGCTCGGGCGGCGGAGGCCGCGTGGCGGCTGGCCGCACCACTCACGGCGCAGGCCGGCGGGTGGCTGGCGTTGCGACTGGCGTCCCGGCTGCTGCCGGGCGCGGCGGTGCTCGCCACGGCGCTGGGTGACGCGGCGGCGGCCGACCGGCTCGCGGCCCGGGCGGTGGCCGTTTACCGGCGGGCCCCGGCCGCCCCGGTGACGGGCTGACCGGTCACAGCCAGTCGAACCACTCCTTCGGCAGCGATGCGTACCCGACGAAGGCCACCACGTCGAGCAGGGTGTGCGCGATGATCAGCGGCAGCACCCGCCGGGTGCGCAGGTAGAAGAGGCTGAACACGACGCCCATCACCGCGTTGCCGACGAACGCGCCGAAGCCCTGGTAGAGGTGGTACGAGCCGCGCAGCAGCGCGCTGGCCGCGATGATCGCGGCGAGCCGCCACTGGAGCTGGCGCAGCCGGGTGACCAGGTAGCCGACCACGATCACCTCCTCCAGCACGGCGTTCTGCACGGCGGCGAGGATCAGCACCGGGACCGCCCACCAGACGTCGGGCAGCGACGCCGGCACCAGCGTGGCGTTGATGCCGAGCTGGGCTGCCACCCAGAACAGGGCCAGCCCGGGCAGGCCGATCAGCGCGGCCAGGCCGGCGCCGCGGGCCAGGTCCTGGCCGGGCCGCCGGGCGTCCAGGCCGAGGGTCCGCACCGGGTCGCCGGGGTCGCGGGTGAGCAGGTGTACGGCGAGCAGCACCGGCAGCAGCGCGAAGACGATGCCGAGCAGCTGGTACGTCAGGTCCAGCCAGGGTCGGGCCGACGCCGAGGTGTTCAGCGAGGCCGTCTGCTTGGAGAGCGGACCGTCGGCGGTCAGCTTCGCGATGATCGAGACCACCGCGTAGACCGCTGACTGGCCGAGGGAAAGGCCGAGGACCAACAGCGTCTCGGTCCCCAGCAGCCGGCGGGACACCGGGCGGGTCAGCTCTACGG
Organism: Micromonospora sp. NPDC005173; assembly: GCF_040608515.1. NCBI lineage: Bacteria > Bacillati > Actinomycetota > Actinomycetes > Micromonosporales > Micromonosporaceae > Micromonospora > Micromonospora sp. NPDC005173. Next base: position 3,432 of record NZ_JBEXIK010000058.1, read on the forward strand.
TCACCGCCCCACTCTGCCCGACGGGTGGCACCGGCGGCACCGCCGACCGGCCGGCGTGAACCGATCGCACATTCTGTGCGACCGGTGTGCACGCTCCGTGGAGATTCTATGGGTGCCCGATCCGCTGCCGTCTGGAGAAGGAGCGCCCCGGTGGACAACGTCGCGCGGTTGCTGAAGGAGAGCTGGACCCTGGTCGAGGAGCACCGGGACCGGCTGAGCGGCCACTTCTACGCCCGGCTCTTCCTGCTCGACCCCGCTCTGCGGCAGCTCTTCCCGGTGCAGATGACCGGCCAGGGCGACCGCCTGTTGGAAGCGATCATCACGGCGATCCACACCGTCGACGACCCGGAGAGCTTCGACGAGTTCCTCCGGGCGCTGGGCCGCGATCACCGCAAGTACCACGTCGATGAGCGGCACTACGCGACGATGGGCCTGGCTCTGCTGGATGCGCTGCGCAGCACCGCCGGTGATGGCTGGAACCTGGAGTACGACCAGGCGTGGCGGGACGCGTACGCGGCGATCGCCGCGAAGATGGTGGCCGGGGCGGCGGACGATGACAACCCGCCGTTCTGGCACGCCGAGGTGCTGACCCACGAGCGGTACGGCCCGGACATCGCCGTGCTGACCTGCCGGGCGTTGCAGCATCCGCTGGTCTGGCGGGCCGGCCAGTACGTCAGCCTGGAGGTGCCGCGCCACCACCCGCGGGTGTGGCGGACGTACTCGGTGGCGAACGCCCCGAACGACGACAACGTGCTGGAGTTCCACGTGCGGGCGCCCGGGGCCGGCTGGGTGTCCGGCGCGCTGGTCCGTCGGGTGCGGCCGGGTGACCTGCTCCGGCTGGCCGCGCCGATGGGGTCGATGACACTGGACCGCTCCTCTGACCGGGACATCCTCTGCGTGGCCGGTGGGGTCGGGTTGGCGCCGATCAAGGCGCTGGTGGAGGAGTTGGCCACCTGCAACCGGACCCGGTGGGTGCACGTCTTCTACGGTGCCCGGCAGGCGGCGGACCTGTACGGCCTGGCCGGGTTGCAGGAGTTGGTCGCCGTACACCCGTGGTTGTCCGTCACCGCCGCGTGTAGCGAGGACCCGGACTTCGACGGCGAGCTGGGCGATGTCGCGGACGTGGTGGCCCGGTACGGCCCGTGGACCACGCACGACTGCTACGTCTCCGGCTCGGCCCGGATGGTCCGGTCCACTCTGCGGGTGCTGGCCGCGGACGAGGTGCCGCCGCCGCACATCCGGTACGACACCTTCGGTGACCTCTAGACGTTCCTCCCCCCACACCGGGGCGCGTGCCCCTGCCCCCTGGGGCACGCGCCCCGGTCCCCGTCCTAGTAACGCCAGGGGTGCCCGGTCTCGCGGTACTCCTCCACCGGCACCAGTGGCACCCCGGGCGCCATCCGGTCGACGTAGAGCCGGCCCTCCAGGTGGTCGATCTCGTGCGCGACCAGCCGGGCCATGCCGAACTCGAACGAGGTGATGATCCGGCTGCCGTCCCACTGGGCGTGCTCCACGTCCAGTCGCAGCGGCCGGGGCACCAGACCGCGGTGGTCGAAGTAGGAGAGGCATCCCTCGTACTGCTCGTCGGTGTCCGGGGAGGCGTCGACCACCCGGGGGTTGAGCAGCACGACCGGCTCCGCCAACCGGTCGGGTGGCCGGACCACGGCCGCCGCCCGGCCGATGCCGAGCTGCGGGGCGGCGATGCCCACCCCCTTGCTGAACGGGTGCAGCTCGTCGAGGCGGGCCAGGGCCGTGTTGAGCCGGTCGACCACGTCCCGGGCCGCCTGTTCCTCGCCGGGCAGGTCGAACGGGCGGCCGCGCTGGCGGAGCAGGTCGGCGCCGCGCTGCACGATGCCGATCCCGCGCATCCGGTCGCTGGGCCGGACCCGGGCCCCGCCGGGGCCGACGTCCGGGTCGGTATCCGGTCGGGCGCGGAATCGCCACTGCATCCGGTAGCGGGCGTTCAGCGGCGGGTCGTCGGTGTGCCAGTCGAAGATCGCCCGGTCGCCCTCGTCGTGTCGCTGCGGCGCCGTTCGCAGCGGGCCCTCCTCCGCCGAGAGCGAGGTCTCCACGCCCCAGACCTGCGGGTCGAGCGCCGCCGGCAGGTCCAGGCGTACGGCGAGCTGGCGGGTGGGCAGCCGGACGGCCCGCTGGAACCAGGGGCCCCATTTCTCCTGCCCGACGCTGTACGCGTACTCGATGGTGGCCCGGTCGCCGGGGTAGAGCGGGAACCGCCGCTCACCGTTCTCGAAGAGCAGCCAGATCTCCTTGAACGCGTCCCGGTCGTGCTTGGCCCGCCAGTGCATCGGCTCCGGGTCGCCGCCGTCGTCATCCCGGCGGGCCTGTAGTTGCAGCTCGGCGAAGGTGAGGGGGTGCTCCCGGTGGTGCCGGTTGGAGCGGCCGGGGTCGTTCGGGTAGCGGTCGACGGCGACCCGGACCAGGTAGCGGGTGACCGGCTCGGTGCCGGCGTTGTACAGCTCACGGTGGATGACGCACCGGTAGCCGGCGTCGGTGTAGGCGAGGGTGGCCAGCTCCCGTTCCACGACGAGGCCGGTGCCGGGTGGCAGCCACTGGCCGGGCAGGTGCGGCTCGCGGTGCGGTTGACCGGCGCGTGCGTGCCGTAGCTCGTCGTACTCCCGGAAGCGCTGCCAGATCGCGCCGCTGGCCTCCAGGACGGCCTCGGCGCGGCGGGCGAAGTCCTCGGTTGGGCGGTGCCGGCGCCCCTCGACGTGGCTGACATAGGACGGGTCGAACCCCATCAGGACGGCCAACTGCTTCTTTGACAGCCCCCGCCCTGTCCGCTGGCGGGCTAGCTCGGCCGCGAAGGAATCGGCAGCCCGTTCGAGGGGTGAGGTCGTCATCGGCTTCCTCGTGGCCGGGAGTATCAGTTTCACGTTCCGTGCCGAAACGCACACGCATCTGGCACCTTGCCGACACACTCCTTGACAATCCACCGACCGCCATCAATGCTGCGCCAGCGTTTTCCAGGGCAGAAGCCGGGTAGTACGCCGGAGCGTGGGGTCCGCTCCCGCCGGAAGTGGCAGTGACCTGCGGCTTCCGATCCGACCGAGGTGAGGCTTCCCTTAGACCTGCGGCCGTGGTTAGGCTAGCCTTAGCTCAGGACGGCAGGTTCGTCCTCCGGGGTCAGCTCCTCGGTCACGCAGACGGGGGATGACACGGTGACAGCGGTGATGCCGAGGCAGGACGTGGCCGTCCCGCCGCTCGCCCCCGTCACCGCGGCGATGCGCGCCATGTTCGGCACCGACGACCTGCCCGGGCTCGCACGGGGCCTGCTGGTCGACGACGAGTTCGGCTGGGCGCCCGCGACCACCCTGATCGACGGCAGCCGGCTTCCCGAACTCCTGCGTGCGGCCACCCTGCGCTGGGGCGGCACCCCGCACGCCTGCGCCGCGCTGGCCTGGAAGTCCTACAGCTACTGGACGGCGCTGCCGGTCGTGCTCGGCTGGGCCTCGGCCCGGCGGGTGCCCCTGCTCGACCCGTCTGACGTGCTGATCCACTTCGAGGACCACCGGCCGCTGCTCACCCTGGGCCTGCGCCGCAGCACCACCGTGGCGGTGCTGCCGAGCGACCCGCTGGCGCTCGCCGGCCGTCCTGAGGTGCGGGTCGTCGCCGGCGAGGCGGAGCTGCTGGCCGCGCTGCGCGCCTCGCTGCTCGACGCCCACCTGGCCCCGCTCATCACGGCGATCCAGGCGGAGGTCCGCGTGGGCACCCGGACGCTGCTCGGCTCGGTCGCCTCCGGCATCGCGCACGGCATCCTGCGGGCCACGGACGGGCTGCCCGGCTCGACGGTGCAGACCATCGACACCCTGCTCGGCGCACTCGACCTGGCCGACCTGGTCGAGCTGGTGCCGGGGCCGACCGGCGAGCCGAGCGTGCAGCGGCGCACCTGCTGCCTCGCCTTCACCCTGCCCAGCCCGAAGGTCTGCCAGGGCTGCTGCGTACGCCAGGGCTGAGCCTCGCTCAGTCGGTCAACGGCCGGACGTCCCACACCCACACCCCGCCGGTGAAGACCGGCTGTATCCCGGTCAGCTCGGTCATCCCTCGCCGCAGTGCCGCCGCGTGCTCGTGCGGACCGAGAATGGCCACGCCGGCCCGCCAGTAGCGCAGGTCGTCGACCGCCTCCATGCGGCTCTGCGGGGTGATCGGCGGCACCGCACCGGTGCGTTGGATGGTGGCGAAGAAGCTGCTGGTCGGGCGGGGTGGTGCGCCGAACAGCGCGATCCGCGGCGCCTCCGCGCTCGGCCGGGTGTCCGGGCCGAGAAAGTAGCCGCGCGCCAACGGCATGTCCAGTCGGGTCGCCGCGGACCATCGCAGTGGCTCGGCATAGTTCGTGTCCGGCAGCGGCAGGGTCACCACGCTGTGCCCGCCAGCCGCGTAGGGCCGCCAGGCCCCACTGGTCACGAAGGTGGGAATCGGGTCGAGGCGGACCACGGGCAGCGGGGTGGGCAGGATCGGCAGCAGGGCCATCGTGAGCACGGTGGCGGTGGCGAAGCGGATCTGCCGCCGGGCGGTCGGTGTCGAGCGGGCCAGCTCGCGGGCGTGCTCGACACCGTAGGCGAGCAGCAGCCCGATGATCGGGGTGATCGCCAACGCCCACCGGGTCGGCACCACCGAGTGCAGGATCGGCAGGTTCTCCAGCACCGCCCAGGGCCCCGGCACACCGGTACCCCGGCCGTCGAAGCGGATCTCCCGGCCCAGCGAGAGCACCGCGAAGAGCAGCCCGAGGGCGGCCAGCGCCAGCACCACGACCGAGCGGCGCAACCACCAGACCAGGGCGACCACCAGCACCAGCAGCGGCCAGCCGAAGAAGCTGTTCTCCTCGGTGGGGTTCTTGGCCAGGTTCGCCGCGGTGCGCGAGTTGCCGGCGAGCGATTCCCGGGAGTACGCCGCGAACGAGGCGAGATCGCTGGAGTAGCCGCGGATCAGGCGGGACAGCCCGGCGTAGGCCCCGCGTCCGAAGAACTGCACGTACAGCGGGTACGCCAGCAGCAGCCCGGCGACCCCGGCGGCGACGGCCAGGCCGGCGAGGAAGGGCCTGGCCCGCGATCGAAGATCCGGGCGGCCGAGGGCGAGCGCGCCGACGATCACGCCCAGCCCGATCGCGGTCATCAGCAGGATCTCCAGGTTGAGGAATGCCTGCCAGACGATCACCAGTGCGAGGAGCACGCCGTTGCCCAGCCAGCGGCCCGGCTCACCGAGCCGCAGCGTGCGCCAGATGATCAGCGGGACGACGAACTGCGACACGATGTTCGGGTGGGCATTGGCGTGCGACACCATCGCCGGCGCGAACGCGCAGAAGCCCGCACCCAGCCACGCCGGCCCGCGAGCGCCGATCAGGACCCGGGAGAGCAGGAAGTACCAGGCAGTGGCGGTGGCAATCATTCCGGCGGTCAGAAAAAGCAGGAATGCCGCGCGCGGCCCGAGGAGCAGGGTGACCGGTGTCATTGGCAGCGAAATGGATAATACGGACGTATTAGCCATCAGGTTAACGCCGTCTGGAACGTTCATTCGGTCCGAATGGAACGGGTATGCGAAATGCGTGACCACCCGCGCACCGTGCGCCATCATCCATTCGAACTGCGACTGATCAGTGCGGTTGTCGCGCACCGCGCTGCCCGGCTCCAGCCAGAGCCGCCCGGTGACCCAGAAGCCGAGCACCACGAAGCTCAGCACGGCGGCCAGATCCACCCACTTCCCGTTGCGGGTCAAGCGTCCACGACCGCCAGGCCTCTCCACCGGCGACGCGGTGGCCGGGCCGTCTCCGGGCGCGTCCGATTCGGGAGTAGTCATGACAATTCAGAGGGTAGTCAGCGTAACCCGCCGCCGTGACATGTTTCGGGGTACTGCCGTACTATGTGCCGGGTTCGCCGACCGCCGATCACGTGCCCACCCCCGACCGCAATTCGGCCACCCCGCTGCCCCGATTCTTCGCCCGTCCCAGCGGATGATTCACTCTGTCGGTCCAGGCACGGGTCGAGTTCATATCGTGAGGAATCGACGCATGGCAGAAATCACTGGGGATCAGCGCGTCCAGTCCGAGGTTCTGGAGGGCCTGGCAACCGCTGTCAACCACCGCCGCTGGTTCGTCGAACTGGCGGTGCCGTACCTCGGTGACGACCCGATCGAGATCGGTAGCGGTCTCGGTGACTACGCGCTGGAATGGTCAGAGCGGCTGCCCCGGTTCACCGCCACGGAGGCCGATCCGGACCGTCTGGTGCAGCTCAAGGAGCGCCTCGCCGACCGGCCTGGCATCGATGTCCGGCAGATGCTGCTGCCGCACGACGACCGGGGCGACTACAGCGCGGCGGTCTCGTACAACGTGCTGGAGCACATCGAGGACCACGTGGGCGCGCTACGCAGCATGCGCGACCTGGTCCGGCCCGGCGGCGCAGTGATCATCATCGTGCCGGCGTTCCAGTTCGCGATGAGCCCGGCCGACATCGCCACCGGCCACGTACGCCGCTACACGAAGAAGACGCTCGGGGCGGCGATGACCGAGGCCGGCCTGACCATCGAGAAGATCCACTACGCCAACGCGCTGGGCCTGCTCGGCTACTTCATGGCCACCAAGGTCTTCCGGCTGATGCCGAAGGAAGGCCCGATGGTGAAGGTGTACGACACCCTCGTACTCCCCGCCACCAAGGCCGCCGAGCAGCGCATCCGCCCTCCATTCGGCCAGTCCGTCTTCGCCGTGGCCCGCGTCCCCGCCTGATCCCCGCTCCTCCACCCCCGTGACCTTGCACTTCCTGCCGCACTTACGCCCTCTTTGTCGGGCATGCAGGGGCAGCAAGTGCAAGATCGCGGGGGAGAGGGTCAGTCCTTGATCTGGTAGGTGGGGCGGATCACCGCTCGGGCGAGGGTGTGGAACGTGAGGTTGAAGCCGACGTAGGCGGGGGTGGCGTCGGGGGTCAGGTCCAGGCGGTCGACGTCCAGGGCGTGCACGGCGAAGACGTACCGGTGCGGGCGGTCACCGGCCGGCGGGGCCGCCCCGCCGTAGCCCTGCGCGCCGTAGTCGTTGCGGACCGAGAACGCCCCACCCAGGTCGGTGCCCGCCGCGCCACCCGCGCCGCGGGGCAGCTGCGTGACGTCGACCGGCACGTTTACCAGCACCCAGTGCCAGAAGCCGCTGCCGGTCGGCGCGTCGGGGTCGTAGCAGGTCACGGTGAAGCTCTTCGTCTCGGCGGGGAAGTCCGACCACGTCAGCTGCGGGGAGACGTTGTCACCGCCGGTGCTGCCGTGTGCGTGCCGAGCGTCCATCGGCTCGCCGTTCTGCACGTCGTCACTAGTCAGGGTGAACGAGGGCACCGTCGGCAGCAGCTCGTACGGGTCCGGGGCGATCGGTCGTTCCAGGGTCATTGTGAGCGCGTCCTTCCGGTGTACGGAGATTCCTGCCCCTTCATACCCCGTCGCGGGCCGCCCGACGACCCGAAGTACCGGTTGTCCGAGATCCCACCGTCCGCACTAACGTTGTCACCCTGCAACGTTCCACGGGGGGAATTCTTGGCAAGCATCTGGCGCGATTTCCTGGTCGCCGTCTTCAGCGCACCGCGGAAGCGGGACGAGCAGGCGGTCGCCGAGGAGCGCCGGCGCGCGATCGAGCGGCTGGCCGACGAGACGATCCGGGAGAACCGGCGGGCCACCGACCCGCCGGAGTGACGGCAGCCGACGGTACGGGCGGCCGGCCCGAGATCCATCCTCGACGCCCACCAGCCAGCCGCGAACCCCAAACGCCGCGAGCGCCGCGCGGCGGACGATGAAGATGAAGCGATGAGGCAGATCTTCGCGCCACGACCGGTGGTAACTGCGGAGACTCACCGGACGACCCTGTTCGAGATCTTCTTCGATCTGGTGTTCGTCTTCGGCCTCATCCGGGTCACCGAGTTCATGAGCGCGCGGCCTGCGCCGATGACCCTGGCGCAGGGATTCCTGGTCCTCCTGCTGCTGTGGATCTCCTGGTTGGTCTACTCCTGGCTGGGAAACCAGGCCCAAATCGATGTCGGGCTGATCCGTGCCGGTACCACCGTCGCCATGGCAGCCGTCTTCCTCGCCGCACTCGTCATCCCCGACGTCTGGAAATCCGGGCCAGGAACGTTGGAACCGCGGCTGATCCTGGTGCTTGCCTACGTCGTGGTGAGGGTGATTCATCTGGCCCTCTACTACTGGGCGGCGGCGGGCGACAGGCGGCTGCGCAGGACCATTCGCCTCTACGCCCTCTCCACCGCGCTGTCCTGGATACCGCTCGTCATCGGTGCCGTATCCGGCGGAACCGCACAGATGCTGCTCTGGACAGCAGCGCTCGCCGTCGACCTGGCCGGCGGAGTGGTCGCCTCCATTCTGAGCGGATGGCCGATACGCAGCCCGGGCCACTTCGTGGAGCGACACAGCCTCGTGGTGATCATCGCGCTCGGCGAATCCCTGATCTCGGTCGGCGCCGGGATCCGGGCTGGGATGATCAGTGGACCGGTTCTGCTGGGCGGGCTACTCACTCTCGCCGTCACGGTGTGCCTGTACCGGCTGTACTCCGAGCACGCGGCGACCGCCGGGAGGGCGCTGAGGACGGAGTCCGGCCTGCGGCGGGGCCATCTGGCCGCCAACGCCTACAGCGTTGTCCATTTCCCGCTGATCGCCGGGACCATCTACCTGGCGCTGGGGGTCGAGCAGGTGCTCGCCCGCCTGGCACACGATCAGGCTCACCACACCGCCGAGTTGCGCCTGGACTGGACCCCGGCGGTCGCGCTGTTCGGTGGGACTGCCCTGTACCTCGCGGGCAGGGCAACCTTCCTGAGCCTCAGCGTCCGGTCCGTGACGCCGGGACAACTTCTTGCCCCCGGTGCGGCGCTGCTGCTGATTCCCGCCGGCCGGTTCCTGCCCGGCCTGGCCGCTCTCGGCCTGCTCACCGCGTTCCTCGTCGTCCTTGTCAGCTACGAGGCGGTGTCCAGGCGCAGGCGAGGCTCCGATTACCCGAAGGAGAGCGCCTGAGGGCCGGCGGCGAGCGGCTCGCTGGGCACCAGGAGTGGATCACGGCCGCTACGCTGTGCCGCACCACGACAGGGGGTGGATCGGTGAGACATCGGCTGCGGCACGTCGCGATGGTGCTGCTCGGCGCCGTGCTGCTGGGCACGGTCGGCCTGAGCGTCGGCTCCTGGTACGGCGGCCGCGGCACCGCACCGCTCAGCATCGAGCAGGCTCAGACCATGGTGGCAGAGCTGCACCCCGGAACCGAGCCGGCCAGCTCGTCGTTCGGCATCGGCTACCGGGCCGGCATCGTCCTGGCTAAGGACGATTTCGGTTCGGCTCACGCGGAGTTCCACTACGACTCCAGCGCCGACTGTGCGCTCTCCGACCAGCTGCGGCGCAACGCGGCATCGCTGGGGTGGCAGGGCCTGCGTCGCGTGCCGGGCACCCCGTGCGACGGCTTGCGGGCCGAGCGGGACGGGGTGGCGATCACGCTCACCCACCGGGCGACCGGTCCGATGCTGAGGATGGCACCGGCCGCACCGGACGGGTTCCTCGCCGCCACGCTCACCGGCACCCTCCTCGGCGCCGCCGCCGGTGCGGCGCTGTTCTGGCTGGTGGCGCGGCTACGTCCGCCCGTACCTCGGCTGGTCGGCACCCTGATGACGGTCTCCCTGCTCCCGGCCGTCGCCCTCACCTGGCCGGACCTGTTCACGGACGGTCTCGCCGAGCCGGTGTGGCCCGTCTGGCGGGCCTTCGCTCCCCTGCTGGTGCCGCTGTGGCTCGTGCTCCTGCTGGTGGTAGTGATCGTCTACGCGAGGCGACGGAACCCGACCTCCCCCGCCGTCGATGCGAGCGCCGCCGCACCGGAAACCAGCCCCACCGCCAGCAGGGACGGCTGACCGGCTGCAGGCCGCCCGTCGAGCCGGGCGTTCTTGCTGGTTACGGGAGCGGAGGGTGTGGGATTCGAACCCACGAAGAGGTTGCCCCCTTACCGGTTTTCAAGACCAGCGCCATCGGCCACTAGGCGAACCCTCCCAGGCCGCTACCCGCAGGTGCGCGGCCATGCCTAGTCTGCCATGGCACCCGACCGGCGGCCCGGCGTCCCTCCCCGGTCGGGCGGATCCGGGCGGTCCGGAAAGCGCCCGCCGCGTCCACAGTGGCCTCCACCACGAGCGGGGTGCGCCTGCGGCCCAGTGCGGCATCGGGTAAGACTGAGCCCATGCGAGCCATCACCGTTCCGCAGCCCGGTGGACCCGACGCACTCGTCTGGGCCGAGGTCCCCGATCCCGAGCCCGGCCCGGACGAGGTGATCGTGGACGTACGGGCCAGCGGGGTCAACCGCGCGGACCTGCTACAGCGGCAGGGGCACTACCCGCCGCCGCCGGGCGCGCCCGAATACCTCGGGCTGGAGTGCTCCGGGGTGATCACCGCGACCGGCGCGGAGGTGATCGAGTGGGCCGTCGGTCAGCAGGTCTGCGCGCTGCTGGCCGGCGGCGGGTACGCCGAGAAGGTCGCGGTACCCGCCGGGCAGCTGCTGCCGGTGCCCGCCGGCGTCGACCTGGTCGACGCCGCCGCGCTGCCCGAGGTGGCCTGCACGGTCTGGTCGAACGTGGTCCGGCTGGGCCGGCTCGGCTCGGGTGACACGCTGCTGGTGCAGGGCGGTGGCAGCGGGATCGGCACCTTCGCCATCCAGCTCGGGGCCGCCCTCGGTGCCACGGTCGTGGCCACGGCTCGGGGGGTCAAGCACCCGCAGCTAGTTGAACTGGGCGCGGCGCACACGATCGACTACCGCGACCAGGACTTCGTCGAGGAGGTCCGGCAACTCACCGACGGCCACGGCGCCGACGTCATCCTCGACATCATGGGCGCCTCCTATCTGGGCCGCAACGTCGCGGCGTTGGCCACCGGTGGCCGGCTGGTGGTGATCGGGCTACAGGGTGGCCGCAAGGCGGAACTGGACCTCGGCGCGCTGCTGACCAAGCGGGCCAGCGTCGCGGCGACCTCGCTGCGCACCCGGCCACTGGCCGAGAAGGCGGAGATCGTCCGGGGCGTACGGGACGAGGTGTGGCCGTTGATCGAGGCTGGCAAGATCCGGCCGGTGGTGGACCGGCGGCTGCCGATGACCGACGCGGCGGACGCACACCGGCTGGTCGAGTCGAGCGACCACTTCGGCAAGGTGCTGCTCACCATCGGGTGACGCCGGTCCTCCGGAGGGGGCGTCCCGGGCGGGGACAGCGTCAGGCGGCTGGTACGCCGGTCCCGGGGACGGGGACGGCGTCAGGCGGATGTGTCGGCCGCTGCCCCGGGCAGCATCAGACGGGCGCCGGGGCCCTCGCCGGCCAGGGCGTCACCCGGGTTGTAGAGCGCGCAGCGCTGCAGCGACAGGCAGCCGCAGCCGATACAACCGTCCAGGTCGTCGCGGAGCTTGCTGAGCAGCCGGATCTTCTCGTCCAGCCGACCCCGCCAGCTGGCGGAGAGCCGCGCCCAGTCCTGGGGGCTGGGAGTGCGGGCGTTGGGCAGCGAGTCCAGCGCCGCGCGGATCTCGTCCAGCGAGACGCCGACCTGCTGGGAGATCCGGATGAAGGCGACCCGCCGCAGCTCGGCGCGGGCGTACCGGCGTTGGTTGCCACCGGTACGGTCGGCGCGGATCAGACCGAGCCGTTCGTAGTAGCGCAGCGCCGACGGCGCCACGCCGGAGCGAACCGACAGCTCGCCGATCGTCAGGGAGTCCTGCATCACCGGGTCCTTAGTTGAAGTGCACTTCAACTAAGAGGCTATCCGGCTCGCCCGAGGACCGCCGTCAGCGGGTGGACGCGACGGGACGACGGCGGGCGCGTTCCCGGCCGAGGATCCAGATCGCCTCGACGCCGTCCTTCCAGGTGATCTTCTTGCCCTCTTCCCGGCCACGTGCCCGGTAGCTGATCGGCACCTCGTACGGCCGGATCCGGCGGCGCAGCAGCTTGCCGGTCACCTCGGCCTCCATGCCGAAGCCGCGCGAGCGCACCTCAAGCGACCGGTACAGCGCCACCGGCATCAGCTTGAAGCAGGTCTCCAGGTCGCCGATGTACGAGTTGAACAGCACGTTCGCCGCCATCGTGACGCCCTTGTTGCCCATCACGTACCAGAAGCTGTAGGCGCTGTGGCTGCCGAAGGTGCGATTGCCGTAGACCACCGTGGCCCGCCCGTCGAGCACCGGGTCGAGCAGCTTGGGGATGTCCTGCGGGTCGTACTCCAGATCGGCGTCGAGGATGACCATGTAGTCGCCCTCGGCGCTGTCGACCGCCGTCTTGATGGCCGCACCCTTACCGGCGTTGCGCTGGTGGGTGATGACCCGCAGGCGGGCGTCGTCGGCGCGACCGAGGATCTCACCGGTGCCGTCCCGGCTGCCGTCGTCGACCACGACCAGCTCGATCTCGCACGGATAGTCCACCGCCAATGCCTGCTTGAGGGCATCCGCGATGCGTTCTTCCTCGTTGTAGACCGGCATGAGGATCGAGAGCTTCACGGGAATCTCCACGGTGGCGACAACACGTCGGGCATAGCCTAGCCTGGCTGGTCAGCCTGACGCGTGCCGCCACCGTCGGACGGCCGGCGTGGCGGGTCCAGCGGCATGGTGTTTACTTCCCGCCATGTCGGCTGCCGGCTCTCTGCTCGCGGTGGTGCCAGCCGCCGCGGTGCTCCTGCTCACCGTCGCGACGAGGCCGGGCGGGGTCGGCGCGGTGGCACCGCTACGGCTCGCCGTGCTGCGCGCCGCCCTGCTCACAGGCGCGTACGCGGTGCTCGTCGTCGAGTTGCTCGGCGCGCTGCACGCGCTGACCCGGCCAGCGTTCGTCGCCGCCTGGCTGCTCTTCCTGGCCGCCGCGGCGACGGCAGCCGGACTGCGGCGACGCCGGATGACCCAGCTCGCGCAGCCGCCGGCTGCGGCACCCCGTCAGGTGCCGGTCGGCGCCGGGGTACCCGCCGCCGCCGGTCTGGATGCACCCGCCCCGGTCACGGAGGGCGGTGAGGCCGGGCGCGGCCCCGCGCCGGTCCGGGTCGATCGGCCCGCCGGCCTGCTCGCCACGGCGATCGACGCCTGGCGTACGGCGGGTCGCGGCGAGCGGCTGCTCGCCGGCGCGATCGGCGGGCTGGTGCTGGTGGAGCTGCTGGTCGCACTGCTGGCCGAGCCGAACAACTTCGACTCGCAGACGTACCACCTGCCCAAGGTGGAGCACTGGGTGGCCCAGGGCGACCTGGACTTCTGGCCCACCGCCATCCACCGGCAGGTGACCATCCCGCCCGGGGCCGAGTATCTGCTGCTGCACCTGCGCCTACTCACCGGTGGGGACCAGCTGTACAACCTGGTGCAGTGGGCGGCCGGGGTGGTCTGCCTGCTGGTGGCCGCCCGGATCACCGCGCAGCTCGGCGGCGGCCGACGAGCCCAGTTGATCACCGCGTTCGTGCTGGCCAGCACGCCCATGGTGGTGCTACAGGCGACGAGCACGCAGACCGACCTGGTCTGCGCGGCGTGGGTGGCCTGCGCCGCGACCCTGGTGCTGGACGGGCTGCGCCGGCGCACCGGCTGGGGCACCCTGCTGGGGCTGGGCGCGGCCACCGGGCTGACCGCGGTGACCAAGACCAGCGGCCTGGTCGCGGTCGGCCCGCTGCTGGTGCTCTGGGGGTTGGCCCAGCTGCGACTGGCCCTGACCGACACCGACACACCGACCGATACGACAGCGGCCGACGCGGCACCCGGTGGGGTGCGGCGGTCCCGGCCGGCTGGCGGGGTGGCCCGCACGGTCGGCGCTTCGGTGCTGATCCTGCTGGTCGCGGCCGTGGTGGTCGGTCCGTTCCTGGCCCGGGTGACGGCCGAGTTCGGGCACCCGCTGGGGCCGCCCCGACTGCGTGAGTCGATTCCGATGGAACGGCATGATCCGCCGTCGATCCTGGTCAACGCGCTGCGGATCGGGCACACGGCGTTCGACACGCCGCTGGCACCGCTACGCCACGCCGGCGCCGAGGCGATCATCGGTGGCGCGGAGGCGATCGGGGTCGACCCGCAGGACCGGGCCATCACCTTCGGCCGGGAGGTCTTTCCCGAGCCCGCCTGGTACCCGGACGAGGACCGGGTGGCGTTCCCGATCGCCGGGGCGCTGGCGCTGATCGGCGCGGCGGTCGCGCTCGCCCGGCCGCGCCGGATCGACCTCGGGCAGGCCGGGCCGCTGCGCGGGTACGCGGTGGTGGTGCTGGCCACCGTGCTGCTGCACACCTCGATGATCAAGTGGCAGCCGTGGGGCAACCGGCTGCTCCTCTACGCCCTGGTCCTCGCCGTACCGCTGGCCGGGCTCTGGCTGGACGCGCTCTTCCGCCGCCACTCCGTCGCGGCAGCCGGCACGCCGGGCACCGCGGCCGGCACGGCTGGCGCGACCCGGGCCGGGATGACTGGCGGCGGGCGGCGGTCGGTGGCCACGTTGGCGGCGGTCACCGTGCTGGCCACCTCGGCGCTGGCCGGGGTGCTGGCGCTGTCGTACGGCTTCCCGCGCCGGCTGGTCGGTGCGGGCTCGGTCTTCACCACCTCGGACTGGGACACCCGGTTCCTGCGTCGCCCCCAGTGGGCCGACGAGTTCCGCTGGGCCGCGGCATCGGTCCGCGACAGCGGTGCGCACCGGATCGGGCTGGTGCAGCAGAACGACAACTGGGAGTACCCGTGGTGGCTGCTGCTGCGGCAGCCGGACGGACGCTCACCGGAGTTGGTGGCGTTGCAGTCCGTGCTGCCGGAACGACCGCCGGCCGACCCCACCTCGGTGGAGGCGATCGTCTGCACCGGCAGCCAGCCTGCGTGCGCCAAGCTGGTGCCGGCCGGCTGGCGGCTGGAGTTCCGCGGTTACGTCGGCTACGCGCTGCCGCCCGGTCGCTGACCAGACGGACCTACACCGACCGCCCGGCGAGGACAGCACCAGACCGGGCCGACAGCCCTCCGACCGCTCGCCGCACCGCCCGGATCGTCCGATCCGGGCGGTTCTGCATCCGTCGCGTAAGGATCCGAAGGGTATTCACATCCGTTGATCGGCACGTTACCTTCTGGTAACTCAATCGACGTCCCGCGATTGAGCCGAAAGGAGTGCGTCGATGCCTGCAACCCCCGCCAGGCCCGAACGCGCGGCCCGACGACGGGCCCTCACCGTCGCCGTCGCCGTCGCCGCTCTCGTCCTGCCGATGCTCGCCGGCCCGGCCGCCCCCGCGGCCGCCGCCGACCGGCCGACCGTCCAGCCTCTCCCCGCCAACCTCGAGTCCATCCGAGCCGCCGAGGCGACCGCCCTCTACGGCAGCCCGGCGATCCGCCCGATCGAACAACGCCGCACCGCGCAGATCACCATGGGTGACAGCCAGATCTCCGGCGAGGGGGTCGGCAACTACATACCCGGCACCCACCAGGACGGCAACTGGTGCGACCGCTCGTACGACCAGGCGGTGTTCCGCACCGGCATCCAGTCGGACGCGAGGTACAACATTGCCTGCTCCGGTGCCACTCCGTGGAACCTGATCGCGGGCGGCCCCACCCAGCACAACGAGCTGAACCAGGGCGACTACCTGGGGATCAAGGCGCGCAACACGCACGTGAAGCTGATCTGGGTGGTGGTCGGCGCGAACGGCGACGGGACAATCCAGTTCGGCCCGGTCGCCACCGACTGCGCGGTCAGCAGGGTCTTCCTCCAGGGCTCCTGCTACGCCACCTACACCGACCAGTGGACGATCCGCACCGACGGCAGCCGCCGGGCGGTGGCTGACGCCCTCACCGACATCCGGCAGACCATGACCAAGGCCGGCTACCTGCGCTCGGACTACGAGCTGGTGCTCATGTCGTACCCCAGCCCGGCCAGCCCGGACGTGGAGGACAACCCGGACTTCCCCGGCTGGTACGGCGGCGGCTGCCTGCTCTACCTGGCCGACGCCGCGTTCGCCCGGAACAAGGCGGTGCCGTTGTTCGAGTCGGCGCTGCGCGCGGCGGCCGCCCAGACCGGCACCCGCTACCTGGACGCCAGCCGGCTCTTCCACGGCCACGAGGTGTGCACCGACAACACCTCGGTCCGCGGCCTCCACATCGAGATCGGGGTCTGGAACGAGAACGCCGCCCGGCAGTCGTTCCACCCCAACGCGCGCGGGCACGGCATGTTCGCCCAGTGCATCACCCAGTTCTGGAACTCCGGGCAGCAACAGGCGACCTGCGTCGACCCGGCCAGCACCGGCAGCGGCGTGCTCTACTCCGGCCTGCTGCAGTTCAAGCAGTTGCGCAACCTGGCCACCAACACCTGCATCGATGGCAAGGGCTACGACTCCCGCAACGGCACCGCCCAGCAGTCGTACGGCTGCCACGGCGGGCGCAACCAGGGCTTCTGGTACGACTCGACCAAGCGGTCGCTGCACTCGGAGCTCTCCCACGACCGCTGCCTCGACGTCGCCAACGGATCGATGACCGCCGGTACCGCGGTCAACATCTACAACTGCAACGGCAGCGCCGCCCAGCAGTTCGCCTTCGCCGGCAACCAGCTCAAGCCGGCCAGCGCCAGCAACCTCTGCGTGGCGTTCGACAGCCCGTCGTCGGGCACCCCCCGGCTGCGGCTGGCCACCTGCTCCACCAGCACCCGACAGCAGTGGTCGTTCGAGGCCCGGACCGCCGCCAACCCGGTCGGCTACGGTCACGACGACTTCATCGGCTCCCGCGTCTACTGACCAGCCGCTGAACGGAAGGGACCCCTTGTCAACGCCTGGCGCTGACAAGGGGCCCTTCCATCACTTGGCGCGGGGGATGAGGATCAGCCGGGCCACGCCCTTGTCGCCGTCCTTCGCGCCGGCAACGCCAAGCGTCGTACCGACCTTGACCTCGCTCGGCTGCACCGTGGTGCGCCGCTCGACGACCCGCAGGTCGTCACCGAAGGTCCAGGTCATGGTGAAGCCGTCGGTGGACTTCACGGTCATCGAGTCGCCGTCGATCGCGGTCACCTCGCCGCGCTGCACGGCCACGGTGCGCGTACCGCCTTCCTTGGTCTGCACCACCGCCTCGCCGTGCAGGGTGTTCTTCCTCAGCAGCACCCGGGCCTGGCGGCGCTTGCGCCACTCCTCGCCGCGCTTCTGCCGCGCCTTCTCCGCAGTACTGGGGGAGGCGCCGGGCGTCGGGGTGGCCGGTGCGGCGACGGTCTGCACGTCCAGGTCGCTGGCGTCGAAGCCCATCGCGGCCAGCGCCTGGCCCTCCACACCCATGGCCGCGGCCACCTCGACGGCCGCCTCCCGGGCGGGTTGGCTGGCCACCTCCGCCGCGCCGCAGCCGCTGACACCGAGCGCGACCACCGCGAGCAACGACGTGGTGGCGACGAATCCCCAACGTGGCATGACTCTCCCTCTCGTCCGTGGAGACCTCAGCCTGCCCCGCGACCACGAGCGGAGCGTCAGGCCAATGTTCGGGTCCGGTAAGGATCTCCGGGCAGTCGGACCGTGAACGCCGCGCCACCCTCCGGCGCGTGCCCCGCCACGATCTCACCGCCGAGCCGGCGGACCAGCCCGGCGGCCAGCGCCAGCCCCAGACCGCTGCCCACCTTGCGCACCCCCCGGTACCGCTGGTGCAGCGCACCCCGCTCGAACGCCACCGCCAGGTCGTCGTCGGTGAAGCCGGGTCCGCCGTCGCGGACCTCCAGCACGCCGCCGGCGGCCGGGTCCGCGCCGGCCGGCCGGACCGCGAGCACCACCGGCGCTCCCGGGGGTACGACCCGCAGCGCGTTCTCCAGCAGCCCGTCCACCACCTGCCGGATCCGCCCCGGATCGGTGTACGCCGGCACCGGCCCGCCCGGCGTCTCCACCCGGAACGGCACCCCCACCGCCGCGCACCGGCCCGACCAGGTCGGCTCGGCGTCGACGGCCAGCCGGGCAAGGTCCACCGGCACCGGTTCCAGCGGGAAGTCGGCGGCCTCCAGCCGGGCCAGCGCCAGCAGATCGCCGATCAACCGGTCCAGGTGCTGGGCCTCGGCCAGCACCGTCCGGCCGGTGTCGGCCGTGCCCTCTGCGCCGATCACCCCGTCGGCCAGCGCCTCGGCGTACCCCCGGATCGCGGTCAACGGGGTCCGCAGCTCGTGCGAGACGGAGAGCAGGAACTCCCGCTGCCGTCCCTCGCTGGTGGCCAGTGCGGCGGCCAACCCGTTCAACGCCTCGGCCAGGTCGGCGACCTCGTCCGGCGACTCGACCGGTACCCGGACGGCGCGGTCCCCGGCGCGCAGCCGAGCGGCGGCGGTGGCCGCGACGCGGATCGGCCGGGCCAACCGTCGGGCCAGCAGCAGCCCGGCCACCACGCCAGCGGCGAGCCCGGCCAGCAACGGCAACCAGAGGCTGAGCAGCACCTGCCGCCACAGCCCGGTCGTCGAGGCGCGGGAGAGCACCACCCCGTTGCCGCCGGGCAGTGCCCGGCCCTCGACCAGCGCGCGTCGGCCGTTCACCGGGCGGCGAACCGACACGTTGCGGCCCTGCTCGATCCGCTGCACCACCCGGGGCGGCAGGCCCGGTCGGTCGACCGTCCCCCGCCGGATCAGGTACGCGTCGATGCCCTGGTTACGCAGTTGCTGGATGAGGCGCTCCTCGTCGGCGCTGCGGCCCCGGTCCAGCCGTGTCCGCAGCACCTCGGCGGCGAGCCGGGCCTGCGCGGCGAGCGCCTCCTGATCGCGTCGCTCCGCGCCCCGGATCGCCAGCGGCACCGCGACGATCGCGGTGACCAGCACCGACACCAGTGCCACCGCACAGGTGACCAGGACCGCCCGGGCGGTCAGCGTCCGGCCGAACCGGCTGCGCCGAGGTGCGGCCGGCGGGCGAACGTCGACCACCGGCAGCGCCACTGTCGGCGACTCCGGGTGCGCTGCGGGCTGCTGCCGGCGGGCGTGGTCAGGCATCGACCGCGTACCCCACTCCCCGGTGGGTCCGGATCACGCTGGCCGGGCCGAGCTTCGCCCGTACCTGCGCGACGTGCACGTCAACGGTGCGGGTGCCGGCGTGTGCGGCGTACCCCCAGACCCCGGCCAGCAACTCCTCCCGGGTGAAGACCCGGCCGGGCCGGGCCATCAGGTGGGCCAGCAGGTCGAACTCGGTGGAGGTGAGCTGCACCGGGGCACCCGCGGCGGTGACCGTCCGGCGGGCCGGGTCGAGGGTGACCGGGCCGACGACGCGTGGCCGGTCCGCTCCCTCCGGGCCGCCGGCCGAGCGGCGCAGCACCGCGCGCACCCGGGCGACCAACTCCCGAGGGCTGAACGGCTTGGTGACGTAGTCGTCGGCGCCCAACTCCAGGCCGACGATCCGGTCCACCTCGTCGTCGCGTGCGGTGAGGAAGATGACCGGAGTCCAGTCGCCGGCCTCGCGCAACCGGCGGCAGACCTCGGTGCCGGGCAGGCCGGGCAGGGCGATGTCCAGGACGCAGGCCACCGGGCGCAGCCGGCGGGCGGCGTTCAGGCCGCCCTCGCCGTCCCGCTCCAGGTGGACGCCGAACCCGTCGCGGGTCAGGTAGAGCCGGACCAGGTCAGCGATGGCCGGCTCGTCCTCCACCACGAGGACGAGCCCGCGGTGCGGCGGTTCGACGGTCACCGGCCCATGATTGCCGACCCGATGGGCTCAGCGCGATCGGTGCGTGTTCGAGTTCGGTAAAGGCGACGCAAGGCCCGTCGCGGGCCTGGGGACCGGCGGGGCGTCAGCGCGCCACGACGGGGCGGAACACACTGGGCCGCGCGGTGGCCGCCGCGTCGCCGATGGTGGCGACGATCCGCTCGCGGGGAGTCCGCAGGCGGGTGCGGAAGGCGTGGTTGAGCAGTGCGTCGAGCTGCCACACCCGCTTCGGGTGGGTGGTATGGATCAGGAATCGCTCCCGGATCCCGTCGATCGCGGTGGCGGCCAACTCGACCGAGTGCAGCCGCGGGTCCGGGCTCCAGGTGACGTTGCTCAGCTCGCGTAGCTCGGTGTTGAGGTGCAGACGCAGCCGGTGCAGCAGCCGGGTCTGCTGGGTCACGACCAGCCGGCGGTGGGTGAGCAGCAGAAGATAGTCGCCGGTGACCGGGCGGTCTGGGCGGCTGCAACGGGTGACCAGGATGGTGGCGTCACCGGAGCCGACGCAGCGCCGGAAGACCGGCATGTGCCGGCTCAGGGTCTGCACGGCCAGGCCAGCCTCAGCGGCGGCCGGGAGGAACGTTCGGGAGAAGACGTCCATGACCTGCCCAACGACCTCCCCGGTGAGAGTGACGTGGGTCACGGCTGATTTTTGGAACTTCCATGTTCCGGGTCGCACTGGCTGTCCGACATCGGGCCGGCCCGGGTGCGGCGACCGCCCCGAAGGTGGGACTGCCGGCCTCCGTCAGCGGGTCGGTGGCCGCGTGCTGAGCCGTTGGAGAATCCTGGGCAGCTCTCGGAAGAGCTTCGACCGCGACCAACTCGGCTGGAGCCGGGGCGGCTGCCGGAGATCGAGGTAGTTGCTGTCGATGTTGATCCGCACCCCGCCCCAGGTCTCGTGGTGGTCGCCCTGGTACTGCTTCATCCGCTGGCCGGGCATCCAGTACGACGCCGGCAGGGCGCTGTCCGACACCGTCTGGACGCCGTCCCAGCGGGCAAAGTCGATCATGTCAGGGCGGGCGTGCCCCGACCGCTGGTAAGCCGCAACCTGATCCGGCAACCCCGCCGAGGCGACATTCGTGTAGAAGCCGGAGTAGAACTTCTGCTCGTGCAGCCGGGTGGTCCACGCGCTCACGAAGGAGTTGACCGCCTCGGTGCAGGCGGCGTTCCCGGCCGGGTAGCGCTCCATGTCGAGCGTGATCGTGCTGCCAAGAGACAGACCGAGGCTGCGGGCGTTGCGGACGGCGTCGTCAGCCGCCTCACGGCCCTGAACCGCAGCCCGGGCCGGATCGATCTTCCGCTGGTACGTCGAGCAGGGTGCCTGCAGGCCGACGTAGATCGGGAAGATCCGCCAGCCGGCCGCCTGCTGGGTCGCCACCCAACCCGGGGTCAGGTTGGGCTGGGCACAGCCCCGGTTGACGCCGCCGATGTAGATGCCGACCGCTCGGTACGGCGACTGCAGCCACGCCTTCATGGCCGCGTTCGACGGGGCGGTGCAGGTGTCGAAGCCCAGCCCGGTGAAGGTCCCCGGCTGTGGCCCGTCGTAGGCGGCAGCGGCCCGCGCCGGTCGAGCGGTGCCGGTCAGCGCGGCACCCACGGCGAGCACCCCGACCGCCAGCATGGCGAGAACACGGTGGGTGCCACGAGGCGGGCCGAACCGAGGAAGGCTGATGGTCACGTGTCTCCCGATCTCATGTGGACGGTCTGCGGGCCGGCGCCAAATCCTGCCCGCTCGGCCGGCCGCCTGTCCAGAGCGGTACCCGGATGAACGGACGCCAGGACGGCCGGCACAGCCTCAGACCGGATCGGATTCCAGCAGCTCCTCCAACCAGCCAGGGACCGCGTCGGCGTACTCGGCGCGGGCCGGGTCGGGGGTGTCCAGGGCGCGCCGCCAGGAGAGCGACCGGCTCACCGCGCCCACGCTGACCGCGAGGCCGGCGGCCTCGACAAGGGTCCGGCGGTCGTACCGGTCGGTCCACGCCTCCAGATAGGCGTCGCGCAACCGGGCCAGCCGGGCGTCGTCGGCCGACAGTTCGGTGGCGTACCGCACGGAGCGCAGCGTCACCAGCAGCGTGCCGAACGGGTGCGCCACCGAGGCGTCGCCCCAGTCGAAGTAGCGGTACCCGGCCGGGCCGGCGAAGACGTTGCCGTCGTGCAGGTCGTCGTGCTGCACGGTGGCCGGGATGCCGAAGTCGGCGAGCCGGCGACACCGCTCCGCGTACGCCGGCAGCTCCGCCCGCAGCCGCTCGTACGTCTCCGGGCTGAGCCCGCCCTCGCCGCCGATCCGCAGCGACTCGCGATCGTCGAGCAGCTCGGCGAGCAGCCCGGGCAGGACCTCGGGGCGGTGATCCGGAACGCCGAGCGCGATCAGCTCGTCGGCCCGGGGAACGGTGGCCAGTTGAAGCGCCGCGTACCCGGGCAGCGCCCGCTCCCAGTGCGTCAGGTCCCGGTCCCGGCCCAGCACGTCGCGCAGCGACTCCCCGCCGTCCGGCAGCAGCGACCAGCCCTGGTCGGGGTCCACCGCGATCGGCGCCAGCACCCGCTCGGGCGCCAGCCGGGCCAGCTCCGCGATCAGGACCGCCTCGTGCGCCGTACCCGGGTTGTTGGCCTTGAACCAGACCGGCCCGCCGTCGGTGGGCACCCGCCAGACCAGCGACCACGGCCGCACCCGAGGCTCCATCGGCCCGGTCACCCGCCGGTCGGCCCGGCTCAGCTGCCCGTCGACCCAGGACCGCGCCCGCACCTGCCACTGCTCGCCGGACCAGTCGGGCGCGTGCTTGTCGGCTGTCGTCGTCACGGTGCGCACCCTAGGCGGCCCAGCCGGGCCGGGGCGAGACGTTTTCCCGGAAGCCTTCCCGGGAGCGGGTGTCAGAGCAGCTCGACGATGGTGGCGTTGGCCATGCCGCCGCCCTCGCACATGGTCTGCAGGCCGTAGCGGATCCCGTTGTCCCGCATGTGCTGGAGCATCGTGGTCATGATCCGGGCGCCGGAGCCACCGAGCGGATGACCGAGGGCGATGGCCCCGCCGCGCGGGTTGAGCCGCTCCGGGTCCGCCTCGGTCTCCGCCAGCCAGGCCAGCGGCACCGGGGCGAACGCCTCGTTCACCTCGTACACCCCGATCTCCTCAATGCCCAGCCCCGCGCGGCGCAGCGCCTTCGCGGTCGCCGGGATCGGCGCGGTGAGCATGGTGACCGGGTCGTCGGCGGCGACCACGGCGGTGTGGATCCGGGCCAGCGGGCGCAGGCCGTGTCGGCTGGCCCACTCGCCGGTGGTGACCGCGAGCGCCGCGGCGCCGTCGGAGATCTGGGACGCCGACCCGGCGGTCACCACCCCGTCGGCACGGAACGGGGTGGCCAGCTCGCCGAGCTTTTCCAGGGAGGTGTCCCGGCGGATGCCCTCGTCGGCGGCGAACTTGCCGCCGTCACCGAGCGGCACCGGCGCCAGCTCCGGGTCGAAGGCGCCAGCGTCCTGCGCGGCGGCCGCCTTCTCGTGGCTGGCCAGCGCGAACTCGTCCAGCTGGGTACGCGAGAAGCGCCACCGGCGGGCGATCAGCTCGGCCCCGACCCCCTGGTTGAACGGCAGCGGCGCGTCGTCGGCGAAGCCCTCCACGCCCCGGTAGCGGTCCCGGAGCTGGTCGCTGAACGGCATGCCGCCCGCCACGCTGGAGCCCATCGGCACTCGGGTCATCGACTCCACCCCGCCAGCGACCACCAGATCGGCCTGGCCGGAGAGGACCGTCGCGGCGGCGAAGTGCAGCGCCTGCTGGCTGGAGCCGCACTGCCGGTCCAGCGTGGTGCCGGGGACCGTCTCGGGCCAGCCGGCGGCGAGCACGCCGTTGCGGGCGATGTTCCACGACTGCTCGCCGACCTGGGAGACACAACCCCAGAAGACGTCGTCGACCTGCGTCGGGTCGAGGCCGGTGCGCTCGGCGAGGGCGCGCAGCACGTGCGCCGAGAGGTCGACCGGGTGGACACCGGCGAGGCTGCCCTTGCGCCGACCGACCGGGGTGCGTACCGCGCCGACGATGACCGCGTCACTCATGTTTACTCCCCGGTAACCTGGGCTGCCTCGATCCTACGTCGTCCGTGGACCGGCCGTCCCTCCCCGGTCCCGTCCGCCCCATCCGTGCCGACTCGGCGGCCCGGGCCGACGCGGTCCCAGCGGTCGACGCTGGCATGCTGATCGGATGGATGCCGAAGCTCCCCTGATCCGGCAGTGGCGGGTGCCGACGAGCGTGCCGCTGGCGAAACTGGCCGGCGCGGTCGTCCTGGTGGCGCTCGGCCTGCTCTTCGCCGAGGGCGACCCGGTGCAGCTGACGGTGATCGGGCTGGTCGCCGCCGGGCTGGCCGGCTGGGCGCTGCGCGACCTGCTGGCGCCGGTCCGACTCGCGGTCGACCCGGCCGGCGTGGTCGTCACCCAGGGCTTCGCCGGCCGTCGCCTGCTGCCCTGGGCCACGGTCGAGCGGATCACCGTGGACCGCCGACCCCGGCTCGGGCTGACCACCGAACATCTGGAGATCGACGCCGGGGAGTCGCTGCACCTGTTCAGCCGGTACGACCTGGGGGCCGCCCCGGACGACGTGGCCGAGGCGCTCCAGGCCGCCCGGCCGACGTGACCGCCCGGCGCGGCGGCTGACCCGACCGGTCAGCCGGCGAGCAGTTGCGCGGTCCGGAACAGGACCAGACCGAGCAGGATCAGCAGGATGACCGCGCCGCCGCCGGCCTGCACCAAGGTGCGTCGGCCACGCGGTGCGTACGCGAGCACCAGGGCCATCGCCCCACCGACCACCAGGCCACCCAGGTGCCCAGGGATCGAGATGCCCGGCACGGTCAACGTGAACACCAGGTTGATCACCAGGATCGGGATCACCTGGGAGATGTCCCGGCCCATCTTGCGCTCGATGATGATCAGCGCGGCGAAGAGGCCGAAGACGGCGGTGGACGCGCCGGCGGTGGCCGAGTTCTGGGCGCTGAACAGGTAGGCGGCGACGTTACCGCCGAGGCCCGCGATCAGGTAGAGCGCGCCGAAGCGCAGCGGCCCGAGATTGGCCTCCAGCGACCGGCCGAGCACCCACAGAGCCCACATATTGAGTAGCAGGTGGATCACGCCGTAGTGCAGGAACATCGCGGTGACCAGGCGGTACCACTGGCCATCGGCGACCCCACCGAGCGTGCCGTCGGGGAAGACCGCCAGCCCGAGCACCGAACCCCAGTTGGTCAGCGGCGTGCTGCCGCCCATCAGGCCGCCGAAGCCGGAGCCGCCCACCGCCGCGTCCCCACCCCGGTCGGAGGCGATGGAGAGCAGCATGAGCAGCACGTTCAGCGCGATCAGCGCCTTGGTGACGTAGCCGTGCCGGCCGGCGGCACCGCCACCGAAGGCGGTACGCGCCGGCCGGACGCTGCGACGTCCCTCGTTGACGCACTCCGGGCACTGGTGCCCGACGGACGCCTCCCGCATGCAGTCCGGGCAGATCGGCCGGTCGCAGCGGGTGCACCGGATGTAGGTCTCCCGGCCGGGGTGCCGGTAGCAGACCGGGGCGGTCGGCGGCGACTCGCTCACCGGGCCAACCCTCCGTCTGCCACCGCGCGGTCCACCGGCGCCAGCCGGTGGGGTGCTCCGGAGCGCTCAATCATGCGAGCAAAGGTACCTCGCCGGCCGATCAGGCAGCAGACCGCTCGATCTCGACCCGCTCGATGACGACGTCCTGAAGCGGACGGTCGCTCGGGCCGGTCGGGGTGTTCGCGATCGAGTCGACGACCTTCACCGACTCCTCGTCGGCGACCTGGCCGAAGATGGTGTGCCGGTTGTTGAGGTGCGGCGTCGGGGACACGGTGATGAAGAACTGCGAACCGTTGGTGCCCGGTCCGGCGTTCGCCATCGCCAGCAGGTACGGCCGGTCGAAGCGCAGCTCCGGGTGGAACTCGTCGGCAAACTTGTAGCCCGGTCCACCCCGGCCGGTGCCGGTCGGGTCGCCCATCTGGACCATGAAACCGCTGATCACCCGGTGCGAGATGGTCCCGTCGTAGTACGGACCGCTGCCCGGCTGACCGGTGCGCGGGTCGGTGTACTCCCGATTGCCCTCGGCCAGGTCGATGAAGTTGCGGACCGTCTTCGGAGCGTGGTTCGGGAAGAGCTCCAGCCGGATCGGGCCAGCGTTGGTGTGCAAGGTGGCGTAGACAGCCTCGGCCACGGGTACTCCTCACTCGTTGGTCAGTTCCATGCGGATCCTCCCATGTGCCCGATCTGGCATCGCGGAGGCATCCGAAGGTGGAGGATGACGAAGGAACAACTCCCAGGAGGTAGGACCGTGTTTGGAATCGGGCGGCGTAAGTCCCAGGGGCAGCTGGCCAAGGCCGAGCTGAACCAGAGCATCGGCCACCTGGTGCAGGCAGCCAACCACGCCGCGAGGGGCGCTGGCGCGACGGTCGGACCGCGCGTCCAGGTGGCCCGGGGCTACGTCGGGCCGGCTGCGGCGAAGGTGCGCGACCGCGCGTCGACCGGCTGGGGGACCACACTCACCACGCTGGCACCGCTGGCCGCGGCGGCCCGTGACGGCGCCGCGCAGGCAGGGCCGATGACCAGGAAGGCCAGGTCGAAGAACATGCGGATTACCGGCAAGAAGAAGCAGCCGCGCCGTCGCGGCTCGATGATGACCGGCCTGCTGGCAGCAGGTGCCATCGCCGGCCTGGCCGGCGCGGTCGCCCTGCGCCGCCGTCGGGAGCAGCAGGAGTGGGCCGAGTACGACCCGGCCCGCACCTTGGAGCCGATGCGCGACGAGGTGGGCTCGATCGAGGTGCAGACCCCGTCGGCCGGCACCAAGGGGACCGACGGTTCCACCATGGCCGGGATGACCGCCGCCGGCAGCTCGGCCGTGGCCGGCGGCGACAGCGCCAGCACCACCGGGGCGGCCAAGCCGGGCGGCGTCCGGCCGACCGACAAGGTCCCCGCCGTCGCCGAGGGCGCCAAGGACGTCTCCGGGCGCCCGGCCGACGACCTCACCAAGGCGCTGGGCAAGGACACCGCCCGCACCAACGGGCGCCGCTGACCGCAAGGGTCACGGAAAAGCGCCGGCGAGGCGGGGAGCACCCCGCACCGCCGGCGCTTCCGCGTCCGGGGGTGGTCCGGCGCCGCCGGGCCGGCCGGTCAGAGCCAGCCGTTGCGGCGGAACCAGCGGTAGAGGGCCAGGGAGACGCCGAGCATGAGGGCGAGTACGACGGGATAGCCGTACGTCATCTTCAGCTCGGGCATGTTGTCGAAGTTCATCCCGTATATCCCGGCGATGGCAGTCCACACCGCGGCGATGCCGGCCCACGCGGCGATCTTGCGCATGTCGTTGTTCTGGTCGACGGTGACCTGCGCCAGTCGCGCCTGCAGGATCGAGTTCAGCAGGTCGTCATACGAGTTGACCTGCTCGACCGTGCGGCTCAGGTGATCCTGCACGTCCCGGAAGTAGCGCCGGATCTCCTTGGGCACGTCCCGGTTGACCTGGGAAGTCAGGGTCATCAGCGGCCGCTGCAGCGGGCCCACCGCCCGCTTGAACTCCACCAGCTCGCGCTTCATCTGGTAGATCCGCTGGATCCGGCCCCTGCCGTTGCGGTCGAAGACCTCGGCCTCCAGTACGTCCAGGTCGTCCTCGAGCTGGTCGGCGACCTCCAGGTAGAGGTCGACCACCCGGTCGGTCACCCCGTACGCCACCGCCCACGGGCCGTGGAGCAGCAACTCCTGCTTGGTCTCCAGGTCGGCACGGACCGGGGAGAGCCGGCAGGCGTCCCCGTGCCGGACGCTGATCAGGAAGTGCGGGCCGATGAAGAGCATCACCTGGCCGGTCTCCACGACCTCGGAGTTCTCGGTCAGCTCAGCGTGCTCGCAGTACCGGGCGGTGCGCAGCACCAGGAAGCTGACGTCGCCGAACCGCTCCAGCTTGGGACGCTGCTCGGCCTTCACCGCGTCCTCGACGGCAAGCTCGTGCAGACCGTAGGTCTCCGCGATGGCGGTCATCTCGGACAGCTCGGGCTGGTGCAGCCCGATCCAGACGAAGCCGTGCTCCTCGCGGCGCGCCGCAGCCAGGGCATCCGCGTACGTCCAGTCGCCGGGTTGCCGCTTGCCGTCGATGTAGAGCGCGCAGTCGACCACGCCGCTACGACCGCTGCCGGTGGGGCTCGGCACGGGCGGCGAGCCGTCGGCGTTGAGGATCCGGGTCATCGCCCGGACCGGAGACGGCCACGCCCGGGGTCGTAGCACCCGGCCGGTGTTCAACGGCGCCCGGCCCCGCTCTTCCCGATCCGTCATCGCGTCACCTCCCCGCGCTCAGCTGCGGCTTGCAGGCTACGCCGGTTGCCGCGGAGAGCACGGGTGACGGCGGTCGCATGGGGGGGTGGCGCCGGGCGGGCCGGGCCGCATCGGGGGGTGCGGGGACGACACGGCCCACCCGGCGCCGGTGGGGGCGGGGGTTGTGCTGCACGCGTCATCCGGGTCAGCGGGGGTGGCCAGCAACGGGCGGTGATCTCCGCTACACCTGAGTGACGCTCGCAGCATTGTGAGCCGCCGGCCGCCCGGACGGGAGTCTCGGAACGGCCGGCATCGTCGTTTTGTCGGGAATCCGACAGAAATCAGCTGCGGACGGCCCCTACGGCCGCCGCCAGCCGGCGGACACCCTCGTCGATCCGATCGGCGGTCACCGCCGAGAAGGCCAGCCGCAGGGCGTGCTGCCCACCGTCCAACACGAAGTCGCTGCCCTTGACCACGGCGACCCCACGCTCGGCCGCCGCCGGGGCGAGCCGGTCGACCAGCACGTCCTCCGGGAACTCCACCCAGAGGAAGTAGCCGCCGTCGGGCTCCACGAACCGAGCCTGCGGCAGGTGCCGGCGCAGCGACTCGGCGAGCACCTGGGCCCGCTCACCCAGCGCCGCCCGGACGGTCTCGATCGAGCGGTCGATCTCACCGGAGACACAGAACTGGTGCACGATCGCCTGGGACACCATGCCGGGCGAGATGTAGAGGCTGGTCGCGTTCCTGGCGATGTCCGCGATCAGGTCCGACGAGCCGACCAGGTACCCGACCCGCACGCCCGGGCAGACCGTCTTGGTGAAACTCGACGCGTGCACCACCACGTTGCGGGTGTCCAGCGAGAGCATCGACGGCAGCGCCTCGCCACGGAACCGGATGTCCGCGTACGGGTCGTCCTCGAAGAGGATGAACCCGTACTCGGCGGCCAGGTCGAGCAACTCCCGACGCTTCTCCAGGGAGAGCGTCACGCCGGCCGGGTTCTGGTAGTTCGGGATGATGTGCGCGAGCCGGGGCCGAACCCCGGACTCCAGCAGCTTGCGCAGCTCAGCGGTGTCCAGGCCGTCCGGCTGGACCGGGACGGCGTGCAGCTCACTGCCCATCCGCTGGAGGTTGAGCAGCGTCCGGTCGTACGTCGGGCGCTCCACCACGACCGCGTCGCCGGGGCGGACCAGGTGGTCGAAGAGGAACGCGTCGGCCTGGAGCGACCCGTTGGTGACCAGCACCTGGTCGGCCGCGACCCCGTGCTTCTCGGCGATCCACTTCCGCAGTGGTACATAGCCGACGGAGGTGCCGTAGGCCGTAATCCCGGCTGGGTCGGCGTCGAAGGCGCGGACGGCGGCGGCCTTGAGCCCCTCGACATCGACGATGTCCAGCGAGGGAGCCCCACGGGCGAAGGAGATCAGCTGCTCGGCGGTCATGGATGTTGAGCGTACGGGCGGCGACGGGGGGCGCGCGGACGGCACGGCGATGTCCGCATCCTGAGCCACCGGGTCGGGTGACCCGACTCCACCGGACGGCGACAGATCAGACCGGAAGGGCGAGCGAGTCGTGCTGCGCCGCCCGGGAAAGTCCCTCCAGCTGCACGCCGAGCGCGTCGAGGAGCTGACTCCAGTCGAAGTAGGACCGCCAGGCGACGATCCGCCCCCGGCGGGCCCGAACCACGTCGGCCACCTCCCAGCTCACCATGCGCCCGGTGGGCGCGACGGTGCCGAACGGCGTGTGCAGCGTGCCGGTCTGGGTGCCGGTCAGGCGCAGCTCAATAGCCGCGCCCCCGCCGGTGCGCACCGCGCCCAGCGGGTCGACCCGCAGGTCCGGGAAGGCGCCGGTCCAGGTCCGCAGCAGCGCGGGCAGCTCGATCGGGCGGACCGTGACACCCGGCATGGCGTAGAACGCCTCCGGGGCATAGAGATCCGGCAGCCGGGCAACGTCCCGCCGCAGGAGCATGGCGTACTGCTGCTCGACCAGGAACTCCGCGTCGCGCATCAGGCCCTCCCCCACGGGCCACGGCGTCTCCGCGCCCGCAAGGGATCCCTACCCGTCGATCGGACCGGGCACACCTGCGCGCCGGAATCCGGCATGCCCAGTCAGGTCGTGGCGACCACCGTGCTTTCCGCCCAGACCCGCATGATGTCCCGGACGGAGATCACGCCGGCCACCTCGCGGCCGTCCAGCACCACCAGGTGCCGGAACCCACCCCGGGCCATCGCGGCGGCCGCCTCGGCCACCGTCCACTCCGGCCCGGCGTAGACGACGTCCCAGGTCAGATGGGCGCCGGTGCGTTCCACGTCGCAGTCCAGGCCGGCGCCGATGGCCTTCAACACGTCGCGTTCGGTCATGATCCCGATCCCCTCCGAGTCCGGATCGATCACGACCGCCGACCCGATACCGCGGGCCGACATCATCCGCGCCGCCTGGCGGAGCGTGTGCTCCGGACCGACGACGAGGACCTGGCTGGACATCGCTTCCCGTACCTGCATCACGCATCACCCCTTTGGGACGGTGGCATCCGGTACCGACATGGTGGTCCGTGGATGTTTCCTGGACAAGACCGGGCATCGTCGCGACGCCGGAACGCTCGCTACTGTCGAACGGTGTCCACCGACCCCCTGCGCTGCGCCGGCGCGCTGATCGTCGACCACGACGGCCGCATCTTCTTTCAGCGCCGATCGCCGCACCGACGCCTCTTTCCCAACTGTTGGGACATCGTCGGTGGCCATCTCGAACCGGGCGAGGAGATCGACGAGGCGCTCCGCCGGGAAATCACCGAGGAGACCGGCTGGATCCTGTCGCACGTTCTCGGTCAGGTGGGTGAGTACCACTACGTCGGCGACGACGGCCTGGCCCGGATCGAATACGACTTCCTGGTCCGGGTGGACGGCGACCTCGACCACCCGACGCTGGAGGCCGGCAAGCACACCGAGTACCGCTGGCTGGCCGAGCACGAGGTGACCGTGCTGGACGAGAACCGCGACGTCAACGACGGGCTGATCCGGCGGATCGCGGAGGAGGGCTTCGCCGTCCTGCGGTCGATCGGTCTGTGAACACCGTCGACCTGGCGCCGCACCGGTTCGCCGGGCTGCTCGCCCCGGCCGTGGACCGGGTCTTCCGCGCCGGCATGCTGGCCGGCCGCGACGGTGGCGGCGCCGAGCTGAGCCAGCGGTACGGCGGAGTGGCGGCGACCGGCTTCCTGGTCGACCTGCGCACCCGCCTGGCCGCACCCGGTGGCACGGTCGACGGGCCGGGGTTCGCGGCGATCACCCGGTACCACGACCCGGTCACCTGCCAGCGGACCGTGGACAAACAGGTGGCGCACGGGATGCTCCACCGCGGCCCGGACGGCGCGCTCTCCGCCACCGAGCGGGGCACGGCCTTCCTCACCGAGCTGTACCAGGTGCACGCCGAGGTCACCGAGGAGCTGTGGGCGGGGCACGACGAGCGGGTTCCACGGCTGGTGGCGGCGCTCGGCCGGCTGCTGTCGTACGCCCTGGTGCTGGCCGACGAGGAGGGGGACCGGGGCGGGTCGGCCTTCGCCGCGATGGCGCCCCCGTACGAGCCGGACGGCACCCCGTCGGGCGTGCTGCTGCTCAACCGGCTCGGCACGCTGCGATACCACCGGGCCGACGCGCACGCCGCCGCCTGGGCTGCCGCCGGGCACACCGCGTCGAGCATCGCCGCCCTGCCGACCGGCCCCGAGCGGCTCGCCATCGAGCTGGAGACCGACCGACGGGCGGCCGGCCCGTACGCCGCGCTCGGCGCGGAGGAGCGGCTGACCATGCTCGCCGACCTGGCGGCGTTCCCCGGCTGACCCGGTTGGCCGGAGCGGCGCGGCCACCCGGGGCTATCCTCCACCGGTGACGGGGAGCAGGACGAGGGAGGATGTCGGGATGATCGGGATGGTGCTCGCAGCCGGGGCCGGGCGCCGGCTGCGCCCGTACACCGACACGCTGCCCAAGGCGTTGGTGCCGGTGGACGGCGAGACGACGATCCTGGACATCGCGCTGGGCAACCTGGCCGAGGTCGGGCTCACCGACATCGTGATCGTGGTCGGCTACGCGGCTGACGCGGTCCGCGAGCGGCAGGCCGACCTGGAGAAGCGGTACGGGGTCACGCTCACCCTGGTCCACAACGACAAGGCCGAGGAGTGGAACAACGCCTACTCGCTCTGGCTGGCCCGGGAGTACTTCGCTCGCGGGGTGCTGCTGGTCAACGGGGACACCGTGCACCCGGTGAGCGTGGAGAAGACCCTGCTCGCCGAGCGCGGGCCCGGCATCCTGCTCGCGGTGGACACCCTCAAGCCGCTGGCCGAGGAGGAGATGAAGACCATCTTCGACGCCGCCGGCCAGCTCACCCGGATCACCAAGATCATGGACCCGGGCGAGGCGTACGGGGAGTACATCGGTGCCACGCTGATCGAGCCGCAGGTCGCCGACGCGCTCGCCGACGCGCTGGAGACCACCTGGCGGCGCGACCCGAACCTCTACTACGAGGACGGCTACCAGGAGTTCGCCGACCGGGGCGGGGAGGTGCGGGCGGCGCCGATCGGCGACGTCCCCTGGGTGGAGGTCGACAACCACGCCGACCTGGCCCGCGCGCGGGAGATCGCGTGCCGCTACTAGCCCGCACGGTCAACACTCCGCTGCTGATCGAGGTCCGGCGGGGTGCGGTGGCGGACCTGGGGCCGCTGTTGGCCGACCGGAGGATCTCCGCTGGCGGCGACGTGGCGGTGGTGGTCGGTCCCGGTCAGGGCGAGAAGATCGTCGAGCTGTGCCGGCCCAGCCTCGGGTCAGCCGACGTCTTCACCGTCGTCGGCGGCACCATCGACGCCGCGAACGAGCTCGGTGACCGGCTCCGGGCCCGCTCGTACGACGCGGTGATCGGCATCGGCGGCGGGAAGACCATCGACACTGCCAAGTACGCCGCCACCCGGTACGGCATGCCGATGGTGACCGTGGCGACCAGCCTGGCCAACGACGGCATCGCCTCACCCACCGCCTCACTCGATCATGAGGGCGGCAAGGGTTCCTACGGGGTGCACATCCCGATCGCGGTGATCGTCGACCTGGACTTCGTGGAGAACGGCCCGGACAGTCAGACCCAGGCGGGGATCGGCGACGCGGTCAGCAACGTGAGCGCCTGCGCGGACTGGGAGTTGGCGCACGAGGTCCGCGGCGAGCCGATCGACGGCCTCGCCATCACGCTGGCGCGGACCGGCGCCGAGGCGTTGATCAACCACCCCGGCAAGATCACGGACGACGCGTTCCTCACCACGCTGGCGGAGGCGTTGATCCTCGGCGGGATCGCCAGTTCGGTGTGCGGGTCGACCCGCCCGGCCAGCGGCGGCGACCACGAGATCTCCCACGCCATCGACCGGCTCTATCCCGGCACCGGCTCCCACGGCGAGCAGGTCGGGCTCGGCGCGCTCTTCTGCACCTTCCTCCGCGGGGACCCGGAGCGGTTCGGTCAACTAGCCCGTTGCCTGCACAGACACGGCCTCGCCACCGTTCCCGGCGATCTGGGGCTCACCGACGACCAGTTCATCGAGGCGGTGCAGTTCGCCCCGCGCACCCGACCGGATCGGTACACCATCCTCGAACACCTGGCCCTGTCGCCTACCGAGACGCGGGAGCGGCTGGCAGACTACGCCGGTGCAATCCGCGACCAGCTTGGCTGACCCCCGTCCCACCGTCGCCGACTTCCACCGGGTGAACCGGGGCGGCGGCCTGTTCAGTGAGTCGATCAGCCAGTGGTTGGGGGCCGTCTTCGCGCTGGTCGCCCAGCGACTCGGGCTGCGCCCGACCGCGCTGACCCTCACCAACCTGGTGCTCGGGCTGGCCACCTCGGTCACCGTGGTGGCGCTCGCCGGTCCGGTCGCCGACGGCGACGTACCGGCCTGGGTGGTCGGCCTGCTCGCCCTGGTCGGCTGGCAGGTGGCGTACGCGCTGGACTGCGCGGACGGGCAACTGGCCCGGGTGACCGGCCAGCGCAGCGCAGCCGGCGCCCGGATCGACGTGCTCTGCGACGTGGCCGCGCAGATCGCCCTGGTGGCCGCGCTCGCCGCCACCGCGGTGGCGCAGGAGCCGTCGACCCCCACCTGGCTGGTGGCGACCTTCGCCGGCACCTGGATGGTCAACCTGGTCACCTCAGTGATGCAGTCCGGCCCGAACGCGGCCAGCATGGTCACCTCGACCTCGCTGCCGGTCCGCCTGGTGAAGCTGGTCCGCGACTACGGCGCGGTGATCTTCGTGGCCGCCCTGGTGCTGGCCGTGGCCCCCGCGCTGGTCCTCTGGGTGATCATCGCGTTCACCATCGTGAACGGCGGCTTCCTGCTCGCCAGCATCGCCTTCTCCGCCCGCGCCTCCCTGCGCTGACCCGCCCCGGCGCCCCGCGCCGCCATGGTGCGAGCGCCTCGGCAAGATCGTGCTCGATCTAGGAAATAGGGGTATCCGGCCGCTCACTCTTTCCATGAGTCAGCTTCTCGACCCTGAAGGGCCGAGCTTGCGGATCGTGACGGCTCGTGGTGATGAGCACGAGGTCACGCCGCGTTCGGCAGGCTGACGGCTGCCCAGCCCGTAACACCGCGTGCGGCGATGTTGCGGGCTGCGTTCCGGTCGGCGTGCTCAGCGAAGCCGCACGACTGGCAGTGGAAGGTGGATTGGTTGGGCCGGTTGGCCTTGGCGACGTGTCCGCAGGCGGAGCATCCCTGCGAGGTGTACGCCGGGTCGACGTGCACG
>NZ_JBEXIK010000059.1:0-37971 GCF_040608515.1 Micromonospora sp. NPDC005173
GAAGATGTCGACACGTACACCAGGATCTCCGATCCCGCCCTCGGTCAGCACCCCGCACTCACACGCGGTGTCTCACACCATCCTGACCAAGAGGGGGCCGCCGTGACGGTCATGCTGGCCATGCCACAACATCCGCAGCATGCCAATGACGACCTGTGACGAAAGAGCGGAGTCGTGCTCGCGCTCCATCGGCAGCCTCCAGTCCCCTTGGTCCTCAAGCTGCCTAAGAACTGTTCCGAGCGTCGCTCTTGAGTTGCTGGGCGACACCACGGGTACGGCAGCGTCCTCAACGGACAAGATTGCCAACCGATACGCCTCGCTAGCATTGGGGGTGAGACCGTAGAGCTCCTCCCATGCCTTGGCTAGCCGCGTTCCAGCTCGCCCAGCTCGTGCCATCACAGAGTCGGCAGCAACCTGCACGCCCAGGGGGACGCGACGTGTCAGGCCCGGACGACCGGCTCGGACGCCAATCTCATATGCCGATTTACTGCGTACCAGTACGGCACCAAGGTCCTCCGCACTCGCATGGCTGTCGTGAGCAAGGAGGTAGTCGGCGATCTGAAGAGGGGCAGCATACTTCTGCAGCGTTGTGATCGCGGTCAGTAGCTGCCTCTGACCGACTTGTCCGCTGACCCCCGAGGCCCGGAGGTCAGGAATAGGGATCTTGAGAGTCTGGCACATGCGTTCCGCCAAGTCCGTGTCCAGCATCGGCACGGGTCCACTTCCGTCGCGATAACGCCGACGCACAGTCAGGGCATCTCGCACCCATACCCAAAAGGATGAAGTCATCCATTTTGGGACACCATCATGGAGGGCATCGTACTCAGCGATCTGTTCCTCTGTGTCGATGCCGAGAGGTCGCCAGGCTTCTTCGATCACGCGTGGGATTGTCCCACGGCGGCCCCACGCAGTACGACCTCGCGACACTCGTCGTCAATCCCCCAGCCATCCCAATGCTTCTGGGGGCGTCAGGCCCTGCTGGCCGCCTGTTGGCCGGCGGACTTGACCTCTTCGTCCCGAAGGAACGATCAGCCGTCGATGCAAACCCGAACCGCCGAGACAGCCAACAGGCAGGGAGCTTCCGTCATGAACAGGGTCGTCCAACAGGTCCTGCTCCATCGGACGCCCGAACGGTGGCG
Organism: Micromonospora sp. NPDC005173; assembly: GCF_040608515.1. Taxonomy (NCBI): domain Bacteria; kingdom Bacillati; phylum Actinomycetota; class Actinomycetes; order Micromonosporales; family Micromonosporaceae; genus Micromonospora; species Micromonospora sp. NPDC005173. Next base: position 1,140 of record NZ_JBEXIK010000059.1, read on the forward strand.
GATTTCGGTCTGGGAAACACCAGAAGCCATCGGATGCGGCGACCTACCCGACACGCCACCAGACGCACCCATCGAGACCGCCCAACAAGACCTCCTCGACCACCTCCGCAGGCACTGGAACTACAAAGGCCAACTGACCTGGCACGAGGAGAGACCCGACTGGTGGGTCGCCACGCCCATCACCAACTGAACCGAAGATCGTCTAGCCGGACGTGTCACCCAACATCTGACACCGATCCGTCACGCATCAAGTGGAGCCCGACATCGCCGGCAGCCCGGTGCCGGCAGCCGCCGGCAGCGGCCGTGTCCGGCAGCCACCCTGTCTGATTGCAGAACCTGCGTGACAGTGCGCCGCGTGCTGGTGGAGTTTGCCGCGACGGAGCAGCGGAATCGCGTGGTGCTGGAAGTCCAGGCGGTGCGTCGACGACGGAGATCGCCCGACCGTTGGGAACGTCTCGGCTGTGGACCGCTGGTGGACTGGCACCATATTAGGCTTCCGGGTCCGTATTGGCCGGATGAGTAGGAAGATGCGCCTATGGGGCATATTTTGGGGATTCGGCGACCGGTGCCGATTGGCGAGGCCCAACGCACCACCCCGTTTGAGGTCTTCTTCGACCTGGTGTTCGCGTTCGCCTTCATCCGCGTGGCCACGTTCATGGCAGGGTCGCCGACGCCGCTCGTCCTGGTGCAGGGCCTGGTGTTCCTGATGCTGCTGTGGTGGCCCTTCACTACCTTCGCCTGGCTGGCCAACCAGGTCCGCGCCGACGTGGGCCTGGTCCGCGCCGGGCTGGTCGTGGTGATGGCCGCAATGTTCGTGGCCGGCTTGGTCATCCCGTACGCGTGGGGGCACGGCAGAGGGACGGTGTCCGAAGCGCTGACGGTGGCGGTGGCGTACATCGTGATCCGGACCGCGTTTTACCTACTCAATTGGCACGTGGCCGTCGTTCACCCGCGAATCCCGGCGCCCGGCTTCCGCTATGCCATCCCGATCGCGGGGGGCTGGATTCCGCTGCTGCTCGGGGCGGTGCTCGGCGGCGCCACACAAACGCTGTTGTGGGCCGCGGCGTTCCTCATCGACTGCCTCGGTACCACGTGCGCCTCGGTGTTCAGCAGAGACCGATTTCAGTTGCGCAGTGCTAGCCACCTGTGCGACCGGCATGGCCTGTTACTGATTATCGCCCTGGGCGAGTCGCTGATCGCGGTGGGCGCCGGCGCCGGATCGGCGGTCACCCACTGGCCGGTCCTGATCGCCGCACTGCTCGCCGTGGCCATTGCCACGGCCCTGTGGTGGCTGTACTTCGAGAACGCCGCCGCACCGGCCGGACAGGCCCTGGCGCGCCTCCCCGACCAAAACCGCGTCCGGCCTGCCATCAACGCCTACAGCCTGGCCCACTTCCCGCTCATCGCCGGGATCATCTACCTGGCCCTGGGCATCGAACTCGTCCTCGAGCACCTGGCCCACCACCCGTCGCAGCATCCTGCCGGGGCGCCGCTAGATTGGACCTCCACAGCAGCCCTGTTCGGCGGCCCGGTCGTCTACCTCATCGGCCGTGCCCTGTTCCTCCGTTCCACCGTCGGACACACCCCACGCGCCCAAATCGTCGCGGCCGGCATCATGCTCGCACTGCTTCCCGTCGCCCGGAGCCTGCCCGCCCTCGGCGCCTTCGGCGTGATCACCGCTGTCCTCGCCGCCCTTGTCTGCTACGAACGCATCATGTGGCAGCCGACCGCAGGTGCCAGATGATTACCCACCCACACCCCATACCGTGAAAGACCAGCAATGGCGCCGTTGCGTTGTGGGATCAACGGACGCGGTGAACCGGCGTCGGGTCCGCGGTCAGATCGCCAGGGCGAGGGCGGCGAACGCCGCAGGCACCCGCGTTGCCGGCGGGGAGTCGACGGCGAGTTCGTAGTGTCCGCGGCGCAGGTTCTGCATGAAGGCGTGTCCGGCGATGATCACTTGTGCTGTCTGCTCGGTTCGTAGCCCGCGCATCGGTCTCAACCGGTGTTTCAGCTGGCTGTGATCGGCTTCTATCGGGTTGTTGGCGTACTGCTCGACGTGGTGCCACGCGGACGGGATCAGCTCGTCCAGGACGCCGGGATAGACCGCGGCGGCGTCGGTGACCACCTCTGTGGGCTTGACCTTCAACGCTGACAGCGCCCGTCGGAAGAACCGCCGGGCGGCTTCGGCGTCCCGGCGGGTCGAGACGAGCACGTCGATGACTTGCCCGTACTGGTCGACCGCCCGGTACACGTACCGCCACACCCCGTTGACTTTGACGTACGTCTCGTCAACGTGCCACCGGCCGCCTGGTGAGTGCCGGCAGAAGCGGGCGGCGTCGGCCAGCAGTGGGGTGAACCGCTGCACCCATCGGTAGACGGTGACGTGGTCGACTTCCACGCCGCGCTCGACGAGGACGTCGCGGTAGGACAGGTTGAACCGCAGGTACCAGCGGACCGCGACGACGATCACCTCCGGTGGGAACCGGAACCCGGCGAACGCCGACTTCGGAGGCGGCCACAGGCGAGGACGACTCGACGACTTCACAGTCCAAGTCTGTCTCGATCTTGCCAACGCTCAACGCAACGGACCCCACGTTCCGGCTGTTCAAGCAGACCCTCGGCTGGACCGTGCCGAAACTGCGCGACCCGCACGCCGCCGACCGATGAACCTGGCTGATCATCGCTGCCCACACCCAACTCCGGCTGGCCCGGCCCCTCGCCGCCGACCTGCGCCACCCGTGGGAACGACCGGCCCGACCCAAACGGCTCACCCCAGCCCGCATCCGCCGTGGATTTCGGCACCTCCGCACGACAACCGCCTGTCCCGCCGGTGCACCGAAACCCACCCGGCCAGGCCCGGGACGGCCACCCGGACGACCCAACCGCCAACCCACCCGCCGCCCCGACGTCCACATCGTCACCAGCAGCGACACCGCCAACCCGAAATCCAGCAAGAAGAAATCGACGAATCCTCGACCACACCGCACAGGTTAAAGATCAAGTTAGAAGGCGATGAGGGCCTTGAGGACCTGGCGGTCGTCCATGGCGCGGTAGGCCGCGGGGACCTCGCCGAGCGAGACCGTACGGTCGAAGACCTTTCCGGGGTTGACAGTGCGGTCGAGGATGCCGGGCAGCAGCTCGCCGATGTAGGCCAGCACCGGGGCGGGGCCGCCGTTGAGGGTGATGTTGCGGCCGAACAGGCTGCCGAAGCCGATCGATGCCTCCTCGTACTGCGGCACGCCGACGCGGCTGATCACGCCGCCCGCTCGGACGATGCCGACGGCCTGGTCGTAGGCGGGCCGGTGGCCGACGGCCTCCAGGACCTTGAGCGCGCCGCCGTTGGTGAGGTCGCGGACCTTGGCGATGCCTTCCTCGCCGCGCTCGGCGACAACGTCGGTGGCGCCGTACTCGCGACCCAGGTCGGTACGGACCTTGTGGCGGCCCATCAGGATGATCTGCTCGGCGCCGAGCTGCTTGGCCGACAGCACCGCGAGCAGGCCGACCGCGCCGTCGCCGATGACCGCGACGGTGTCCCCGGCGGTGACGTTGGCACGCTTGGCGGCGTGGTAGCCGGTGCCGTACACGTCGGCCAGGGTCAGCAGCGAGGGCAGCAGCTCGGAGTCGGTGCCCACGGGCAGCTTGACCAGCGTGCCGTCCGCGAGGGGCACGCGGATCAGCTCGGCCTGCGCGGCGCTGAAGAAGCCGAATTCGGCGTGTGCGCAGGCGGTCTGCAGACCCGCACGGCAGAACTCGCAGGTGTTGTCCTGGTACGAGAACGACGCCACGACCAGGTCCCCGACCTTGACGGAGGCCACATCCGAGCCGATCTGCTCGACCACGCCGAGGAACTCGTGACCCATCTGCACCCCCTGGTCTGAGGCGGGCATGGAGTGGTATGGGTGCAGGTCACTGCCGCAGACACAGGCACGTACGACACGCACAACCGCGTCGGTCGGCTCCTGGATGGTCGGGTCGGCGATCGTCTCGACGCGGACGTCGCCCGCGCCGTACATGAGGGTGGCACGCATGTTGGTAGTCCTTATGGGTTGCGTTGGGCGGTGGATCAGTGCTGGTTCGCCAGCAATTTGTCCAGGACCGCGCCGGCGCGGTCGGCCTGGGGCTCGCCGACCCGCTCGCGCAGGACTGTGATCAGGCCTCGCAGGTTCTGCTGGGTCAGCCCGGTGTTGAGGGCGATGCCGAAGTGGGACTGCAGCTGGCCCTCGACCCCGTCGAGGTTGGCCAGGGCCGCGACGGTGGCGATCTCGCGGCTCTGCCAGTCCAGGTTGTCGCGGCCGAAGATGTCGCCGAACAGGTGTCCCTTGAGGAACTGGTCGATGGCCGGGGCGAAGTCGAACAGCGGCCCGGTTACCGGCGCGCCGGCGAGCTGGGTCTGGTTCTCCGCGCCGAGCTCGAGACTGCTTTTGTCAGTGGGCAGCTGCTTCGGCTCCGCGCCGGCCTCGTCAGTGATCCCCTTCGCGCGGCGCTCTTGGAGCACGGCCATGAACGTGCCGAGACCGTTGAGACTGCGCGGGAACCCCGCGTAGGCGTACATCTGGACCAGGATCTCGTTGATCTCGTTGATCGTCAGACCGGCATCCAGGCCGTCGGCAAGGGCCTCGCGCAGCTGCGGGAGCTGGCCCGCGGCGGTGAAGGCTCCGATGGCGGCCGTCGCCTGCTGCCGTGAAGTGAGGTCGCTCACTGCTGGTTCGCCTTCTCGTACAGGTCCTGAGCGACGGGCTCGAGCCACGTGGTGGGGTCCCCGCCGTCGGGCTTGGCCTCGAGCAGGGCCAGGTGGCTCATGAATGTGTCGGCGGCGGCGCCGTGCCAGTGCTCCTCGTCGGGCGGGCAGATCACGGTCTCGCCTGCGTGGATGCGTATGACAGATCCGTCGCGGGTGCCGACCAGGCCGACACCCTCGGTGACGTGCAAGGTTTGGCCGACGGCGTGCGAGTGCCAGTTCGTCCGGGCGCCGGGAGTGAACCGCACAAGCGCGGCGGTCATCTTCGATGGCCCGGTGCCGTTGTAGATCGGGGTCATGTAGACGTCGCCGGTGAACGCTTGGGCGGGCGTCTTCACGGTGGGCCGGACGGGCTGCAGTTCCATGCTGTGCTCCTCGGGCGATGGGTTCAATTACAGAAAACTCACTGGTTGACACAGATGGGAGGGTTTGCCGTAACAGGTAATGACAGAACCCCCATGCCCCGAGGCAGTGGCCGTAGCGTGGTTGTCATGGACACCCAGGACGACGTTCGCGAGTTCCTGGCCTCTCGTCGCGCCCGAATTACCCCGGAACAGGCCGGACTACCTTCTTTCGGCGGTACCCGTCGCGTCGCCGGGCTGCGCCGCGCCGAGGTCGCCATGATCGCCGGGGTCAGCCCCGATTACTACACTCGCCTCGAGCGCGGCAACCTCTCAGGCGTCTCCGACAGCGTGCTGGACGCCATTGCCCGCGCCCTGCACCTCGACGAGGCAGAACGCTCCCACCTCTACGACCTCGCCCGCGCCGCCAACACCAGCCCGCGCGTCCGACGCCGTCCGGCAAAGCAGCAGCAGATCCGGCCCGGCGTGCAAAGCCTGCTGGACGCGATGACCGAGGCACCCGCCTTCGTACGCAACGGGCGCCTCGACATTCTGGCCGCCAACCGGCTCAGTGAGGCGCTCTACTCCCCCGCGTTCGAGGCCGCCGCGCGGCCGGTCAACCTGGCCCGGTTCTGCTTCCTCCACCCGGCCGCCGACGAGCTCTACCCCGACTGGGACGAGGCCGCCAACACCACCGTCGCGCTGCTGCGCACCGAAGCCGGGCGCGACCCGTACGACAAGGCGCTGAGCGACCTGGTCGGCGAGCTCGCCACCCGCAGCGACGACTTTCGCACCCGCTGGGCCGCGCACGACGTGCGCCTGCACCACACCGGCGTCAAACGCTTCCAGCATCCGGTGGTCGGCCGGCTCGAGCTGGCGTTCGAGGCGATGCCGTTACCGGCCGACCCCGGCCTCACCCTCACCGCCTACAGCGCGACCGCAGGCACCCCCGCCGGCGACGCGCTCCGCATGCTCGCCAGCTGGGCCGCGACCAGAACGTCCACCGAGGCTTTAGCGGGTCAGTAAGGAGTGATCATGCGAACACGGGCGCTCGGCTCGGGCATGGAGGTTTCAGCCATCAGTTTCGGCGCGATGGGTATGACTCAAAGTCACGGCCCCAAGGCGACCGCTACTCCGAGCGCATGATCAACCGCCGACCTGTACCTATTCCCGCGAAAGGCATACGTCATGGCATGGACACCGCAACCGCCCGGCAGCTGGCCGATACGGGGGAAATCCAGGGTCATTGCGTTCTGGGGTTGCTGCTGGTCACGGCCCTGATGAGGTCGTGTGGGCGGCGGTTGGCGCGTCGGGTGGCGCGGGCGATGTTGGTCTCGCCGGTGGTGTGGTGGTAGCCGATCGCGGTGTTACGCAGGGTGGCCAGGACGGCGGGTCCGGTACCGGTCCGGGCTTGGTGGAGGTCTTCACGGAACGTCACATCTCGGACGTGATGGACGAGGTTTTCGATGAGCCACTCGCGGCGGATCCAGTCCTGCAGGTCGGCGGGGTGCGCGCCGGCGGCGGGTAGCGAGATGGTGAGGTAGGCGGTTTCGCGGCTGGTCTTGCCGGTGGCGGTGCGGGTGCGGGTGATCCGGACGGCTTGGCGGGCATGCGGAAACAGGATGCCGCCGGGGGTGTTCACGGTGACGGCCTTGACAGTGCGGGTCTCGCGGCGGCCGTGGCCGCGGTCGCGGGACTGGTGGCCTACCGGGATCTGCGCCCAGGGCAGGGTCTTGAGCTACTGCACTCGGCTGGAGCGCGGCAACCTCTCCGGCGTCTCCGACAGCGTCCTGGACGCCATCGCCCGCGCCTTGCGACTCGACGAAGCCGAACGCTCCCACCTGTACGACCTCGCCCGCACCGCCAACACCACACCGCGCACCCGGCGTCGGCCGGTCAAGCAGCAGATCCGGCCGGGCGTGCAGAGCCTGCTCGACGCCATGACGGAGGCCCCCGCCTTCGTCCGCAACGGCCGCCTCGACATCCTCGCCGCTAACCAGCTCGGCCAGGCCCTTTACGCACCGGCCTTCGACAACCCGGACCGTCCGGTCAACCTGGCGCGGTTCTGCTTCCTCGACCGCCGCGCCGATGACCTCTACCCAGAATGGGACGACGCGGCCAACACCACCGTCGCGCTGCTGCGCACCGAAGCCGGCCGGGACCCGTACGACAAAGCCCTCAGCGACCTGGTCGGTGAGCTCGCCACTCGCAGCGACGACTTCCGCACCCGATGGGCGGCGCACAACGTGCGTCTGCACCACACCGGCGTCAAACACTTCCAGCACCCGGTTGCCGGCCGGCTCGGCCTGGCATTCGAGGCCATGCCTCTGCCGGCCGCCCCCGGCCTGACCCTCACCGCCTACAGTGCGACAGCCGGCACACCCTCCGGCGATGCGCTGCGCCTGCTGGCCAGCTGGGCCGTGACCAGCACACCTGCCGACACCTCAGCCGACCAGCGCCGAGACGCTGCCGGGCGCGTGGTGCTGGCCGCCGGTGCCCTCACGCCCGTGCTCATGCCGGCGTGGAAACCTGTGAACGACCATGCTGCGACTGGTCCCGGTCGGACCTCGCCGGGCCGCTGATCATTCCGCCGGCCACTGCGGTGCAACTGAAAACGCGTCCCGGCTTGGGGAAGGGTGTCGCCTCGTGGGTGTTCGACACCGGCCGCCGGGTCGGTGGCGCGCTGGCCATAGCCGTGTTCCGGGGCGCTGGTCTCCGTCTCCAAAGGGTTCCTCGACCACGCACGCGCCAGCCCGCTCATCACAGCCGTCATCGCCCTGGCCGACGCCACCGCCTGGCTAGCGCTCAAGCCCCGCCCGGCCAAGGAAGAGAGGTTCGCAGGAGTTCGCTGCGCGAGTGGGCGCCCGTGTGGGTATCGGCAGGCTGCTGACCCTGCCATCGCCAGGCGAGGTGCAGCTGACGGGGCTCGTGCTCGGGCTGGTGCTGGTCGTGATGACCCATTTTCTGCACCTTGGTCTCCTGTCCGTCCGCGGGCAGTACCCTCCGATTCCATGAGGCCGACCGACACCCGCCGGGACCCCGCCGGCCGGGTCACCACGGTCGAGATCTTCTTCGACGTGGTCTTCGTCTTCACCGTCACCCAGCTCACGCATGTCTTTGAAGAGGACCTCACCTGGGCAGGGCTCGGCCGCGTCGTCCTTGTCCTCGGCGTGCTCTGGTACCCCTACACCGGCTACGCGTGGCTGACCAACCAGCTGCCGCCCCGGGGCCCGACTCAGAAGCTCCCCCTCTTCGCCGGCATGGCCGGCTTCCTGCTCACCAGCGTCGCCATCCCCGCCGCGTTCACCGGGAGCGGCCGGCTCTTCGCCCTCGGCTTCTTCGTGCTCACCGTGGTCCACCTGGTCATGTTCGGCCGCTCGCAGGCCCGCGCCGCCGCGATGCGACTCGCCCCCTACAACCTCGGCGCGGCGCTGCTCATCGTTGTCGCCGCGTTCGTGACCGGACCCGCCGCGTACGCCCTCTGGGTCGTCGCAGCCGGCGTCCAGGCCTTCTTGCCGTACCTCACGCCGGGACTCTCCTGGATCCGCGTTGCCGGCACCTACGAAGTGGCCGCCGACCACCTCGTCGAACGCCATGGCCTGCTTGTCATCGTTGCCCTCGGCGAGTCCGTCGTCGCCATCGGCGCCGGCGTCGACATCCAACACCTCACCTTCGGCACAACGGGCGCGATCGTCATGGCGCTCGCCCTGCCTGCCGCCCTGTGGTGGACATACTTCACGGACACCCATACCGCCGCGGCGACCCTCGATGCCATGGACCCGCGTGGCCGTACTCATCTCGCCGCTCGCACCTACGTGCTGCCGCACTACCTGTTGCTGCTTGGCATCATTGCCACCGCCACGGGCATCCACGGCACCGTCGCCCACCCGGGCGCCCCGGCCGGCACCGCCACCGCTCTCGCCCTGTCTGGTGGCGTCGCCCTCTTCCTCACCGGCACCGGCGCCGCCCGGCTCGGCCTGCGCCTCGGGCTGCTCCCTGGGCGCGCCATCGGCGCCATCGCAGTCCTCGCCACCGTGCCGCTCGGTGCACGGATAGCCGCCGGCGTGCAACTCGCCGCAGTCATCGTCCTGCTCACCGCCATGCTGCTCGCCGGTCCCGGGCATCCGGCGTCGCGCACCAGCACGTCTTAGGAATCGCCGCGCGACGGTCCATGTCACCTGCCCACCCGTCGTACGGGAACGTCGCCTGGTCGATCGAAAGGTGCGGCTCGTCGAGAGTGGGTGCGCCGCTGGCAGGACGCGCAGCGCGTGGCTGACGCGTAACCGGGGGCGCTGTTGCGTTGCGGGTCAAGCGAGATGGCGAGCCCGTTTCGGGTCCGCGGTCAGATCGCGTGGGCCAGCTCGGTGAACGCGGCAGCGACCCTCTTCGTGGGCGGGACATCGACGGAAAGTTCGTAGTGACCGCGTCGTAAGTTCTGCATGTAGGCGTGTCCGGCGATGATCACTTGTGCGGTCTGGTCGGTCCGGAGTCCGCGCATGGGTCGTAGCCGGTGTTTGAGCTGGCTGTGATCGGCCTCGATCGGATTGTTCGCGTGCCGCTCGACGTGGTGCCAGGCCGAGGGGATCAGGTCGTCGAGCACGGCCGGGTAGACCGGGGCGGCGTCGGTGACGACCTCGCTGGGCGCCACCTTCAGCATCCGCAGCGCCCGCTGGAAGAACCGCCGGGCCGCGGCGGCATCGCGGCGGGCCGAGACGATCACGTCGATGACCTGCCCGTGCTGGTCGATCGCGCGGTAGACGTAGCGCCACACGCCGTTGACCTTGACGTAGGTCTCGTCGACGAACCACCGGTCAGCAGGCGAGTGGCGGGCGAACCGGGCCACGTCGGCCAGCAGGGGCATGAACCGCTGCACCCACCGGAACACGGTGACGTGGTCGACGTCAACACCGCGTTCGATGAGCAGCTCCTCCACGTCTCGGTACGAGAGGCAGTACCGCAGGTACCACCGGACCGCGACGACGATCACCTCGGACCGAAGCGGAACCCGGTGAACGCCGACTTCGGTGGCGACCAAGGGCGACGAAGGCTGGACGGCGTCACCCGTCAAGCCTGCCTCGGCCCCTGGGATCCGGCAACAACAGCGCCGCTGATCGTCACTCGCATCTTGCCGCTCGCGGCGCGTTGCAGTGCTGGCCGGTGGCTGCGTGCCGACCTGGGTGGGGCAGCACGCAGCCCAACACTCAGCGGAGTGCGCCGAGGTCGATGGCCTCGGCCATTGCGCGGTAGCCCGCGTCCGACGGGTGCAGGTGGTCGCCCGAGTCGTACGGCGGGTTGATCCGTTGCGGGTCGGCCGGGTCACGCACCACCGCGTCGAAGTCGACGACGGCGTCGAAGTCGCCGCTCGTGCGGATGAACTCGTTCACGGCCTGCCGCACGTTGTCCCGTTCCTCGGTGTAGGAGCGCCATCCCTTGATCGGCGTGATGGTTCCGACGACGATCCGCAGCCCCTGTGCGTGTGCCTGAGCGGCGATGTGCCGCAGGGCGAGTTTCAGAGTCTCCGGGTCGGGGTGTTCGAGGTTGAGGATGTCGTTGACGCCCTCGAGCAGGATGACCGTGCGCGCCCCGGACGTGGTCAGCATGTCCCGGGACAGACGGGCGAACGCGTTCGGGCCACCGATCCCGGTGCCAGTGCTGCTATCCAGGATCCGGTTGCCGCTGAGGCCGCTGTTGACCACGCCGAGCTTGGTCGGTCCAGGCTGGGCGGCGAGCCGGTCGGCGAGGACGTCAGGCCACCGCAGGTTCGCGTCGATAGTCGACTTGTCCCCGTCGGTGATCGAGTCGCCGAAGGTCACCACCGCGCCGCGCGCGGTGGTGGAGCGGACGTCGACGGCTGTCACGTAGCACCACGCCGTAGTCGGCTGGGTGAACGCGGTGCCTTGCTCGTCCGCCGCGTGGTCGCCGTCCGCGGAGATGAATGACGTCTGGTACGAGCGCGGGTGCTCGGTGACCGGGCCCGACGGCGCCGGGGTGTAGACGGTCACCAGCAGGTCCCCGTCTGCCGGCACGGCAAGGGAAATCGGGTCGCTAAGCACTTCACCGCCGGCCGGGATGGTCACCGACGACGCGCCGCCGAAGGTAAGCCCACGCATCGTTCCGCCGACTGCGTCCGGCGCGTCGGGCCTGGTCGCCACCGCCAGCGTCGCTCGTCCCATCAGGACGGGCGCCGTGCCGAGCGCGTTGGACAGGCGCACACGAGCCGCGTCGCCGCCCAGGCTGGTGTGCACCACATTGCGGACCGAGTGGTTCGGCAAGCCCTGGTCGGTACCCGGCGTCGTCCGCGCCATGGCCGTCTGCCAGGTGCCGACCCAGTGTCCGGGCGGACGGGTGTCGAGCTTGTCCAGGTCAACGACCGCCGCCATCGCCTGGTAACCGGCGTCCTTCGGGTGTAGGTGGTCGCCGGAGTCGTACTCCGCCCGCAGCCGGTTCGGCACCGCGGAGTCCCGCAGCGCGACGTCGAAGTCGGCCACCGCGTCGAACGCGCCGCCATCGCGGATGAAGTCGTTGACCGCCTGCCGCACGCCTTCCAGTTTCTCGGTGTAGTTGCTCGACCCGCCGAACGGCGTGAGGGTGCCACCGGTGACCCGAAGGCCCTTCGCCCTAACCTGAGCCGCTATCTGGCTCAGCGCCGCGATGATCTTCGACGGCTCGTGGTGCTGCGGCTGACCGCCGATGTCGTTGATCCCCAACATGACGATTACCGAGCGCACGCCGGTCGCGGTCAGCACGTCACGGTCCAACCTGGATAGCGCATTGGGATTCCAGGTGCTGTTGAGCAACCGGTTCGAGCTGATGCCGGCGTTGAGCACGCCGAGGCGCGTCGGCCCAGGCTCGGCGATCAGCCGGTCGGCCAGGTAGTCCGGCCAGCGGTGATTCGCGTTCCGTGTCGAGTTGTTCCCATCGGTGATCGAGTCGCCGAGCGTCACCACTGCACCCTCGGCCTGTCCCAGGACGTCCACGCCGCTCACATACGGCCAGAAAGTGATCGTTTCGGTGAACGCCGCGCCGGACTCGTCGGCCGCGTGATCACCGTTCTGCGACAGGTACGAGATCTGGTTGGCCACCTGGTGATAGGTCACCGGACCGGACGGCACCGGGGTGTGCACGCTGACCAGGAGGTCGCCATCTTCCGGCACGGCAAGGGAGATCGGATCGCTCAGCACCTCGCCGCCGGCCGGGATGATGACCGACGGCGCGCCGCCGAAGGTGAGCGTCCGCATCGTGCCCGCGACCGCGTCCGACGCGTCGGGCGCATCGGCGACCGCGACCGTCACCACGTCCATCCGCACCGCCGCCGTGCCGAGGACGTTGGTCAGCCAGACCCGCACACCCGAACCACCAACGCTGCTGTGCACGACGTTGCGGATGGTGCGGTCCGCATATCCGGTGGGGAGGTTGGGCACGCTGCCGGAAGCCGAGGCCGACCAGGTGCCGACCCAGTCATCCAGCGGTGCCGTCGACTGGGCGTCCTGGCCGGCTGCGTTGGCCGGGCTTGTCAGACCGAGCACCACCGCGAGCACGGTGCCGGCAGTTTGCATCATTCTCCGCAGGTTGGACATGGGATCTCCTCTCGATCGCCAACGATTTTCGCCCGCCGCCCCCGTCGCGGTCAACAGTTGTGCGGCTTCCTGTCCAGTCGCGACTCAGCTCGCGCTCCGAGCGCTGCGAGCGCGGAGAGGGATCGATGTAGCCAGATCATCGAGGGATGGTATGCAGGGAAACAAAGGGGTCGCGGACCTTAGGCCTCGCGCCCGGGTGTCGCCGCACCGCCGCATGGCGCGGTGGTCAAAGGTCCTCGCGACGAACGCGCCGACCGGGCCGGCCGACAAACCGCCCGGAGGGCTTGCGACCCCGGACATAGGACGTAGGATGTCCGCCAACGCTTCATACGTGTGACGAGGCGGGCGGTACGAGCAGAGCTGCAGACGATCCGCGAGCAACAGTGCGACAACCGGCAGCCCCGGATCCACCTGCCGCTCGACACGAGCCGCCCCAGCGGTGACCAGTGGAGGTATCGCAGCTCATGACGAGACAGAGACACAGCCAAAGACGCCGCCGACTGTTGTCCACCATGGTGATCGCGGCGATGGCTGCCGCCCTGCTCACCAGCGGCACCGCGCACGCCGCCGAGCCGCACCACGAGGAGCACGCGGTCTACACGGCGAACACGGACGGGTACGTCTGCTTCCGGATCCCGGCGATCGTGAAGGCCACCAACGGGGACCTGCTGGCGTTCGCCGAAGGCCGGATCAACAACTGTGAGGACAGGGGCGACATCGACCTGGTGCTGAAGCGGTCCCACGACGGCGGCCGTACGTGGGGGCCGCTGCAGGTCGTGTCGCGCGGCAATGGTGACACGCACGGCAACCCGATGCCGATCCTGGACGAACGGACCGGTCGGGTCGTGCTGTTCACGACCCACAACCCGGGGACCGGCAGCGGTGGCCGCGATCCGTTCCTGCAGGTCAGCGGCGACCACGGGGCGACCTGGAGCGCGCCGCGCGAGATGACCGAGCTGATGCTGCCGGAGTGGACCGCCTGGTACGCCACCGGTCCGGTGCACGCCATCCAGCTCAAACGCGGCCCGCACGCCGGGCGGCTGGTCATGAGCGCCAACCATGAGTCCGTCGCACCCGACGGGCGGCGCATCGCCGGGGTCCACCTCGGGTACAGCGACGACGGCGGTGACACCTGGCATCTCGGCGCCAGCGCCGGTGGCGCGGCCGACGACATCTTCGTCAATGAGTCGACGCTGGTGGAGCTGACCGACGGGCGGGTCTACGTCAACGTGCGGGAAGCCGGCACGGCTGAGGGCACCCGGGCGTACGCGATCTCCAGCGACGGCGGCGAGAGCTACGACGCGCCGTTCCAGATGGTGCCCGAGCTGACGATGCCGGTCGTGCAGGGAGCGTTGCTGCGCCTCACCGCCACCGACGAGGGTGACGCGCGGGACCGCATCCTGTTCTCCGGACCGGCCAACCCCGGCAAGCGCGAGGCCTTGACGATCCGGTCCTCGTACAACGAGGCCCAGACCTGGGAGACCTGGCAGGAAGGCAAGGTCATCAGCTGGGGTCCGGGTGGGTACTCCGACCTGGTCAAGATCGAGACCGACCCGGTCGCAGGCCCCGTGGCCGGGGTGCTGTACGAAGGCGGCGTGGCCGCCCTGTACGAGGTGATCCAGTTCGTCAGGTTCAACGAGGCGTACCTCGACACCCCGAACGGTTCGCCTCCGGACCTGCCGCCGCCACCGGCGCCGGGACCGACGACCCCGGACGCGGCACCGCGCTACGACAACACCGCCTACGTGCGCGGCGGCGCGACCCTGACCGAGGGGCGGTTCGGCGACGGAATCGCGCTCGACGGCGTCGACGACCACGTGGAGGTGCCGTACAACCCGGACGTCGACCTCGGGGAAGACGAATTCACCATCATGACGTGGTTCCGGTACAGCGAGACCACCGGCAGCCACGTGATCTGGTGGTTCCACCAGGTGGGCACGGGCGCCGCGCAGATCTGGCTGCGAGCCGAACCGGCGAGCAACCGCATCCGGGGTGTCGTCGGCACCGGCCAAGGCGACGCGAACATCAGCATCTCGGGCGCGTACAACGACGGGCTCTGGCACCACGTCGCCATGCAACGCACGGCGACTCGGGTCACGGTCCTCATCGACGGCGCCACCGTCGCCGACCTGGCCGCTCCCCGCGGCTCGGTGACCACCGGCAAGGAGTTCGGCATCCGCAGCATCTGCCTCGGTCAACGGATCGACGGCGTCAACCGATTCCGCGGCACCTTCGACGAGTTCCGCATCTACGGCCGCGCCCTCACCTCCGAGGAGTTGCGGAACGTCCGGGAACACAACGTCCCCATCGCCGGCCAGCTCCGGCTCCGCCTCCCCTTCACGGCCATCGACCCGCAGCAGTAGCCGCAACGTCAGTGCCCCCACCAACGGTCACCCAGCGGGGGCACCACCACCGGTCCGACCAGGCGCATCTCAGAACGATGCGCCGGATCCCTGACGTGCCACCCACCACCACGAAAGAGGTGCACATGTCCCGATCACCCCGTTCGATGATCGCTCTCGGCGGTGTCGCGCTCGCCGGCTCCCTGGTCCTCGGGGCCCCGCCCGCGACGGCCGAATCGGCGGCACCCCCGCATCGGTGCGACACCTCTGTGCCGTTCGTCTCCGGCACCGAGGGCTACACCGGATTCCGGATCCCGGCCGTCGTCACCGCCCGGTCCGGCACCCTGCTCGCCTTCGCCGAAGGGCGACACGGTTCGTTGGCCGATGCCGGCAACATCGACCTCGTCCTCAAGCGGTCCAGTGACGGCGGATGCACCTGGGGGCCGTTGCAGCTGGTGCACGACCGCGGTCCGGACACCGCCGGGAACCCCGCGCCGGTCCTCACGGCGAGTGGCCGTCTCGTCCTGCTGTCCACGACCAACGCCGCCGACGCGTCCGAGGCCGAGATCATGCGGGGTGAGGTCACCCCCGAGCAGAGCCGCCGGGTCTTCGTCCAACACAGCGACGACGACGGAGCCAATTGGTCGGCGCCGCGGGAGATCACCGGGCAGGCGAAGGCGGAGAACTGGCGGTGGTACGCCACAGGGCCGGGCCACGCCCTGCGCCTGACCGGTGCCGCGCATCGGGACCGGCTGGTGGTGCCGGCCAACCATTCGATCGCGCCGCCGGCCGGCTCGACCGATCTCGGTACGGAGGCCAAGTACTACGGTGGTCACCTGCTCTACAGCGACGACGCCGGCGAGACCTGGCAGATCGGCGCGGTCGACGACAACCCCGACGGCTACGTGAACGTCAACGAGTCCACGGCGGCCGAGCTGCCGGATGGCCGGCTCTACCTCAACACCCGGGAGCACAACGGCAGCGCGCCCGGCAACCGGGCCGACACCTGGAGCACCGACGGCGGCCAGTCGCTGGTGCTGCCGTATCGACCGCAGGCGACCCTCGTGGGGCCGGTCGTACAGGGCAGCGTCCTGCAGCTGAGCGGTCCGAAGGCGCCGCTGGTCTACTCCGGGCCCGCCGATCCGGCCAGCCGAGCCGCGATGACACTGCGGATCAGCACGGACCAGGGCTCGACCTGGCGACCGGCACTGGCGCTGTCCGGCCTTCCCGCCGGGTACTCCGACCTGGTGCAGCTAGACTCCCGCACGGTCGGCGTGCTCTACGAGACCGGCAACTTCGGCCCATACGAGACCATCACATTCCGCCGGGTCCCGGCGGCGGAGCTGAGGCCGCTCGGGTGAGCAGGGGTGTGCGCCGCGACGCCGGTCGCGGCGCACACCTGCCCCGGTCAGGAACGCAGCACGGCGACACCGCGAGGCGGCAGGGTGACGAGGTCGGTCGGGGCGTCCTGCTCACCGAGCAGGTCGACGGCGGGCGCCGGCAGCGCCACGGTCGCCGGCGTGCCGCCGTGGTTGAGCAGGAACAGGTACGAACGATAGCCGCCGTGGCGGCGGACGGCCTGCACGCCGTCGGGCAGGTCTGGCAGGACAGGTGCGACTCCCGCTTCCGCTCGGACCTGGTCGAGCACCGCGCGCATCAGCGCCGGGTCGGGACGGGTGGCGAGGTACCAGGCGGCGCCCTCTCCGTAGCTGTGCCGCAGCACCGCGGGTCGGCCGGTCAGCTCGCCGTCGGTGAACGTACCCATCACCTGCGCCCCGGCCGGCTCGACCCACTCCGACCACTCCAGGCCGCGACCGTGCCGGCCACCCAGGTTCAGGCCGATGGTGCCGTCGACCGGCAGCGGCCAGAACTCCTCCACCCGCAGCCCGAGCAGGTCGCGCAGGGGTCCCGGCGCGCCTCCCGGATGCAGCCGCTCGGTCTCGTCGACCACCCCGGTGAAGTACGACACCAGCAGGATGCCGCCACGATGCACGTGCGCGCGCAGCGCGTCGGCCGTCGCGGTCGAGAGCAGGTACAGGTTGGGCACGATCACCAGGCGGTAGCCGGCCAGGTCGGCGTCGGGTGGGACGACGTCGCAGGTCACGTGGGCGTCGAAGACCGGCCCGTAGTGTGCCCGGTGGGCCGCCAGGAGGTCGAGCGGCGCCGGATGGGCGTCGCCCTCCACCGCCCACCAATTCGGCCAGTCGTGCAGCAGGGCCACGTCGGCCTGCACACGGGTGCCGGCGAGTTCGGCGGCGGCCGCGATCTCGGCGCCGAGCTCACGGACCTCGCGGTGGGTCCGGGTGTGCTCTCCGGTGTGCGGCAGCATCGCCGAGTGGAACTTTTCGGCGCCGCCCGCGGCCTGCCGCCACTGGAAGAACAGCACCGCGTCGGCCCCCTGGGCGACCGCCTGCCAGCTCCACAATCGCATCACCCCCGGCGGCTTCGGGGCGTTGCGCTCCCGCCAGTTGACCGCGCTCGGTGCCTGCTCCATGAGCAGCCAGGGCTGACCCCGCCGGGCCGAGCGGACGAGGTCGTAGCCGAACCCGGCGTCGACGTGGGTACGCGGGTCGTACGGGTCGGGATAGCTGTCGAGGCTGACGACGTCCTGCTCGGCGGCCCAGCGGAAGGAGTCGATCGGCTTGTGCACGAGGCCGATGAAGTTGGTGGTCAGCGGGACGTCGGGGGTGTGCCGCCGCAGGATGTCGCGTTCGAGGGTGTAGCAGGCGAGGATGGCGTCGTCGCTGAACCGGGCGAAGTCGAGCTTTTGGGCAGGGTTGCCGAACGTGGGTGCGGTGCGCGGGGGCAGCACCTCTGACCAGTCGTCGTAGCGCTGGGACCAGAAGGTGGTGGACCATGCGGCGTTGAGGGCGTCCACGTCGCCGTAACGGTCGCGCAGCCAGCGCCGGAAGTCGGCCGCGGACACGTCGCAGTAGCAGGCCCGCACATGGCAGCCGTACTCGTTGCCGACGTGCCAGAGCCGCAGGGCGGGGTGGCTGCCGTAGCGCCCGGCGAGCTGTTCGACCAGCCGGGCGGCGTGCTCCCGGTAGACCGGGCTCGACGGGCAGTAGTGCTGGCGAGCGCCGGGCCAGAGCGTCACCCCATCGGCCCGGTTGGGCAGCACCTCGGGGTGCAGGCGGGACAACCAGGGCGGCGGCGAGGCGGTCATGGTGGCGAGGCTCGCCCCGATGCCCGCGTCCGCCAGGTGGTCCAGCACCCGGTCGAACCAGCCGAAGTCGTACTCGCCGGGTCGCGGCTCGACTTGGGCCCACGCGAAGATGCCCACCGAGACCAGTGAGACGCCGGCCTCGACCATCAGCTTCATGTCCTCGGCCCAGACGTCCTCCGGCCACTGCTCCGGGTTGTAGTCACCGCCGAACAAGATTCTGGGCATGGTCATGCTGGTCCACTCCTCGTCGTCCGGGTGACCGTCCCCGGGCACTGCCGAACCGGGGCGAGGCGGACATGGGATGTCATCCGCCATCCGGGCACACTAGGTGGGGGCGCGGTGACCGTCAAGGCGTGAGCCGTGTAAATTCTTCCCACCGCCCCGCCCCGTCGATGCCACGACGTGGGATGTTAGGAGCGAGACGACGCGGCGGCACGGAGGGTGGGAGGCGGCATGCGGGCACGCACGAGGGCGACGCTGCAGGACCGCATCATCGCCCTTATCCACGAGCGCCGGCTCGCGCCCGGCACCCTGATGCCGACCGAGCCGCAGCTGATGGATCTGCTCGGGGCCAGCCGCAACAGCGTGCGGGAGGCGATCCGCGCCCTGCAGGCGCTGGGCATCGTGGAGATCCGGCACGGATTCGGCACGTTCGTGGGGCACGCGCCGCTGGACGTGCTCACACCGTCGCTGACGTTTCGGGTGCGCACCCGGCCCGGGCACGGGGTCCGGGCGCTGCACGATCTGGTCGCCGTACGCGAGATCCTGGAGACGAGCCTCATCGGTTCCGTGGCCCTCGACGTCAGCGAGGCCCGACTTGCCGCACTGGACGCCCTGGTCACCGCGATGGCCCGAGACAAGGAGGCGGACAGGGCATTCCACTCTCTGCTCTACGAATCCTGCAACAACGAACTCGTCCTCCAGCTGATCGGGCTGTTCTGGGACGTCTACCACGAGGTCGAGCCGGCCCTGGGCCCGCCCGAGGACCGGGCGTCCGACATCGTCGCCAACCACCGCCGAATCGTCGAGGCCCTGCGCAACCGCGACGGAAGCGGTGCGCAGGAGGCGATGCGCCTGCACTTCCGGGACGTCAAGGCCCGGATCGCCCGGGCCGAGCGCTGGCTCGCCGAGGCGGGCCAGCAGCCGGCCTGATCCCGCCCGTCGCGCGTCGTGGGCGGCCGCCCACCGCAGCCCAGCCCCGCGGTGGCGGACGTGCGTCGCGGCCGGCCACAGCCGGACGTTGCGCCTAAACCTGGGTGCCTTGCCTTACCGCGGAGCCAGTTGCTGGGACGGCGCAGACATGGCTGGCGGCCACCGCGGCGGCCCGGCCCCTCGCGGATCCTGCGGTGGACCACCTTTCGGACATCCCACGTCCCACATAGGATGACCGCCACCACCACCCCCGATCGGGAAGGGCGCGACATGAGGGAAGGGCATCGAACATCGCACCGCACCGGCGCGCGGGTGCACCGCCGCCCGGCCGTTATCTTGCTGGCCATGGCCGGCCTGCTCGCCGCCACGCTCACCGCGCCACCGCCCGCGGCCGCCGCCGAGGCGAGCCACGGGCGGGCCGGCGCGGGCAGTGCCGTTCCGTTCATCGATGAGCAGGTGCTCTACAGGCAGGGAAGCTTGGGGTATGCCTGCTTCCGGATCCCGGCCGTCGTCCGGGCGACGAACGGCATGGTCCTGGCGTTCGCCGAGGGCCGGGTCGCTGATTGCGGCGATGACGGGGACATCGACCTCGTGCTGCGCCGGTCCTCCGACGGCGGGCGCACCTGGGGACCGCTCCAGGTGGTGGTCGACGGCAATGGCCAGACCCGGGGCAACCCGGTGCCAATCGTCGATGAGCGCACCGGTCGGGTCGTGGTGGTGGGGACCAGCAACGGTCCGGCCCCGTGCCCGAACGGCTGCGACCGCGACCCCTACCTGGTCACCAGCGACGACAACGGTGCGACCTGGTCGCCCGTACGCGAGCTGACGGAGGCCAAGCGGCCGGAGTGGAACTTCTGGTACGCCACCGGCCCGATGCACGGCATTCAGCTCCAGCGGGGCCCGCACGCCGGCCGGCTCGTGGTCGGCGCCAGCTTCGAGAGCTATGACGGCATCGGTGCGCACGTCTACGGCACACACCTGCTCTACAGCGACGACGGGGGACTGACGTGGCAGATCGGCGCCGAGACGTCCCGCGACGACGGGTCGGTGATCGCGCAGGAGGTCACCGTCGTCGAGCGGACCGACGGACGGATCTACGCACTGGCCCGCGAACGTGGCACCGACCCGGGCCACCGGGCGTACGCCATCAGCAGTGACGGCGGGCGCACCTTCGACGCCCCCTTCCGGACCATCCCCCGCCTCGAGATGCCGGACGTGCAGGCCTCGTTGGTGCGGTTCGGCGCGACCGACGCCGGCGACCGCCGGAACCGGATCCTGCTCTCGTCCCCCGCCCACCCGGTGGCGCGGGAGGTGATGACGATCCGTTCGTCGTTCGACGAGGGGCGCAGCTGGCAGACCTGGGACGAGGGCAAGGTCTTCCACTGGGGGCCGAGCGCGTACTCCGACCTAATCCGGCTGGACGGCGACGAGGCGGCGCTGCTGTACGAGGCCGGGCAGACCAGCCCGTACGAGAGCATCCGGTACGCCCGCTTCAACGAGGCGTACCTGGCGACCCCGAACGGTACGCCTCCGGGGATCCCGAGCCCACCGGCGCCGGGCCCGACCACCCCTGACACCTCGCCCCACCACAACCAGGCGTACGTCCGGGGCGGCGCCGAGCCGACGGCGGGGCGCTACGGCGACGGGCTGGCGCTGGACGGGGTGGACGACCGGATCGAGGTGCCGTTCGACCGCTCGGTCGACCTCGGGGGTGGGGACTTCACGTTCGCGACCTGGATCCGATACGCGGAGACGAAGGGCTCGCACGCCATCATGTGGGCCTACCGCACCGGTAGCGGCACGACGCCGCAAGTCTGGCTGCGGGCCGAGCCGGCGAGCAACCGGATCCGGGCGCTGATCATGGTGGACCGGTTCAACGTCTCGATCGCCTCGCCGCAGGCGTACAACGACGGGAACTGGCACCACGTGGTGCTGCAACGCGTCGACGGCCGGCTGGTCCTGCGGGTCGACGGCGCCGAGGTGGCGGCCGCCGCGGTGCCGCCCGGCTCGGTCACGGCCGGCAAGGAGCTCGGCGTCACGGGCATCCACCTCGGGCAGCGGGTGGACGGGGTGGACCGCTTCCGTGGGACGCTCGACGAGGTCCGCCTCTACCGTCGAGCCCTGTCGCCCACCGAGCTCGACCTGATCCGTGAACGGAACCTGCCCATCGGCGGCCAACTCGGCCTCCAACTCCCGCTGCAGACGGTCGACTGACCCCACTGACACCAGCACGGCGGCGTCCACCAACAGGTGGGCGCCGCCGTGCGCCCCGACCACGAACCGATCAGGAAGGACGCGCTGTGCTCACCGACTGGCCCCTGGACACCCTGCGCGACTACCGGCCGGCCCGGACGGAACCGGACGACTTCGACGACCTCTGGACCACGACGATCGGGGAGGCCGCCGCCGCGGCATGGCCGGCGCGACTGGACCCGTACGACGCGGGGCTGGCCACGGTCGAGGTGTATGACGTCACCTTCGCCGGCCACGCCGGCCAGCCCGTCCGCGCCTGGCTGCTGCTACCCCGCCACCGGTCCGGGCCGCTACCCTGCGTCGTCGAGTACATCGGCTACGGCAGCGGCCGAGGCCTGCCCCACGACTGGCTCTTCTGGAGCGCCGCCGGTTACGCCCACCTGGTCATGGACACCCGGGGCCAGGGCGCGGCCGGCTCGCTGACCGGGGACACTCCCGACCCGGACCCGTCCGGAGCGCCCCAGGGCAACGGCTTCCTCACCCGGGGAGTCACCGACCCCGGCAACTACTACTACCGGCGGGTCTTCGCCGACGCGGTGCGGGCCGTGGCGACCGCGCGGCTCCTCCCGCAGGTCGACCCGACCCGGATCGTCGTCGCCGGGGGCAGCCAGGGCGGTGGGATCGCGCTCGCCGCGGCCGGGCTGGTCGACGGCCTGGCCGGGGTGCTCGCCGACGTGCCGTTCCTGTGCCACTTCCGCCGCGCGGTCGACATCACCGACGCCGGGCCGTACGCCGAACTGGGGTCGTACCTGCAGACCCGCCGCGGTGAGGTGGACCGGGTGTTCCACACCCTGGCGTACTTCGACGGGCTGAACTTCGCGCCCCGCATCACCGCCCCGGCGCTGGTGTCGGTGGCGCTGATGGACCGGATCTGCCCGCCGTCGACCGTCTTCGCGGCCTACCACCACTGCGCCAGCCCCGACAAGGAATTCGTGGTGTGGCCGTACAACGGGCACGAGGGAGGGGCCGGCTTCCAACGGGTGGAGCAGCTCCGCTGGCTCGGCAAGCGGGTGTCTGCGGGCGGACCGTCCACCTCCTGACCGTTCAGAGCAGCCCGGCGTCGGCCAGGTACCGGCCGACCCGGGCGGTCTCCTCGCTGTTCAGCGGCACCTGAGGCAGCGCCGTGGTCGGGTGGTCGATGATCCCCCGCAGGTGCAGCGCCGCCTTGAAGGCGCCGAGCGCGGACGAGCTCATCCCCATCCGGTGCGCTCCCACGAACACGAGCTCGAACATCCGATGCAGCCGTTCCTGCTCCGTCCGCGCCGCCACCCAGTCGCCCTTGGTGGCGGCCTGGTACAGCCGCACGTAGCCGTCCGGGTCGACGTTGCCCAGGCCGGGCACGACACCGTCGGCGCCCATCCACAACGCCGAGTCGACGGTGAGTTCCGAACCGGTCAGCACGCTGAATCCGGTGACCTCCGGCCGGTCACGCCGACCGAGGAGGAGCCCTCGCAGGCCGGCGTCGTCGCCGCTGGAGTCCTTGATACCGGTCAGCACCCCGTCGGCGGCCAGCGCGAGCACGAGATCCGCGCCGAGCTTGGTGTGCACCGACACTGGCAGGTCGTACGCGTACAGCGGCAGGCCGATCCGGCCGGCGATGGTCCGGAAGTGCGTGTCGATCTCCAGGGGGTGGGTTCGGGCGTAGAACGGCGCCGTCGCCACCAGGCCCGCCGCCCCTGCCTCGGCGGCGACTCGGGCGTGGTCGAGCACCCGCGGGGTCGTCATGTCGATGACGCCGGCGAGCACCGGCACCTGACCCCCGACGTGACCGATCACCGTGTCCAACACGACCCGCCGGTGCGAGTCGGGCAGGAAGGCCACCTCCGACGAGGAGCCGAGCACGAACAGCGCGTCCACGCCGCCTCGCAGCTGGTGGTCGACGAGACGGATGAGCGAGCGGGTGTCCACCTCGAAGTCGGGGGTCAGCGGGGTGCACACCGGGGGGATGACGCCGGAGAGTGCGGCGGCGTTGGTCATGGATGCTCCTGTGCTTGGTTGATCAGTTCGACGTCGGTGGCGCCGCCCGGAACGGGATGGTGACAGCGGAATACGTGCCCGTCCGGCAGGCCCTGCACCGCAGGAAGGTCGCGGGCGCACGTGTCGTCCGCCTTCCAACATCGGGTGCGGAACGGGCAGCCGGACGGCGGCCGCGTCGCCGAGGGCACCAGACCCGACAGCGGAATCGGGTCGATCGGCGATAACAGGCCCGGGGTCGCGGAGAACAGCGCCCGGGTGTACGGGTGCCGGGCCTGCCGGGGCACGGACCGCGCGGGTGCCTGCTCCACGATCCGCCCGAGGTACATGGTGACCACCCGGTCGCTCATCCGCCGCACGGTCTGGATGTCGTGCGAGACGAAGACCATGGCGAGCCCGAGCTGGTCCTTGAGGTCCAGCAGCAAGTTGAGGATCTGGGCTCGCACCGAGACGTCCAGCGCGCTGGTCGGCTCGTCCGCCACCACCAGGCCGGGCTTCAGGGCCAGGGCCCGGGCGATCGCGACCCGCTGCCGCTGGCCGCCGGAGAGCTGGCCGGGCAGCAGGTCAGCGGAGCTGGCCGGCAGACCGACGAGGTCGAGCAGTTCGCGTACTCGCCGCTCTCGCTCGCCCGGTGCGCCGCGCCGGTGCACGTCCAGCGGGTCCCGCAGGATCTGCCGGACGGGCAGCCGGCGGTTCAACGCGGTGGACGGATCCTGGAACACCATCCCGGTGGTGGCGCCGATGGTCCGCCGGCGTCGCGACTCCGGCGTCGACCACACGTCCTCGCCCCGGAAGCGGACGGTCCCGGCGGTCGGGCGCTGCAGCGCGACCAGCACCCGGGCGAGCGTCGACTTGCCACAGCCCGACTCGCCCACGATTCCGACGGTCTCCCCAGCCTTGACGGTGAGGTCGGCGCTGGTCAACGCGTACACGCGGTCGCGTGCGAAGAGACCACCCGAGCGGGCACGGTGGACGACGTGCACGTCGGCGAGTTCGAGCAGGGGAATTCCCTTCGGTTCGGTCGGGTTCACCGGGCCTCCGTTCCCGCCGTGAGCGGCTGGGTGAGCGCGATCGCGGGGTGGTGGCACGCCGCCGCGTGGCGGCGCTGGTCACCGGCCAGTTCCGGGGCGACGGTGCGGCACACGTCGGTCGCCATGGGGCAGCGGTCGGCGAACCGGCAGCCGGCCGGGAAGTCGGCGGGGGACGGGACGACGCCGCGGATCTGGGACAGCCGGGCCGCGCCGGCCTCCAGCGACAGCACCGAACCGAGCAGGCCGCGGGCGTAGTGGTGGGCGGGTGCGCCGACCAGTTCGGCGGTCACCCCCGTCTCGACGATCTGCCCGCCGTACATCACCACAACCCGGTCGGTCACGTCGGCGACCAGGGCGAGGTCGTGGGAGACCAGGATCAGCGCGAAGCCGAGTTCAGCCCGCAGCCGCAGCAGCAGCTGGATCACCTGAGCCTGCACCGTCACGTCCAGCGCCGTGGTCGGTTCGTCGGCGATGATGAGCTTCGGGTCCCGGGACAGCGCCATGGCGATGAGGACCCGCTGCCGCTGGCCGCCGGAGAGCTCGTGAGGGTAGGCGGAGAGCGTCCGGTCCGGGTCGAGCCCGACCAGTTCCAGCAGCTCATTCGCCGTACGCCGGCCACGCCGGCGGATGAGTTGCTTGAGCTGGGCGCGAACGGTCATCGCCGGGTTGAGCGACGAGAGCGCGTCCTGGTAGATCATGGCCAGGTCATGGCCGAGCAGCCGCCGTCGCGCCGCGCGGGGCATGCGGAGCAGGTCGGCGCCGGCGAACCGGATGGCACCGCTTATCCGGGCGTCGTGCGGCTGCAGGCCCATGACGGCCAAAGCGGTCAGGGACTTGCCGCAGCCGGACTCCCCCACGAGCCCCAGCACCTCTCCGGGCCGGACGTCGAAGGAGATCCCGTCGACGATGTCCACCCCGTCGTGCCGGCCGTCGAAGCCGATGGCAAGGTTCTCCACCTCGAGGATCGGGGGGCCCTCGGGCAGAGGGCGGGCCCGCTCGGAGAGCCGGCGAGCCGCCTCGGCGAGCCCGGGCAGTTCAGTGACCTCACCCGATCCGGGTCGGGCCTGCTCGATGGTGTCGACGTCGCCGGAGCGGCGGGCCGGTGGGCGGCGGCCGGCGGGCGTGGCCCAGGCGTCGGAGATGCCCTCGGACAGGATGTTCAGGGCCAGCACGGTGAGGAGGATCAGCAGGCCGGGGAAGACGGTGGCCCACCATCCGCCGAGCAGCACCAGGTTCTTGCCGTCGGCGATGACGCTGCCCCAGGAGGGGTCGGGAGGGCGGACGCCCGCGCCGATGAAGGACAGCGACGCCTCGAACACGATCGCGTCGGCGACCATGACGGTGCAGAAGACCAGGATGGGTGCGGCGCAGTTGACCGCCACGTGCCGGACGAGGATGTACGGCGTAGGGGCGCCGATGATCTCTTCGGCGGCGACGTAGTCCTCGCCGTACTGGGCGAGCACGTTCGCCCGGACGATACGGGCGACGGGCGGGGTGTTGAGGAACCCGATCGCGGCCACCAGGACGCCGACCCCGCCGCCGAAGACCGCGACCAGGACGGCCGCCAGGGCGATGCCGGGGAAGGCCATGATCACGTCCAGGACGCGCATGACCCCTTCGTCCACCCACTTGCGGGAGGTGGCCGCGAGGGCCCCGATCACGGACCCGGCGAGCAGCGCCAGGCCAGTCGCGCCGAGCCCGATGAGCAGTGACCACCGGGCGCCATGCAACAGGCGGCTGAGGATGTCCCGGTTGGCGCTGTCCAGGCCCATCCAGTGGGTGGCGGAGGGCCCGCCGCCGGCGGAGTGCTGGGTCAGCGGGGAGTGCGGCGCGATGATCGGGGCGAGCAGGGCGGCGAGGGCGACCACCACCAGGATCCCGAGCGCGACCCAGGACAGGGGCGGGAGCCGGCGGAATCCGATGCCCGGTCGGGTCAGCCGTTCGGTGAGTCGTCGACGCATCAGCCGGCACTCCTCAGACGTGGATTGACCAGTAGGTAGAGGACGTCGACGACGAGATTGACCACGACGAAGCCGGTGGCGATGGTCAGCACGACGCCTTGCACCACGGCCGGGTCGCCGTTGGTTACTCCGTCGATCATCAGCTTCCCCATGCCGGGGAGGGAGAAGATCGTCTCGATGACCACCGCGCCGCCGAGGAGGTAGCCGACCCGCAGGCCGAGCACGGTGAGGGGATTGATCAGCGCGTTGCGCAGCACGTTCCGGCCGACCACGACGACGGGCGGCAGGCCGCTGCCGATCGCGGTGCGTACGTAGTCCTTGTCCAGCTCCTCCACCATCGACGTCCGGACGATCCGGGTGAGCTGAGCCGCGACGGGTAGCGACAGGGCCAGTGCCGGCAGGGTCAGGGAACGCAACCAGCCGGTGAAGGAGTCGGCCGGGTTGATGTATCCGCCGGTGGGGAAGAGGCCGGCGTCGACGGCGAGGTACTGGATCATCAGCAGGGCGAGCCAGAACGACGGTGCGGCGACACCCGTCAGCGACAGCACCCGGATCAGCTGGTCCGGCCAGCGGTCCCGGAAGATCGCCGCGGTGACGCCGAAGAGCAGGGCGGTGACCACGCCGATCAGCAGGCCGAGGAAGGTCAGTTGCAGGGTCAGCGGCAGCGCGGTGAGCACCGAGTCCAGCACGGGTGACTTGGTCAGGACGCTGGTGCCCATGTCGCCCTGGGCGAGGTCGCCCACGAACCGGAGGTAGCGGATCGGCAGCGGATCCAGGAGGCCGTTCTCCAGTTGGAACTGATGGACCTGTTCCGGTGTGGGGTTCGCGCCCTGGAAGTACGCGTACTCGGGCTTGTTCTCTGAGAACCGCATGACGATGAAGACGAACAGGATCACGCCCAGCAGCAGCGGGATCAGGATGAGCAGGCGGCGGACCAGCATTCTGGCGATGACTGCCACGGGTGTGACTCCTCGGCGGGTGGGACCGGGCCGGAGGTGCGGCCGGGCGGGCGGCGACGGTCCGGCCGCCGCCCGCCCCGCCGTCAGACGCGCTCCGCTTGGAGCAGGTTGATGCCCGGGTAGGCCTGCGGGCGGATGCTGGTGAGCCGCTTCGGGTCCCAGGCGGTCATCAGTTCGGTGTGCACCACCGGGTAGAGGACGGCCTGCTCGGCGATGACGTCCAGGTACTGGTGCGTCAGCGCGAGCTTGCGGGTCTGGTCCGGCTCCCGGGTCGCCTGGTCCATCAGCGCGAAGAGGTTCTTGGCCTCGGTGCTGCTGTCCCACTTGGTGTACTTCATCCAGGTGCCGCCTGGGGTGTAGTTGTAGCGAAGGATGAGGTCGGCGTCGAGGCCGAACTGGTTGGGGTTCGACGCGGCCGCGACGACCTGGTAGTCCTGCGACTGATCCATCTTGGTGAACAGTGCGCTGGTGTCCTGCGGCTGGAGGGTGGTCTTGACGCCGATCGCGTTCCAGGAGTTGGCGATGGTGGGTAGGCAGTCGGCGATCCAGCTGACGTTCACCGCCATGAGGGTGACCGACAGGTTGGTGACGCCGGCCGCGGCGAGCAGGGACTTCGCCTTCGCCGGGTCGTAGCCGTAGACAGTCTTCGCCTTGGCGTACGAGGGGTTCTGTTCGTTGAGGAAGCTCGTGGACGCGCTGCCGTGGCCCTTGAGCGCCACGTCGATCATCTTCCGCGTGTCGATGGCGTAGAGCAGCGCCTGCCGGACCCGTACGTCGTCGAACGGCTTGGCGCCGGTGTTGAACATCAGGAACATGTGGTTCATGCCCTTGCCGCCCTCGACGGTGAGCCCGGACTTCTTGAGCTGGTCGATGTTGGCGTAGGGGATGTTGTCCGCGATCTGCGCCTCGGCGGACCCGCCGGAGATCTTCGCGACCCGGGCGGAGCTGTCGACGATCGACAGCCAGTTCATCTTCTTGAACCGCGCCTTGCGAGGCCCGTTGTAGTCGGCGAACGCCTCGAAGGTGGTGTTCGACTTGGGGTTGTGCGCGGTGAGTCGGTAGGGGCCCGAGCCGACCGCCTTGCCGCCCTTCGCGGCGTCCCAGCCGCCGGCGGCGCCGAACACGTGCTTCGGCATGATCTTCGCGATCGAGAGGCGGCGCAGGGCATCGGGGAACGGGAAGTGGAAGACGAGTTCCACGTTCCGGTCGTCGACCCGCTTCACCTCCTTCAGCCAGGAGCGGAAGAAGGAACTGACCAGGGTGGACTTGTCGAGCACCCGGTCGAAGGTGAAGAGGACGTCGTCCACGGTGACCTGCTGGCCGTCGTGCCACTTCGCGCCCTCGCGCAGAGTGAATCGCCAGGTGGTGGCCGCGGTGTCGGTGGGCAGCGCGGTGACCAGCGCGGGGTAGGGTTCGCGGCTGACCGGGTCGGTCTCGACCAGCCCCTCGTAGATGTGGTTGTTGGCGGCCATGGAGAACGCCGACGCCGTCATCGTCGGGTCCCAGCTCTGGTCGTTGCCGTAGCCGATGACCGCGGTGACCAGGTCCTTGTCGGTGCCCGCGCCCACTGAACTGGTGGACGCCGGGCCGGACTGGCAGGCGGAGATGTTGGCGGTTACGACAGCCGCCGCGCCGAGCATCCCGCTGAAGCGCAGGAAGTCGCGGCGGCTGTGGTGGGCGCGGGATACCGGGGCGCTCACGGTGCCTCCTACCGAGTTGAGGTGACTGGCGTTACTGCTAGGACGTGGGACGTTCCACATCCCACCTCCCCGGTTAGGATGGAGGCTAGAGTGACCGTGGCGACCGGGTCAAGGGAATGAGTCGGACAGGTTTCCCGGAGGTTTCGACCTCGTCTGGCCCGATCGGCCGACCGCCGGCCGCCCTACGAGTCATAGGATGTCCAGCGGAAGGTTGAGCCTGACCATGAGTGTTGCCGACCGTCCCGTCCGCCCTCGAACGAGTCGCGCCGCCGAAGCCAGAGAGGCGGTGAAACGGCTGATCCTCGACCGGGGCCTCGGCGTGGGCGACGCATTGCCCACCGAGTCGGAGCTGATGCGGGAGCTCGGCATCAGCCGCAACTCCGTCCGGGAAGCGATCAAGGCGTTGCAGGCCGTGGGCATTGTCGAGATCAAGCACGGCTTTGGCATGTTCGTCGGGCAGATGTCCCTGGGCGGACTGGTCGACGAACTGGCCTTCCACGGCCGGATCACCCCCGCCGGCGGCGGTCACCAGCTCGGCTACCTCATGCAGGTCCGGGAGGCGCTAGAGAGCGGCCTGGTCATCCAGCTCATCCAGTGGCACCGCGAGGCCGATCTGACGGCCGCGGTCGAGGTGCTGGACCAGATGGAGGCCGAGGCCCGCCTCGGTGCCGTTTCACCGGAGATCGACCGGCTCTTCCACGACGTGCTCTACCTTCCGCTGCGCAACCCCCTCGTCGGCCAGTTGCTGGGCGCCTTCTGGGACGTGTACCACCAGCTACGGCTGGACCTCGGCGCGCCGACCGAGTCACCGCAGGAGGTCGTGCACCGGCACCGGGTGATCCACGAGGCCGTGGTCGCCGGCGACAAGGAGGCAGCGGTTACCGCGGTGCAGGCCCACTTCGACGGCGTACGCGAGCGGCTGGCACGCCTGCGAGGCCGTTCCTGACCCGCCGGCACCCCGGCCGGTCGTTCAGCGGGTCGGCTCCGGGTCGATCACATCGGCGACGGTCGCGCCCAGCGCCTCGATCGCCGCGTCCGCCTCCAGCGCATTCGTGGCCGGCGCGGGTGTGGGACACGTTCCGGACCCTGGGCCGGAGGGTGCGATGGCCTCTCCGCCGGCGCCGTCCGAACCCTCGCTGGTACCAGGCCCGAGCACAATGTCATTCATGGTCGCTTACCCAGAGGCCATAAGGATCATTCGGTTGTCCACAGGTGCTGAGTATCCACCGAGATGGTGCCGCGACGAGTTGATCGGTCAAACTACCCCTTTTGAAGTACCTCGACAGGGACGGCGCCACGTCCCACCTACTGGCGAGGGAGAGCAGTCATGACCGGGGGTGGACGCCGCCGAACACGACGCACGGACCGGCAGACGCCACCGGACCACCTCGCCGGTGTCACTGGCCTCGTCGGCGCGGTGGCCATCCTCATCGCGGCCGTCGCAAGGCTTGCTGACCGCAGCCGCCCCGCTCATGGAGAGTCCCTGATGGCCGCGGTCGAGGCATGGCTGCTCGGCGGACCCGCCGACGACCGCATGTCTGGCTCCTGGGCTCTCGGGTATCTCGCCCCCTCCTAGGCGACTCAGACGGCGCCCTGGCACACAGCCACCGCCGGGCGCAGACCACGCAGTCTGGCTGATATGCAGGTGCATCCAGCTTTCGAAGCCCGGAGGTGTCGTCATTGCAGATGGTGTCGCGGGCCAGGCCGCGGCTCGGGCCGGCCGGTTGCCGTCAGCTGCGCCGGTACTTCACGGCGTCGGCGATGACGTACCCGTCGGCGTTGTCGCTGAGTTGCACGTAACCGTTGATGCCGGCGGCGAAGGGGAAGGTGCCGAGCGAGACCCATTCGCCGCCGCGCGTCTCAGGTGTGCCGCGCAGTTTCTGGTTGACGAGCACGTTATCGGTCCCTTCGGCGTGGTGCACGATATAGGCCGCGTTCGTGGCCGGTTGGACGCGGCGGTGTCGGAGACGAGCACCTCGTATCGGTCGCCGCCGGGCAGGGCCGGCCGCCATCGCACGACGTTGCCGCCGGTGCCGGCGGGGCGCGAGAGGTAGTTGCTGCCGTAGTAGCCGGACACGCCGGTGCCGGCGGACCAGCTACCGAAGACGATCTCGAAACCCAGTTCGGCGTTGTCGACAGTCACCTCGTCGCGGATGTCGGGACGGGGCCCCTCGACCAGACTGAGTTCGTCGAGTGAGATGAGCCGCCCGCCGCGCCGGCCGGAGCTCACCGGGGTGAAGCGGATCCGATGCCGGCCGGGCCGCAGTCGTACCGGGCCGAGGAACAGGATGTCGTAGCCGTCGGCGCTCTCGGCCGCCGTATCAACGGTCGACCGGTACGACTCTTCGCCGTCGATGGTCACGGTGACCACTCCCCCATCGACCGGCCGGTAGTAGCGCAGGACCGCGTCGTACTCACCGGCCCGCCCGACGGTGAAAGGGTATTCGACATAGTCGCCGACGGCGGCCGGGGTGAACACCGCCCGGGCACCGCCGCGCGCGGTCGGCTCCCGTACGACGGCCACGGTCCCGTTCGACCGCACCGCCCCGCGCACCGTGGCTGGTCACCCCCGCGACTCTGCTGCGGTGGCACCGACGCCTGATTACCCGGCACTGGACACACCCCCACGTCGGCCGTCCACCGATCGACCCGACCGTAGTGGACCTGGTGATGCGGATGGCCCGCGACAATCCCGGCTGGGGCTACCAGCGTGTGCAGAGAGAGCTCCGGAGTCTGGGCTATAGGGTCGGCGCGTCCACCGTCCGCCGCATCCTCAAGCGTCTCCGCATACCGCCAGCGCCGCTGCGTCGCGACAACGTCACCTGGCGCCGGTTCCTACGCACCCAGGCATCGACAATGCTGGCCTGCGACTTCTTCCACGTCGACTGCGCGGTCACCCTGACCCGGCTGTACGTGTTCTTCGTCCTCGAGGTCGGCACCCGCTACGTCCACATGCTGGGCGTGACCAGCAACCCGGACGGGCCGTGGACCACCCAGCAGATCCGCAATCTGCTCCTGGATCTCGGCGACCGGGCCGACCAGTTCACGTTCCTGATCCGGGATCGGGCCGGGCAGTTCACCGCGGCTTTCGACGCGGTGCTCGCCGACGCCGGCATCACCGCTGTCAAGATCCCGCCACGGGGTCCGCGGGCCAACGCCTACGCCGAACGGTTCGTGCTCACCGCCCGCACCGAAGTCACCGACCGGATGCTCATCTTCGGTGCCCGCCACCTGCGGCACGTCCTACGTACGTACGCCGCGCACTACAACGGGCGGCGGCCACACCGGGCCCTGCACCTCACTCCCCCACGATCCACCCAGCCCGCCATCAACGCGCACCACCGACGAGTCGCTCGCCGACCGGTCCTCGGCGGCCTAATCAACGAGTACGAGCGCGCCGCTTAACAGCAGGCCAGGGCCGCGACCGAGTTTTGAAACCCCACAGCCTGCTGCTGTTCCCGCTGGCCACGCTGATGCCGGGCCTCGCCGCGATCGCGTCCTTGATCCTGGTGATCGTCCTGATGGTCGCGGCGGAGGAGTTGGCCATCCGACGCCAGGACGGCGACGCGGTCCGCGACTCAGCCACGATCAGGTCCGAGGATCGGACGGACCAGGGACCCGAGCCAGCGCCTGAGACCTGACGCCGCGCTGCTCGGCTCGCCGGGCCAAAGGCTCCAAGAGGCGGCCGAGCCGTCGGGTCCGCTGTGCGGACGGCCGGGGCCGGCTAACCGGTCCCGGCCGCCCGCGTGCTGGCTGCCGGCGAAACTACCGGTCGAGCGGCTCGATCCAGATGTTGCGGTACTGGACCGGGTTGCCGTGATCCTGCAGCCGGACGGCGCCCGTGGCCGGACCTTCGGGCCGGCTGCCACCGGTCGGGCCGAGGATCTCGACGTCGTCGTGCACCGTGACGCCGTTCCACACCACGGTGACGCGCGGGTTCTCGACCTTGTTGCCGGCCGCGTCGTAGCGGGCCTGCCGGTAGTCGATGTCGTACGTCTGCCAGGTCCGCGGCGGCAGCGCCGCGTTCACGTCGGGGGCCTTCTGCGTGTAGATGGCCGCGGAGTCGTTGGTCTGCGGCGGGTCGATGCCGAAGGAGTCCAGCACCTGGATCTCGTAGCGGTCCTGCAGGTACACGCCGCTGTTGGCGCGCGCCTGGCCGGTCACGTCCGGCGGGTAGAGCGGCAGGTTGAACTCCACGTGCAGGCGGAAGTCGCCGAAGGCCTGCACCGTGCGCAGGTCCCCGTTGCGCACCGTCATGGCACCGTCCGCGACCGCCCACTCGGGCTCGCGCCCGTCACTGTGCTGCCACTCGGTGAGCTGGCCACCGTTGAACAGCGTGATGCGCTTGCCGTGCGGCCGGACGGCCAGCACGTCGAGGTTCACGTGCCCGGAATCCGCGGCCTCCTTGCGGTACTCGACCAGGTTGCGACCCTTGATTAGGCGCACCCTGGTGCTGACGGTGCCCCATTCCTTCCAGGTCACGGTGGAGGGGAAGACCGTCTGCTCGACCCGTTCCCCGTTGACGTACAGGCTCAGCTGCTTCTCGCCGGAGTAGGGGTTCGGGCCGTTGCTGTAGCGCATCGCCAGGTCGTACGTCCCGGCCTCGCGCACATCGACGGACATGCGGGTCGACGCGCCGTCGCCGGCGAACCCGGCGGCGAAGCCGGCGCCGGAGTAGGCGGCGTGGTCGGTCGCCATGCCGACGCCGACCGTACGGCCCTCCTCGGCCTCGAAGAAGGTCTGCGGCTGCACCACCCGGCCCGGGATCTCGTTGAGCGTGTACCAGGCCTCAGTGTTCCACAGCTCCTCGCCGCCGGCGGACGAGAACGGACGCGGGGAGCGAACGTGCACCACCCGGTTCTCCTTCAGGCCCGGGATCTGGAGCTTGACGGTGCGGCCGTCGGCCGACAGTTCGGCCTTGGCCACCTTGAGCGTCTCCAGCTCGAGCTTCGGACCGCCGTACTGGCTCGTCGCACCGTAGCGCCACTGCGTCACCTGGTACGCCTCGGCGAGATCCTGCGCGGTCTCGGCCGACAGCGGCTTGGTGTACTCCAGCTCGAACCCGACATGCGACGCGCGCATCTGCTTGACCTCGAAGACCGAGGTGCCGTTGGGCGTGAGCTTCTGCAGGCCGTAGGTGAGCTTGCCCTCCTGGCCCCAGTTGCCGCCGGCGCCCAGGCCACCGGTGTAGAGCGCGCCGTCGGGGCCGAGGGTGACCTCGTTGACGCCGGCCTCCAGGCCCTGCGTGTGCCGGAACACCGCGCCCTGGTACTGCCCCTCGATCTTCTCGAGGAACACCCGCTGCAGGCCACCGTAGGTCACGTCGCCGATGACCAGCTGCCCCGCGTACGGCCCCTTCTTCAACAGCACGGGAGTGGACGGTGAGTTGCCGATCTCGTTCTGCGGAATCCAGACGATGGGACGCGTCACCGGCTTGTCGTCGAACGGGCCCTCGGGCGTCGTGTAGTGGTTGTAGAACGCCCCCTGCTGGATCTGGACCAGCTTGGAGGCGGGCAGCCAGCCGCCCTGGTTGTCGGTGACGAAGACCTCGCCGCGCGGGCCCCACCCGATTCCGTTGGGGGTGCGCAGCCCTCCGGCGACATAGGTGATCTCGCCGGTCTTGGCGTTCACCTTGATCGAGGTTCCGCGGTTCGGCGCGGGCTGGGGCACGGTGGTGGCGCCCCCCTGGTTGATGGCGACGGACAGGTTGAGGTAGAAGTACCCGTCCCGGTGCAGCAGGCCGAACGCGAACTCGTGGAAGTTGCCGCCCCAGGGCCAGGTGGCGACCGTGCGGCGGTCGTCGGCGAGGCCGTCGCCGTCGGTGTCGCGCAGGGCCGTCAGCTCGTGCTTCTGGCTGACGTAGACGGTGCCGTCGACCACCGCGACGCCCTGGGGCTCGCGTAGCCCGTCGGCGAACTTGCGGTAGGTCACCTGCTCGGGGCTGGTCTGGCCGGTGACGCCCTCGACCAGGTAGACCTCGCCGGTCGCGTTGTCGGTGCCGCCCCAGGTGGAGATCACCAGGTCGCCGTCGGGCCGGAACGCCATGCCGGTGACCTGCGGCTGGAGCCCTTCGGGGCGCAGGTCGGTGAGGGTGTAGCCCGGGTGCACCCGATCGAGCGGCAGGCCGTCGCCGGCCGAGTCGGTGGCCCCCTCGCAGTACTTCCATCCCGGGGCGGTGACGCGTACGACGCCGGCGTCGGTGCTCAGGGCGGAGTTCGGTACGAGCTCGAAGTTGGCCGCCCCTGGGCGGCGCCATTCGAGGCGCAACACCTGGCCGCCGCCGTTGTCGAAGAACTCGAGGCGCATTTGGTGCAGGCCGGCGCTGAGGGTGGTTGAGCCTTCCTTGGAGGTTTCGCCGTGCAGCCCGTCGTGGTCGACGACCCGCTGATCGCCGATCGTCAGCCGTGACCCGTCGTCGCTAATGAGCCGGAATGTGTAGTCGCCATCGACCGGCGCGGCGAGGTTGGCGATGACGTGGCTGATGAACCGGTCGGAGAGCCCGAACTCGTCGGTGGTGGTCCAGTTGATCTGCGGCATGAGCTTGTCGACGTTCGGCGTCTGCGCCGGCTTGAGGGTGCACAGCGCCGACAGCGCAGCTCCCATGTCGTACGAGCGCAGGGTGACGCCGGGTTCCTGGGGCGGGACGTCGGCGGCGACGGGTGCGGCCGTCGCCGGGGCGAAGGGGGCTGCGGCGAGCACGGTCGCCAGAGCGGCCCCTGCGGCCACGAGCATGGATCGGCGGCGCCAGCGCCGCCGGTTCGGTGCGGTCATGGTTCCTCCTGTGGGTGCGGGTCCCGGCCTGGAGGGAGCCGTGCCACGTCCTCCCGAGGGCCGGCCAGTACGGGTCTCGCAAGACGAAAGATCGATCGCAGACACTATCACTTTAGATCGATACAACCGAACTTCTGCATGCCCGAATAAAAGTCGCTCCTATGGGGCCACGAACCCGCCGATCTCGCCCTGGGCCCGCCGTCGTAGGGGCGGCGGATCGGCCGGTTACCGTTGCCGGTGTGCGAGCGGCGGAGTCGGGCGAGACGATCGGTTTCTCGGTGCTCGGCTCGGTCAGTGGTTGCACGACACCTACGGACTGCCCCGGGATCTGGTCGATGGTCCGCTGGGCCGGCGAGCTGAGCGGGGGTCGGGCCCTCGGTTACGGTGGCCATGAAGGGGGGGTGGGCCATGGCTCCGGAGGTGTCGCCGCGAAGGGCCAGGGCCGTGCTCGTCGCGCTCTCCCTTGCCGCGTTCGCGTTCATCACGACCGAACTGCTGCCCGTCGGCCTGCTGACCCACATCGCACCCGATCTCGATCGGTCCCGCTCGCAGGTAGGTCTGCTGGTCAGCGGGTACGCCGTCGTGGTCGTGCTGGCGTCCGTGCCGCTGGCCCGGCTGACCCAGCTGATCCCCCGGCGTCAACTGCTCGGCGGCGCGATGCTCCTGTTCGCCGCCGGGAACGCCACCGCCGCGCTCGCGCCGACGTACGCCGTGCTGGCGGGCTCCCGCCTCGTGACCGCCCTCGCCCAGGCGCTGTTCTGGTCCGTCGCCACGGCGACCGTGACCGGGCCCTTCCCGGTCGCGGTGCGCGGCCGGGTGATAGCGCTGTTCGCGACCGGCGCGACGCTCGCCCCGGTGCTC
>NZ_JBEXIK010000060.1:0-37895 GCF_040608515.1 Micromonospora sp. NPDC005173
TGTTGGATGAGCCTGAGGTGTATGGGCTGCCGCCGGATCCGGTGGTGACCACCCGGGACCTGCCGGCCATGTGGAAGCGCGCCGGCCTGGCGGCGATGACGATGGCGGTCGCCACGGCGGTCGCGTTCCTGGGCAGGCGGCCATGACCGACGCGACACCATCGAACGAGCCGGTCGGCGCCCGGTTCCGCGAGTTCCAGGCCGGCCTCGACCGGCCCGACGGGAAGCGCCAGCCCGGCAGGCGGCGCGGCGACGGCGAGCAGCTCACGGTGCCGCCGGCCGACTTCACCTCCTACTACGGCCGGCCGGTCCTCAAACCGCCGGTGTGGAAGCACGACATCGCCGGCTACCTGTTCACCGGCGGCCTCGCCGCCGGAAGTGCGCTGATCGGAGCGGGCGCCCAACTGACCGGACGGCCCGGGCTGCGCAAGGTCGGCCGCTGGACGGCCCTCGGCGGCGTCGCCGCCAGCACGTACCTGCTTGTCCACGACCTTGGGCGCCCGGACCGGTTCCACCACATGCTCCGGGTGGCCAAGCTGACCTCACCGATGTCGGTCGGCACCTGGATCCTCGCCGCGTTCGGGCCGCTGGCCGGTGTGGCCGCAGTCGCCGAGCTCGCGCCGCTGCTCCCGCAGCACGGTGTGTTCGGCCTCGCCCGCCGGATCGCACCGCCCGTCGGCAACGTCGCCGGCCTGGCCGCCGCGGCCACCGCGCCAGCGCTGGCCACGTACACCGGGGTGCTGCTCGCCGACACCGCCGTACCGTCCTGGCACGACGCCTACCCGTCGCTGCCGTTCGTCTTCGCCGGCAGCGCGCTCGCCGCCGCGTCCGGAGTCGCACTGATCGCGGCACCGGCCGCGGAGACCGCCCCCGTGCGACGACTCGCCCTGGCCGCCGCGGCCATCGAGCTGGGCGGCGGGCGTCAGCTGGAGCGGCAGGGACTGACCGGCGAGCCCTACACGCACGGACGCAGCGGCCGGATGGTCAAGGCGGGACGCACTCTGCTCGCCGTGGGCACCGCGGCGGCGCTGCTCAGCCGACGCAACCGGCTCCTGTCGGCGATCTCCGGCGCGGCCCTCGTGGCATCGTCCGTCGCCACCCGGTTCGGCGTCTTCGAGGCGGGAAGGGCGTCGGCACGCGATCCGAAGTACACGGTCGTGCCACAACGGGAGCGGCTCGATCAGAACGGCTCGGCTGCGCCCCACCAGCCCTGAGCGCCTCGGCCCGCAGCTCGACAACCCTCCCCGCCCGGGTGCGGACGACATCAGCCGGTGAACAGCTTCGCGGCGGTGATGGCGGTCTGGACGATGCCGTATCCGAGTAGCGCCGCGACCAGCAGCCACGACAACCAGAGCCGCCCGGTCTGGGTACCGACGTGCTCGGGCACCGGGGGCCTGCTCTCCGGGCCGAGGGCGACCGGCTCAGTGACGCTGGCGCGCGCCACAGGGGACGTTGGTCCCCGGTCGGGTTCATGGAACCGCGCTGGCACGGAACGGACCAGCAGGTTCGCGATGAACCCGACGGCGAGGATGCCGACCATGGTGAACAGCGCGGGCCGGTACGCCGACGCGGTGAGCGTGCCGGGCTTGCCCTGCGTGTCGAGGATCCCGTTGACGATCAACGGACCGGCAACGCCCGCGGCCGACCAGGCGGTCAGCAGCCGGCCGTGGATGGCGCCGACCTGGAAGGTGCCGAACAGGTCGCGCAGGTAGGCGGGCATGGTGGCGAAGCCACCGCCGTAGAACGAGATGATCGCGGCGGCGATCAGCACGAAGACCGCGGTCGCGGAGTGGCCGGCCACGGCGAGCAGTGCGTACAGCACCATGCCGACGCCGAGGTAGACCATGTAGATGGGCTTGCGGCCGATGAGGTCCGACGTCGTCGACCAGACGAATCGCCCGGCCATGTTGAACAGCGACAACACCCCCACGAAACCGGCCGCCGCGGACACCGAGATGGCGGTGGTCCCGTTGTCCCGGAAGAAGTCCTGGATCATCGGGCTGGCCTGCTCCAGGATGCCGATGCCCGCCGTGACGTTGCAGAACAGCACGATCCACAGCAGCCAGAACGACCGGGTACGTACGGCGTTCGTCGCGGACACGCTCGCCCTCGTCACCAGAGGCCGGGTGGCGACGGTCGCGGGGTCGAACCCGGCGGGCCGCCAGTCCGGCGGAGGAACCCGGACGTTGAACGGGCCGAACATCATGATCACGAAGTAGCCGATGCCGAACGTGACGAAGAGTGCCACGAGGGCATGCCCCGACGCCACAGCAGCAGGGTTGTTCGGGTTGTAGCCGGAGTCGTAGAGGGAGAGCAGTTGGCGCGCGAGCGGGCCGGCGACCAGGGCGCCGCCGCCGAACCCCATGATGGCAAGCCCGGTGGCGAGGCCGGGCCGGTCCGGGAACCACTTGATCAGTGTGGAGACGGGCGAGATGTAGCCGATGCCGAGCCCGATGCCGCCGATGACGCCGTATCCGAGGTAGAGCAGCCAGAGCTGATGGGTCGCGATGCCGAGCGCGCCGACCAGGAACCCCACGGCCCAGAAACAGGCGGAGACGAACATCGCCCGGCGCGGTCCGTTCCGCTCCACCCACCTGCCACCCACGGCCGCGGACGAACCCAACATGACGATGGCGATACTGAAGATCGCCCCGATCGCCGTCTGACTGGTGTCAAAGTGCGCGATGAGGGAGTTCTTGTAGACGCTCGTCGCGTAGACCTGGCCGATGCACACGTGCACGGCCAGTGCCGCGGTCGGGATGAGCCAGCGGCTGTATCCCGGGGGAGCGACAGTGTGCCGAGGATCGAATACCGACAGCATGGTCCGCACCTCCTGCGGCTGAGTAGGCCGGCGGCGGTGCAGAGCT
Organism: Micromonospora sp. NPDC005173; assembly: GCF_040608515.1. NCBI lineage: Bacteria > Bacillati > Actinomycetota > Actinomycetes > Micromonosporales > Micromonosporaceae > Micromonospora > Micromonospora sp. NPDC005173. The sequence continues at coordinate 2,867 of NZ_JBEXIK010000060.1, forward strand.
GTCCGAAGCCTCGCAACGTCGTACTGCCTACTGGGCAGAATCCGCGCATACCCGGATCAGGCCGGGTCGGGAATCTCGCCGGACTCCCGGCAGTTGGCCGAGCGGTGCCGCCACAGTGGCGGCCCGGCGCACGTCCGGCGTCAGCCGTTGGCCGGCTGTACTTCACGTTACGTGGCAACCGGTTCACAGCTTGTCGTTACCGAAAAACGCGGCCACGTCATCGGGCGGCCAGCGCTGTGGGCGCAGAACGGGGGGCGGGCCCACCGGCCCGCCCCCCCGTATTGCTGTCGTACGGTTCAGTGAATCGCGGCCTTTGCGGCCGCCTCCTCCTGAGCGCGTCGTTCGTCCCCGCTGAGGGTGTGCAGCGGCTTCTCCTTGATGAACAGCACGACGATCAGCGCGAGCAGCGCGAACGGCGCGCCGACCAGGAAGAGGTCGGCGGTGGCGATGCCGTACACGTCCTGCACGATGCGCAGCACCGGCTCAGGCAGGGTGGACAGGTCGGGCACCTCAGCGGAGCCGCCGCCGGCCGTCGCCGCCGGGCCGAGCCGCTCGGCCGTCAGCGAGGTCACCCGGCTCGCCAGCACCGCGCCGAGGGCGCTGACCCCGATGGCGCCGCCCATGCTGCGGAAGAACGTCAGCGCCGAGGTGGTGGCGCCGAGTTCGTGGGCCGGCACGTCGTTCTGCGCGGCGAGCACGAGGTTCTGCATGAGCATGCCGACGCCGATGCCCAGCACGGCCATGTAGATCGACAGGACGACGACGCTGGTGTCGGCGTCGATGGTGCCCAGGAGCAGCATCCCGACGGTCATCACCGCGGCGCCGGCCACCAGATAGGCCTTCCACCGGCCGTACTTCGTGATGAGCTGGCCGGCCACCGTCGACGAGACGAGCAGACCGAAGATCATCGGAAGGCTCATCAGGCCCGCGACGGTCGGCGACTTGCCCAGCGAGATCTGGAAGTACTGGGACAGGAAGACGGTGCCGCCGAACATCGCCACACCGACCAGCACGCTGGCGATCGTGGCCAGCGAGACCGTGCGGTTGCGGAAGATGTCCAGAGGGACGATCGGCTCCGCCGCCCGCGACTCGACGGCCACGGCCAGCGCCAGCAGGACCAGACCGCCGATGACCATCAGGGCCGTCCAGCCGGAGGCCCAGTCGAACTTGTTCCCGGCCAGGGACGACCAGATCAGCAGCGTGGAGACGCCCGAGGTGATGAGCAGGGCGCCCAGCCAGTCGATCTTGGCCTTGCGGCGGACGACCGGCAGGTGCAGGGTGCGCTGCAGCAGGGCGATGGAGATGATGCTGAACGGGACCCCGATCAGGAAGCACCACCGCCAGCCCAGCCACGACGTGTCGACGAGCAGGCCACCGATCAGCGGACCGGCGATGGTGCCGACACCGAAGACCGCGCCGAAGATGCCGGCGTAGCGGCCCAGCTCACGCGGCGGGATCATCGCCGCCATGACGATCGTGGCCAGCGCCGTCATGCCGCCGGCGCCAACGCCCTGGACGACACGGCTGAGCAGCAGCACCTCGACGTTCGGCGTGAAGCCCGCGATGAGTGAACCCACCACGAACAGTCCCAGGGAGAGCTGGATCAGCAGCTTCTTGCTATACAGGTCGGCCATCTTGCCCCACAGCGGCACCGTGGCCGTCATGGCGAGCAGTTCGCTGGTGACGATCCACGTGTAGACCGTCTGGCTGCCGTTCAGATCGGCGATGATCCGCGGCAGCGCGTTCGCCACCACCGTGGAGGCGAGGATGGACACGAACATGCCGACCATCAGGCCGGAAAGGGCCTGGAGAACCTCCCGACGCGACATGCGCGTGCCGACATCGGCGGTGTCGGCGGGCGGGGCGGTTGTGGTCATTGACGCTCCCTTGTCGGGTTTGTAGCGGAGTGACTGGCCCCGGAGCTGATGCGGCGGGGCGGGGACTGGTGGGGTCAGGAGGGGTGTGGCGGATCCGGAAGGCCGGCGGCGACGGCGGCGAACGCCTCGTCCACGAAGTCGCGCAGGGGGCGGGTGTCGTCGCTGGCGGCCCAGCGCAGCATCGCGGTGTGGAAGGAGGCACTGGTGACAGCGATGATCAGCGGCGGGAGGCCGTGGTCGGGACCTACGCCGAGGCGGGTGGCGATGACCGTGACCATGGCCCGCTCGGTCGCGATGTTGCCGGCTATCAGCCGCGGCAGCAGCGCGGGATTCTGGGCGATGACCGCCAGCCGTAGTCGCCACAACTCCCGGTCGGCCTGCATCGTGTCGATCGCCTCGTCGAGGGCGAGCCGGACCGCCTGCAACGCCGGCACCTGCGCAGGGACGGCGGCCAGACGCGCCACGACCGGGGTGCCGTCGAGCGCCGGGTCGTCGGTGAGCGCCTCGTCCTTGCAGGTGAAGTAGTTGAAGAAGGTACGCGAGGAGACGTCGGCGGCCTCGCTGATCTCCTCCACCGTCACGTGCTCCAAGCCGCGTTCGGCGACCAGCCGCAGCGCGGCGGCGGTCAGCGCGGCCCGCGTCAGCCGCTTCTTGCGGTCCCGACGCCCGGTGGCAGCGTGGTCGGTGTCGGTCACGCGAGCGAGGCTAGGAGCCAACTTGCGGAGGCTGCAAGTTTTTAGTCTGTGAAGTGATTTTCCTGACCCGTGCTGCCTAGGCGACCACCGACGGGTCCGGTCGCTCGGTGCGGGGCACGGCGCCGGTGGTCTCCAGGATGAGCGCGGCGACCAGGTCCGGGTCGTCGCTCATCGGCACGTGCCCGCAGCGGGGCAGCGTCACCACCCGGGCTGCCGGCAGGCCGGCCCGGGCGCGCTCGGCCTGGTGGACGCCGAAGATGCGGTCGCAGTCGCCCCAGCCGATGGTCACCGGCACCGTCGCGTCGGACAGCCGGGGGCAGTCGAAGCGGTAGTGGCGGGCGGCTCGGGCCACGGCGTTGAAGCCGAGCCCTCGCCGCAGGGCGAGCGCGTCGCCCAGCGCGCGGTCGACGTCCAGCAGCGCCGGGCGGGCCATCAGCGGCGCGAAGCACAACGCCCGCAGGTACGCCGAGCGCAGCGCGAGCCGCATGATCGGGGTGGGCAGGTACGAGTTGGCCCGCAAGATCTTGAGGATGGCCAGCGCCCGTCGGCGCTCCGCCGGCGTGAAGAAGCCGGCGGGGGAGAAGGCGGTGGCCGAGGCGACCGCCCCGGTGGCGGCAAGCTCCAGGCCGATCGCCCCACCGAGGCTGTAGCCGGCCACATGCGGACGCTCCAGCCCCCACTCGGTCAGGACCGGTAGGACCGAGGCCACGGTGGCGGCCATGTCGGCGGGCATGCCGGCGCCGGGCACCGGGGAGTTCCCGAAGCCGGGCAGGTCGAGCGCGATCACCTCGTGGTGGGCGGTGAGCCGGTCGAACACCGGCTCCCAGGCCTGGTGGCGGTGACCGATGCCGTGGATGAGCACGAGCGGCTCACCGCTGCCCGCGCGACGGAAGTGAACGGTCATGACCGCCCTCCCACCGACGTCCTGCCGAAGGAACGCCCGAGCTGGCGTACCTCGTCCTCCATCTGGCCGACCATCGTCTGGCCGCCGAACCGGGTGATCAACGCGTCCGAGAGGCCGCTCAGCACCACCGGCCGCAGCGCCTGCACCATGGCGAGCGACCGTGGCACGTACACCTTGCGTTTGCGGCGCTCGATGCCGCGCAGCAGGGCGTCGACGCACTGCTCGACGGGTACGACGGTGGACAGCGGCCACGGCAGCCGGCGCAGCGCGGTGCGGAACGATGCCAGGTCGTCACGGATGTCGCGGACCAGGTCGGTGTCGATCCAGATCGGATGTGCGGTACCGACGGTGACGCCGCGTGCGCGGGTCTCCAGGCGCAGCACGTTGGCGAACTGCTCCACGCCCGCCTTGGACGCGCAGTAGGCGGCCATGCCGGGCATCGCCGTGAAGGCGGCGGCTGACGAGACGATCAGGACGTGGCCACGGGCGGCGGTGACGTGGGGAAGCGCCGCGCTGACCGTGCGGATCGCGCCGCAGAGGTTCACCTCGACGGTACGGACCAACGCGTCGACCGGCCCCACGGCGACGGTACCGAGGTTCGCGATGCCCGCGTTCGCCACGACCACGTCGATGCCGCCGAAGCGGTCCACCGTGGAGGCCACCGCGGCGTCCAGCGCCGCCTGGTCGGTGACGTCGCACTCGTACCAGTGCGCATCGAGGTCGGCGCCGAGCTGCTTGAGCAGCTCGCCTTCCAGACCCACGACGGCGACCTGGGCGCCGCGGGCGACGGCCTCGCGGGCCATCTGCGCCCCGATGCCGCGTGCCGCGCCGGTGATGAGCATGGTCTTGCCCGCCAGGTCATACCGCATCGGCGTGCTCCCGTTCCGGATCGTTGGGGGTGTTGCCGGCCGTGGCGATCCGGTAGTCGGCCGGGCGGAACCGGCGCAGCCGCATCCGGAAGCTGGTGGCGAAGCCCGGCCAGATGGTGGTGTTGCGGCCGGTGGCGTCGAGGTACCAGCTCGAACAACCGGTCTGCCAGACGGTGCCGGTCATCTTCCGGTCGATCCGTTCGGTCCAGCGTCGTTGCGCCTCCGCGGTGGGCTCGATGGCCTGGATGCCCTTGGCCCACATGTGCCGCAGGGCCGCGAGCACCAGGTGCAGCTGCGCCTCGATCATCAACACCACGGAGGTGTGCCCGAGCCCGGTGTTCGGGCCGAGCAGGAAGAACAGGTTGGGGAAGCCGGCGATGGTGGTGCCCCGGTACGCGTGCATGCTGGGGGTCCAGGCCTCGCCCAGACTGCGCCCGCCACGGCCGTGGATGCGCCGCACGACTGGGGAGTCGGTGACGTGGAAGCCGGTGCCGAGGATGATGGTGTCCGCCCGGTGGTGTCCTCCGTCGGCGGTAACCAGGCCATCCGGCACGATCCGAGCGATGCCGGCGGTGACCACGTCGACGTTCGGCCGGGTGAGCGACGGCCAGTAGTCGTTGGAGATCAGGACCCGCTTGCAGCCCATCGCGTACCGAGGGGTGAGCTTGTCCCGCAGCTGCGGGTCGGTGACCTGACGCCGCAGCGTACGCAGGGACAGCCGCGAGGCGAGCCGGTTGACCGCCGGGTGCAGGAAGCCCAGGCCCATGGTTTCGCGTACCAGATAGAGCCCTGCCCGGACGGCCCGCTGCGCGCCGGGCACGGTGCGGAACACGGCCTGCTCGACCCGGCTGATCCGGCGCGACAGCCTCGGCATGATCCACGCGGGGGTGCGCTGGAACAGCGTCAGCTTCTCGACCGTCGGCTGGATCTGTGGCACGAGCTGGACAGCCGAGGCGCCGGTGCCGATGACCGCGACGCGGCGGCCGGTCAGGTCGTGGTCGTGTTGCCAACGGGCGGAGTGGAACACCGTGCCGGCGAACTCGTCGATCCCGGGCAGGTCGGGGATGGCGGGGTCGCTGAGCGGGCCGGCCGCACAGATCAGGACCCGGGCGGTGTGGTCGCCGCCGGAGGTGCGCAGCAGCCAGCGTTGGCGCTGGTCGTCCCAGCTCGCAACCCGCACCTCGTGGCGCAGCCGCAACTTCGGGCGTAAGCCGAAGCGGTCGACGCAGCCGCGCAGGTAGTCCCAGATCTCCGGCTGGCTGGAGAAGGTGTTCGACCAGCGGGGGTTGGGGGCGAAGGAGAAGGAGTAGAGGTGCGACGGGACGTCGCAGGCGCAGCCGGGGTAGCTGTTGTCACGCCAGGTGCCCCCGACGTCGTCACCCCGGTCGAAGACGAGGTAGTCGGTGAAGCCGGCCCGCTGGAGGCGGATGGCGGCGCCCAGACCGCCGAAACCGGCGCCGATAATGGCAACGTCTGATTCCATCACTCCTCCAGAGGCTCGGACACGGCACCCGGTTCGGCCAACGGCGGCCAGGGCGGATCGCCCACGCCGGTGATCCGTACGCCGCCCCACGGGTCGACCTCGGCCAGTCGGGCGGGCCGGACGCGGTCGGCGATGCGTAACTCGACGTCGCGCCGGCCGGAGCGCAGCAGGCGGGCCACCCGTGGCTCGGGCTCGATCCGCCCACCCCAGTGGTAGCGGCCGTCGACCGGCTCCCACCGTCCACTGAGGTGAACCCGGACCGAGGTGCCCTCGACGCCCGCAGGGCCGTGGTAGCTCACGGCACGATCCGCTCGTGGGCGCGGGTGAGCTCGCGCGGCAGGTCGGCGCTGGCCCGGACCCCCTCGATTCCGCTCCACAGCAGAGCGGTCAGGTAATCGGTGAGGGCCGCCCGGCTGATCGGCTGGCCGTGCGTGGTCCACCAGTCGCCGACCGCCTGTACGAAGCCCACCAGGCCGTACGCCCACGGCTCCGCCGGGCCGGCGTCCAGGCCCAGCGAACGCAGCCGGTCGCCGATCACCCGGGCCAGCCCGGCGGCCACCTGCCGGCTGGTGCCGGCGACCACCTGGTGGATGCCGGGGTCGCCAGACTGGTGCATCAGGAACCGGTAGAGCCTCGGCTCCGACTCGATCACCCCGAGGTACGCGTCGATCGTCGCCTCGACCAGGTCACGTTCCTCGCGGACCTGCGCGACCGCCGGCGCGATGGTGTCGACCACGCGCGCCGCCACCACCTCGCTCACCGCGACCCAGAGCTGCGACTTGTCGGCGAAGTAGCGGTAGAGGACCGGTTTGCTGACGCCTGCGGTCGCGGCCACCTGGTCCATGTCGGCCTCCGGCCCGTGCCGCAGCAACGCCTGCACGGCGGCCCCGACCAGCTCCCGCCTTCGTTGCTCACGATGGTCGGCCCAGCGGTCCCGGCGGCCGTTGCCCTTTGCCTTCGGATCGCCGTCAGAGGGCGGAGGCGGCGGGTCGGTTGCATTGACATCCGTGAGCGGCGATTGCATGCTACTACTCGTAACAGTTACCGGTCGTCACGTCAATATGGAGGAGCCATGGAGGCCGCACCGACGGAGACCGAGCGCGCGGCGGTCGCCGAGCGACTACTCACGTCCTCACTGCGGACCAGCTACGACCCCACTGTCGAGATCGACTGGGATGCCCCGCACACTCCGGGCGCCTACTGGCTCCCGCCGCACCGCAGCAGCCTCTACGGCACGCCGCTGTGGGAGCAGCTCAGCGAGGAGCAGCGCGTCGAGCTCACAAGCACGAGGTGGCCAGCGCGGCCAGCGCCGGGCTGTGGTTCGAGACGATCCTCATGCAGATGCTGATCCGGGAGTACTACGGCGCCGACCCGACCAGTCCGCAGGCCCAGTACGCGCTGACCGAGGTGGCTGACGAGTGCCGGCACTCCATCATGTTCGGCCGGCTGATCGAGGCGATGGGCTGCCCCGTCTACCGGGCGAGCACGGTGGATCACCACCTCGGGCGCTTCCTGAAGGCCACCGCCAGCGGTCCCCGGATGTACGCCGCGATCCTCATCGCGGAGGAGATCCTCGACGCGTTCCAGCGCGAGATCATGGCAGACGAGTCGCTCCAGCCGCTCATCCGGATGGTCTCCCGCATCCACGTGGTCGAGGAGGCGCGACACGTCCGGTTCGCCCGCGAGGAGCTGGCCGGCGCAGTCGCGGCCACCGGCCCGGTGGGCATGGCGTACGCCCGACTGTTGGTCGGGCGGGCCGCCTACACGATCGCCAACCGCCTAGTCCATCCCGACGCGTACGCGGCGGTGGGTATCTCACCGGCGGTCGGCCGGGCCGCTGCCCGCGCCAACCCGCACTGGCGTGCCACCCTGCGCTGGTCGGCGGCGCGGGTGCACACCAACCTGGCGGGCGTTGGCCTGGTGGCTGGGCCAGGGCGTCTGCTGTGGACCCGGGCCGGGCTGATCTGACCCGTCGTCGCCAGGGTGACTCCGGCGAGGCAGCGCGGAACTGCCCACATCAGGCACCGGTCAGGCCCGGCCGATCCGCGGCTCCTGACGGTCGGTCAGCCGCAACCCGACACCCCGCACCGCCTCGATCGTGGCACCGGTGCCGAGGTCCTGTAGCTTGCGCCGCAGCCGCTTCACCAGGGACTGGACGTCCGCCTTGCGCTCCAGCCCCTCGTCGCGCCAGACCGACCGGTGCAGCTCTTCGTAGCTCCAGACCCGGACCGGCGCGGTCGTCAGGCAGGTCAGCAGGTCGTGCTCCAATCGGGTCAGGTCGATCTCGCGGCCCTCGCAGCGGGCGGTGGATCGGGCCGAGTCGATGACCAGGGCGTCGCTCGGGGCGGCGGGTGCTGGCTCGGGTGGCGTCCCGGCCAGCTGTTGCGGAGCAGCGATCAGCCGGCGCAGCTCGTCGAGGTCGGCCACCAGCAGCAGCGGTGCGATGCCGTCGAGGCGCTCCGCGAGCCGGATGCGCTCGGTCGGCGATGGGGTCACCGCGATCAGCAGCGGGAACGGCTCGTCGGCCGGATCAGCCCCATCCAACATCGCTTCGTCGTCCTCGGCCACAGCACCGCCCGGGATCGATGGGCATCCCTGCCCAGTTCTTGTCACGCCCCTGACAATGATTGGCAGGCACGCTGCCCAGCCTGGCAACGGTTAGCGACAAGTTGCTCACGGCAAGTTCTTGATCGTCCTTTCTTCTCGATCATAGTGTCCACTCGGGCAACCGGCGTGACCCGCGCGGTGCATGGGGGGGCATGGAAGGGTTCGTTCACTCGGTCCATCGAGACGAACCTTCTGCACCTTCACATGGCCCATTTCACCCTGGGTCGTTCTGAGGGAGGCAGCACCGATGTTCAGACGTCCACAATGGCGGCGCACAGCCAGATCACTGGTGAGCGCTGGTGCGGCGATGATCCTCGCCGCAACATGCATGGTCAGCATCGGCTCGGCCGCGCAGGCCGCGCCCGGCGGCGGGATGGGCACGGGTACCCCGGTCGGAGACAAGATCCGACCGGAGCTGGCAAAGCAGCTCCAGGCCAAGAGCGAAGGGGACTTCTGGATCCGGTTCAAGGACCGGGCGGACCTGAGCAAGGCCAGTGCCATCAAGGACTGGGCGAAGCGTGGCACGGCGGTTGCGGACGCACTGCGCAAGACCGCCGCCGAGAGCCAGGGCAAGATCCGGGCCGAGCTTGACGACTCGGGCGCGAAGTACCAGACCTTCTGGGCGACCAACGCCATCAAGGTGAGCAGCGGCTCCCTGGCGATGGTGCAGAAGTTCGCCTCCCACGCAGAGGTCGAGGGCTTGTACGCCCCGGTCGCCTACAAGGTGCCCGAGACCACCAAGGGCAGCGACGAGAAGACCGTGAACGCCCTCGAGTGGGGCATCGCGAACATCAACGCCGACGACGTCTGGTCCCAGTACGGCGTCACCGGCGAGGGCATCACCATCGCGAACATCGACACCGGCGTGCAGTTCGACCACCCGGCGTTGGTCAACTCCTATCGCGGCAACAACGGCGACGGCACGTTCGACCACAACTACAACTGGTTCAACGCCGCCGGGACCTGCGCCACCGCACCCTGTGACGGCGATGGCCACGGCACGCACACGATGGGCACCATGGCCGGCTCCGACGGCGCGAACCAGATCGGTGTCGCCCCGGGGGTCAAGTGGATCGCGGCGAACGGTTGCTGCCCCAGCGACGCCGCCCTGATCACGTCCGGTCAGTGGATGCTGGAGCCGGTCGACCTCAACGGCCAGAACCCGGACGCCAGCAAGCGACCGAACGTCATCAACAACTCGTGGGGCAGCCAGAACCCCTCCACCGAGCCCTTCATGGAGGACGTGACGCTGGCCTGGGCCGCGTCGGGGATCTTCGGAGTCTGGTCCAACGGCAACAGCGGGCCGGCATGCCAGACCAGTGGTTCGCCGGGCAGTTCGGTCAGCAACTACTCGACCGGCGCGTACGACATCAACAACAACATCGCCGGTTTCTCCGGCCGGGGTCCCGGGCAGAACGGCGACATCAAGCCCAACATCTCGGCGCCCGGCGTGAACGTCCGGTCGAGCCTTCCGGGCAACGCCTACGGCAGCGCCAGCGGCACCTCCATGGCCGCCCCGCACCTCGCGGGTACGATCGCGCTGCTGTACTCGGCGGCGCCGTCGCTGGTCGGTGACATCGACGCGACCCGTGCGCTGCTCAACGGCGCCGCGATCGACAAGGCCGACGCCCAGTGCGGTGGCACCCCGGCGGACAACAACGTCTACGGCGAGGGCCTGCTGGACGCGCTCGCGCTGCTCAACGCCGCCCCGACCGGCGACACCGGCACCCTGGCCGGCACGGTCACCGACGCGGCCACCGGCGCCCCGATCGCCGGTGCGACCCTGACGCTCACCGGCCCGACCGCGCGCGAGGTGAGCACCGGTACCGACGGGAAGTACTCGACCCAACTCCCGGTCGGCGACTACCAGGTCGCCGTGGCGGCGTTCGGGTACGGCAGCACCACGAAGCCGGCGACGGTCACCGATGGCGCCACCACGACGCTCGACGTCGCGCTGACGGCGGTGGCGAGCGTCAACGTCACCGGAGCTGTCACCGACGGCTCCGGACACGGCTGGCCGCTCTACGCGAAGGTCACCGTGCAGGGTGTGTCCGGCGTGTACGACTACACCACGCCGGTGAACGGCCGCTACAGCATCACGCTGCCGGCCGGGCAGACCTACACGCTGAAGTACGAGTCGCAGTACCCGGGCTACCAGACGGTCACCAAGGAGGTGGTCGTCGCCTCGGGTAACGTCACCGCCAACGTCGCGGTACCGGTGAACACCACCACCTGTACGACGGCGCCCGGATACACCTTCGGCTCCGACGGTGAGTACGAGACCTTCGACGGCACCACGGTGCCGGCCGGCTGGTCCGTTGTGGACAACAAGGGCAACGGCCAGGTCTGGAAGTTCACCGACGACGGCAGCCGCGGCAACCTGACCGGCGGCACCGGCAACTTCGCGATGATCGACAGTGACGCGTACGGCGCGGGCGGGAGCCAGGACACCTCGCTGGTCAGCCCGGTGGTCAACCTGACCGGGGTCACCGCCCCGGTCATCCGGTTCAACCAGGACTTCAACCAACTGGCCAGCGACCGCGGCGATGTCGATCTGAGCATCGACGGCGGGGCCACCTGGACGAACGTGCTCCGGCAGGCGACGGACGTCCGGGGGCCGAAGGTCACCGAGATCCCGATCCCGCAGGCGGCCGGCCAGGCGCAGGTCCAGGTCCGGTTCCACTACTACGACGCCTCGTACGAGTGGTGGTGGGAGGTCGACAACGTACTGATCGGCAGCCAGGTCACCTGCGTGCCGGTCGACGGTGGTCTTGTCGTCGGCAACGTCCGTGACAAGAACGACAACAGCTACATCAACGGTGCCACCGTCACCAGCGACGACCGGCCCGCCGAGAAGGGCGTCACCGTGGCGACCCCGGACGACCCGGGACTGGCCGACGGCTTCTACTGGATCTTCTCGACGCTGACCGACACGCACAAGTTCACCGCGAAGGCCGGCAACTACGTCAGCCAGAGCAAGCAGGTCGACGTCCAGGCAGACTGGGCCACCGCCGCGAACTTCGTGCTGGCGGCCGGCCGGCTGTCGGTGGCACCGACCCAGCTGAGCGCGACGGTCCAGATGCCCAGCGGCAAGGCCAGCAAGACGTTCACGGTGACCAACACCGGCGGCGCGCCGGTCGACGTCGAGTTCAGTGAGCGCGACAACGGGTTCGAACTCCTCCGGGCGGACGGGTCCCGGGTGACCAGGCAGCAGGTGCTCGGTTCCAGCGGCGCGCCGGAGCAGCGGCTCACCGTGCCGACGTCGTTCGCCGCCAAGGCGTCCGGCAAGGCGGCGACGGCGACCTCCACCGCGGTCAGCCCACAGGCTGCGCCGTGGACGGACATCACCGACTACCCGTCCAACATCATGGACAACCGTGTGGTGAACCTGGACGGCAAGGTCTACTCGATCGGCGGTGGCGACGGCAGCGCCTCCACCACGAAGAACGTCGCCTACGACCCGGTCGCGCAGACCTGGACGCCGGTCGCCGACCTTCCCGGCGCCCGCAACGCCCTGACGGTGGGCGTCGTGGGCGGGAAGATCATCGCCACCGGTGGCTGGGGTGCCTCCGGGCCGGACTCGGCCACCTGGTCGTACGACCCGGCGGCCAACACCTGGACCGAGCTGGCCGACAACCCGGCGCCGCGAGCCGCTGCCGGCCAAACGGTCGTCGACGGCAAGCTGTACGCGATCGGTGGCTGCACCACGGCCGCCTGTACGCCGATGTCGAACAGTGTCGTCCGGTACGACCCGGCCAGCGACACCTGGGAGACGCTGGCCAACTACCCGAAGTCGGTGGCCTTCGCCTCCTGCGGAGGGATCGACGGCACGGTCTACTGCACCGGTGGCAATGACGGCGCTGCCGCGCAGAAGTCCAGCTACGCCTTCGACCCGGGTGCCAACACCTGGACCGCCATCGCCGATGCGCCGGTCGACAACTGGGCCAGCTCGTTCGCTGTTGCGAGCGGCAAGCTCCTCGTCGTCGGTGGTTCGCAGGGTGGAGCCATCAGCAACGCCGGCTTCGCCTACGACCCGGCCACCAGCTCGTGGTCCAACCTGCCGAACGCCAACACCGCGCGCTACCGCGGTGGCGCGGCGTGCGGCTTCTACAAGATCGGCGGCTCGTCCGGCAACTTCAACGCGGCGCCGGACAGCGAGGTGCTGCCCGGGTTCGAGGGTTGTGCCGAGGCGGCGGCCGATGTCAGCTGGATGACGATCGACAAGTCGGCCGTCACCCTCGCGCCGGGTCAGAAGGTCACGGTCACCGTCGGGATGACGGCGAACGTCGATCAGCCGGGCACCTACTCCGGCTCGGTGGGGATCAAGGAGAACACGCCGTACACGGTGGCACCCGTCGCGGTGACCATGAACGTGACGCCTCCGAAGACCTGGGGCAAGCTGCTGGGCACGGTGACCGGGACCAGCTGCCAGGGTGCGACCTCGCCGATTGCCGGTGCGGTGGTCCAGGTCGACTCGTGGGCGATGTCGTGGACCTTCGCCACCGACGCCCAGGGCAAGTACGCCTACTGGGTGGACCGCCGGAACAACCCGCTCACGATGATCGTCGCCAAGGACGGCTGGAAGCCCCAGACCCGTCAGACGAAGGTCAACACCACCACGCCCACCGTGGAGGACTTCGGGTTGTCTCCCGTTCGGTGCTGACGTCTGAGCGGTAACACCATCCGGCCCGCCTGGTCACTGACCAGGCGGGCCGGACCAGCTTCGCCGGCGGTGAGCCGGAACGACACGATCCGGGGGCGCCGCAGCCGCGGCGCCCCCGGATTGCCGGTCGCGATCAGACCGGGGCGAGCCGGAAGCCGACCCCACGCACCGCGTGGATCGTCGCGGCGGCGTTCAGCCGGGCGAGTTTGCGGCGTACCCGTCGGATGACCGAGTGCATGTCGGACCCGCGGCCGAGGTGCCTGTTGCCCCAGACCTCAAGGTGCAGGCGCTCGTACGTCCAGACCTGTCCGGGTGCGTCGACCAGGCAGAGCAGCACGTCGTGCTCCAGCCGGGTCAGGTCGATCTCCTGGTCGCGCCACCGCAGCACCCGGCGGTCGGAATCGACGGCCAGCTCGGGTGGTGGCGGCGAGTGCGTGCTCTGCGCCGCCTCGGCGACCACCGCCTGAGCGGGGGGAGTCGCCGTGGCGACGGGAGGCACCTCGACCACCCCGAGGAACTCCCGTGCCTGCTCGACGCTTGAAACAATCAGGAATGCGTCGCTCCCACCGAGCAGCCGCGCCAACTGTCGGCGTTCGGCCGGCGAGGACGCGATGCCGATCACCAAGGAGGCGGCCGGAATCCCCTGCATTTCCCCAACCCCTTCCGGTTCCCCAACTCGCTCCGGATGGTTTTTCGCACCGCCGACCGAAAATATCGATCAATCGATGTCCTGACCTTAGTGGTGGCTCGTCTCGGTCGGGTAAAACATAGTTGCATGTAAGCATATGAATGAGCGTTCAGGTGCGGGCAAGCCGTTCGGGGGCGGCTTCGTCGGTTTTGCCGGGAACCCACCGGAAGTTGTGACAGAACGAAGACAATCCGCGGACGGTGCCCGGACGTGGCGAGCGGAGCATGGCCGACATGTCCCTCGGATCGCCGTACCACGTCGGGCGGTCGGCACCGGGCCCGCAGCCGGCGGGACCGCTGCCACCGGTCCGCGCAGCCACGCCCCTCGGCCTGCCTCTGCTCGGTGCGGCCCTGGGTCACCTGGTCGTCCTGGGCCTGATCTGCGTCGTGTTCGTACGGACCTACCCCGGCCAATGGCTGGACGGACTGCTCCTGCCGCGTGCCGAGCGGGGCGGAGGGTACGAGCAGCAGACCGTCCTGGTCGGTCCGTCCAAGACCGTGCTGGCAGCCTTCGGCAGCCCTGTGCTCCTGGCCGTCCTGCTCGGCGCGGTGTTGCTGGTGGGTCTGCTCGGCCGGCGGTTGCTTGCGGGAGTCGTGGGTATCGGCATGGTGCTCACCGCGGTGGTGGTGGCCGGAGCGGTCAAGTCGATGCTTCCCCGTTCGGACTTTCAGATCGAGAGTTCAACCACCCACAACAGCTTTCCCAGCGGTCATGTCGCCGCCGCGACGGCCCTGCTGCTGGCGTTCATGCTGGTCCTGCCCGGGTGGGCCCGACGATGGCTGGCGGTACCGGGCGCGGTGGGCGTCTCGGTGATCGCCTCGGCCACCATGATCGCGGGCTGGCACCGGTTCAGCGACGCGCTCGGCGGTGTTCTGCTGGGCGTGGCGCTGTTCTGCCTGGCCGCGGCGGCGCTGGCGGGCTGGCGCCGGGACGCTGATCCGGGCGGCGTCACCGGCCCGCGCGGTGGGCAGGACAGTGGCACCCTGTGGCGCGGGCTGATCGAGGGGGCGGTGGGGCTGGTCGTGCTGGTCTGGGCGCTTCTGGTGGTCGGACCGGGTCTGGACGCATCGGTGCAGCGGGGGACGCTCGTCGCCATCGTCGCGGCGACCGGATTGACGATGCTGTCGGTGGTGTCGGTGGTGTTCCTGGTGCGGTCGGCGAATTTTATCGGCCCGATGCATTCGCGGCATCGTGCCCAGCCGGAGCCGGCAGTGAACATTCGGGACGGCGGGACAGCGCAGGGTTGATACCCAACCTCCAGGACATCGACAAAAGGCTAAACCAAATCATGATGCGATACTTGGCGACATGTCCCAGGTCCTGCTGATCGAAGATCACCAGACGGTGCGCGACGGACTGCAGTTGGCGCTCACCCGACAGGGCCACACGGTGGATGCCGTGGCGACCGGTGAGCAGGGGCTGGAACGGTTGCGCGCGGCCTCGTCCGACGTCGTGATCCTCGATCTCATGCTGCCCGGGATGGATGGGTTTGAGGTCTGCCGCCGGATCCGGCAGCTCGGCGACCTGCCGATCATCATGCTGACCGCCCGCAACGACGACATGGATGTGGTGGCGGGCCTGGAGGCCGGCGCCGACGACTACGTGGTCAAGCCGGTGCAGCCCCGGGTGCTTGAGGCGCGCATCCGCGCGGTGCTGCGACGGACCGCTGGCGAGTCGCGACGTAGCGGCGGCGAGCGGTCCGGCGTGGAACAGCACGGTGCCCTGACCATCGACCGGGCGGCGCTGGTGGTCAGCAAGGGCGGGCAGCCGGTCAGCCTCGCCCCGACGGAGCTGCGCCTGCTGCTCGAACTCTCGTACACGCCGGGACAGGTGCTGAGCCGACAGCAGCTGCTGTCGGCCGTGTGGGAGCACGGATACCTCGGCGACTCGCGGCTGGTGGACGCCTGTGTACAGCGGCTGCGCGCCAAGATCGAGGACGACTCGTCGGTGCCGGTCTTCATCCAGACGGTACGCGGTTTCGGATACCGGTTCGGGCCGCTGTGAGGCTGTGGCGCTGGGCCGGCGGCCAGGCGTCGGGCCTGCGGGTTCGGCTGCTGCTGGCCTTCGCGTTGCTGGGCATGACCACCACCGCGGTGGTGGCCAGCGGAAGCTACTTCCAGGCCCGGAGGGTGATCCTCCAGCAGGCGCAGGACGCCGCGGTGGTGTCGCTGACCGAACAGCTCACGGAGGTCTACCCGGTACGCCAGCTCCCGCCGTCCCAGGAGGTGCTCGACGCGTTGTCCCAGCGCCTCTCCGACCGGGACGGAGACGTGGTAATCCTCTACCGTGACATGCGGGCGCAGGGCGTGCAGTTCCCCGAGCCGGTCAGCCCGGAGCTGCGGCAGGCGGTCGAGAGTGGCCTCGTCGCCTGGCAACGCGTTTCGCGCGACGGTCAACCCATGCTGCTCATCGGGACCCAGCTGAGGCTCGAGCGACCCGATGGCACTGCCCAGCCGTCCGGGCTGGAGGTCTATGCGCTGCGCAGCCTCGCCCCCGAACAACAGAGCATCGACCGGCTCGCCACCCTGGCGTGGCTGACCGGTGGGCTCTCCCTGGTCCTCGCCGTCCTGCTGGCCCTGCTGGCCGCCCAAGGCGTGCTCCGGCCGGTACGCGAGCTGGGACGGGCGGCGCGCCGGCTCGGCGAGGGCGACCTGACAACCCGGCTGGTGGTTCGGGGCGCCGACGAGCTGGCCGACGTGGCGCGGACCTTCAACGACACGGCGGGGACGCTGGAGCGACAGGTCGGCGAGCTGCGGCGGATGGAGTCCGACGCCCGGCGCTTCGTGGCCGACGTGTCGCACGAACTCCGTACGCCCCTGGCCGCGATGACGGCGGTCACCGACGTGCTGGACGAGGAGGCCGACCGGCTGCCGGGGGATGCCGGCAAGGCCGCCCGGCTCGTCAGTCAGGAGACGCAGAACCTCACTCGGCTGGTCAACGACCTCATCGAGATCAGCAGGTTCGACTCCGGCACGGCGCGGCTCGCCCTCGACGACGTCGACGTGGCCGCGGCGGTGAGCGCCACCCTGCGGATCCGGGGCTGGGCCGATCGGGTGCGGACGGAACTGCCGCCCGGAATCGTCGCCCGGCTGGATCCCCGCCGGCTGGACGTCATCGTCGCCAACCTGGTCGGCAACGCCTTCCGGCACGGGGCCGAGCCGGTCTCCGTGGACCTGCGCGCCGAACCGGACTGGATCACCATCGAGGTCCGCGATCAGGGGCCCGGGCTGGACCAGGAGGTGCTGCCGCACGTCTTCGACCGCTTCTACAAGGCGGACACCGCGCGGACCCGCACCGAGGGCAGCGGTCTGGGCCTCGCCATCGCATGGGAGAACGCCCGCCTGCACCGGCACGCCGGGCAGCAGGGAAGTCTCGTCGCCGGCAACGGTCCGACCGGTGGCGCGGTGTTCACGCTCCGCCTGCCCCGGGTGGCGGCGGGCGCCGGAGGCGTACGGTGACCGGCCGTCGGGCGGCTCGGGCGCTGCTCGCCGGCGGGCTTCTGCTCACGCTGCTCGTGGCGGGCTGCGGGGTCCGGCCCAGCGGCGTCATCACCGGCAGCGCCGCGACGACCGGTCCGTCCGCGGGAGTCAGGCTCTACCTGCTCGCGCACGGGCAACTCGTGTTGGTCATCCGCCCGACCAAGATGGACGCCTCGCCGGAGGAGACGCTCCGGATGTTGGCAGCGGGTCCGGACGACTCCGAGTGGAGACAGGGGCTCACCAGCGAGGTGCCGGTCGGCCTCGTCCCGGCCTCCCTGGTGACGGTGACGGTGACGGGCGACCAACCCGGCCTCACGGTGACGATGGTGGGTGCCGTCATGTCCTTGTCGGGGACCGCGGCCGACCAGATCGTCTGCACCGTGATCGGCACCACGGCGGTCGCCGGTCTGGCCGACAGTTTCGTCCCGGTCACCGTCGCCGGCCCGGATGGCGCCCGCCCGCCCCGGTTCTGTCCGATCAGGTGACCGGGGCGAGGGGCGCTCACACCAGATCGACCGCCCGTGCCGGCCGGGGCAACCCGCCGGAGCGGGACCGGCCCTGGTCGGCCAGCGCGCCGGAGATCAGGATGTCGAGCAGGTCGGCGAACCCGATCCCGGCCTGCTGCCAGATCTGCGGGAACTGCGATGCGGTGGTGAACCCGGGGAAGGTGTTGACCTCGTTCACGATGGGCTCCGCGGACCCCTCGGCGGGCAGGAAGAAGTCGACCCGGAGCAGCCCGCGGCAGTCGAGGGCGTGGAAGGCGCGGATCGCGCGGTCCTGAAGCACCTCGGTGGTGGCCGGGTCGAGCGGTGCGGGGATCTGGAAAACCGCCCCGCCGTCGTACTTGGCGTCGTAGTCGAAGAAGCCCGTGCCGCTCACCCGGATCTCCAGGGGCGGACCGGCCTGCACCCGGCCGTCAGGATGCTGGAGGACGGCCACGTCGATCTCACGTCCGCGCGCCCCCTGCTCGACCAGGACCTTCGGGTCCACCTCCCGGGCCTGCTCCAGCGCAGCGGGAAGTTCCGCCCAGTCGGTCACCCTGACGACGCCCAGGCTGGAGCCGGCCCGGGCGGGCTTCACGAAGACCGGCAGGCCCAGCCGTCGCCGGTCGGCCGGGGACAGTTCCTCGCCGGGACGCAGGGTCACCCCGGGGCTGACCCGCAGGCCCTCCGCGTTGAGGAGCCTCTTGGTGACTCCCTTGTCCATGCCGGCGGCGCTGGCGAAGACGCCGTTGCCGACGTACGGCACGCCGAGCCAGCCCAGCAGCGACGCCACGGTGCCATCCTCGCCGTACGGGCCGTGCAGGGCCGGGAACACCACGTCCTGGGCGCGTAGCACGCGCAGCGCGTGGGGGAGTGGGGTCGGGCGGCCGTCGACGTGCCACCCGCCGTCCCGGTCGATGAGCACCTCGGTGACCTGGTACCGGTCGCGGTCCAGCCCGGCGAGGATGCTCGCCGCCGAGCGGCGGGACACCTCGTGCTCGCCGCTCTGCCCGCCGTACAGCACTGCCAGTCGGGTTGTCATGAAACGTCCGCCCTTTCGTGGAGGTGGTCGCGGGCCACCCGGGCCCCGATGCCGGTCAAGATCTCGTTTGGGTTGGTGCCGGCCCACCGCGCCCACTCGGCGACCGTCGGTTGGGCGAGGTCGTCCCCTTCGGGGCCGAACACCACGACCGGGTCGCCGAGCGCCACGGGAAGGTCGCCCGCGTCGACCACGCACTGGTCCATGGCGATGCGCCCGACGATCGGGCAGCGCCGGCCGCCGAGCCACACCGCGGCGCGGCTCTCGGCGGCCCGGGTGAGGCCGTCGGCGTAGCCGAGCGGCAGCAGGGCCAGCGTGGTCGGCGCCGAAGTCACGTACTCGGGTCCGTAGGAGACACCCGTGCCCGCGGGCACCCGCTTCACGTTGACGACAGTCGTGCGCAGCGTCATCGCGGCGCGGAGCCCGAACTCACTGGGCCCGGTACCGCCGAACGGGTCCACGCCGTACAGGGCGAGCCCGATCCGGCAGAGGTCGAAGCGGGTCCGGGGTGCCGACAGCGCGGCAGCCGAGTTGGCCAGGTGGACCAGGTCGGGGTCGAGGCCGGCGGACCGGGCGACCCGCAACGCCTCCTCGAAGGTCGCCACCTGCCGGGCCAGCCCGGGGCTGCCCGGTACGTCCGCATCGGTCAGATGGGACCACACGCCGCGCACCCGGACTCCGCCCTCCCGCTCGTACTTGCGGGCCCAGGCGACCAGTTCGTGCCAGTCGTCCCCGCGGGCTCCGTTGCGGGACATGCCGGTGTCGGCCTTGAGCTGCACCAGCGCGGGTACGCCGAGCCGGTGGGCCGCGTCGACGACGGCGTGCAGGTGGGTCGTCGTCGACACGCCGACGTCGACGCCGGCGCTGATCAGGCTGGCGAAGTCGTCGTCCGGGCGGTGCAACCAGCTCAGGGTGGGCGCGGTGATGCCGGCGCTGCGCAGGGCCAGCGCCTCGGATGCCGAGGTCACCCCCAGCCAACCCGCGCCGGCGCGCAGCGCGGCACGGGCGACCATCACCGCGCCGTGGCCGAACCCGTCCGCCTTCACCACCGCCATCAACTCGGTGCCGGTGACCGACGCGATCGTCCGGACATTGCCGGCGATCGCCCCGAGGTCGACCACCGCCTCGGCCAACGCGCTCATCCGGCCGCCTCCAGCCGGCGGAGTACGGTCCGGCGGTCGCCGGGGAGGGCGAACAGCCAGCGCGCGTGCACCGCCAGCAGCCCGCGGTGGATGGCCAGGCTCACGCCGATCACGAGCCCGGTCAGCAGGATCGGGTAGCCGAGCACGATCAGGTCCTGCCCGACGCGGTCCAGCTGGGAGGCCGGTGCGAGCAGCAGCCGGTGCAGCAGGGCCAGGACCGGCATGTGGATGACGTAGATCGGCAACGTGTTGCGGCCGAGCGTGCTGAGTCGGCGGCTGAGGGCGGGCCACCGGCCCAGTTGGGCGGCCGCGGTGACGCCGAACGCGACCGCCACAACGGAGACCTCCGGCCACACGCCGAACCATCGCTGGGCGCCGACCGTCGCCATCGCGGCGAGCGCGAGGACGTAGGCACCCGAGGTCAGCGCGAGGCGGCGCCGGGTGGCGGTTGCCGCCCACCACTCGATCTGCGGTCGCAGGTACAGGCCGGCGAGGAAGAAGATCAGGTTCTGGTACAGGCCGGCGCGGTTGCCCGGTGCGTCGAGCAGGCCGGCGGCGGCGACGGCGGACAGCGCCGCGGCGGGTACGAGGACCAGCACCCGGGGCGCCCGGAGGGCCACCTTGGCGACCGTGAAGTAGAGCGCCAGGGCGTACAGGTACCAGAGGTTCGAGGGCGTGATCGTGAGCTGTTCCAGCAGACCGAGGGCGGACGTGGCGCGGTCGGTCGGGAAGTCCGGGGCCGCGGCGAAGATCACGGTGTGGATCAGCAGCCAGACGGCGTACAGGTAGAGGAAGCCGGCGATCCGGCTGCGGGCGACGACCCGCCAGGGGCGCTGGACGGCGGTAGCCGCGAAGACGCCGGAGATGGTGAAGAACAGCGGCATCCGCAGCGGCAGTAACTGCTCGCCCAGCGTCCCCCACAGGCCCGGCACCGGTACGCCGACGTGCCAGTCGATCTGCAGGTAGTCCTTGACGACGACGTGCCACAGGACGACGAGGATGATGCAGGCGCCCTTCGCGGCGTCGGCCCACTCCGCTCGGCGTGGCTGTCCCGGGGCGGGGCTGGACAGGGTCCAGGGCCTCCGGTGGCGGAACCGGGCGCGCGCCACCTCAGGCGCGTACCCGGTGGGCCGGGAGTCGGTGGATGTCGGCTGGGGGATCACTCAGCAGAAGGTGTCAGCCGGATATCCGCGCGTGATCCACGAATTGTCATGAACCGGTAATGGAAATCCCCGGACCTCACCCGCCGTCGGCCTGCTCGACCCGCGGGTCTGTGGCGTCGACGACCACTAGGCTCGGTTCGGAGGTGTCGAGAATGAAGCTCGGACTGCACTACTGGACGTACTCGACCCCGGCCGAGCCGGCGGCGATCGCACCGACCCTGGCCGAGGCGGCCACCACCGCCGAACAGGCCGGCGTCGCGTCGTTCACGGTGATGGACCACTTCTTCCAGATGGACGCGGTGGCCCCGGCCGAGGAGCCGATGTTGGAGGCGTACACGACGCTGGGCTTCGTCGCCGCGAAGACCCAGCGGATGACGCTGGGCGTGCTGGTCACTGGCGTGATGTACCGGTATCCGGGGCTCCTCGCCAAGATCGTCAGCACTCTCGACGTGCTCTCCGGCGGTCGGGCCCGGCTCGGCATCGGCGCATCCTGGTACGAGCGGGAGCAGCGCGGCCTCGGCGTGCCCGTGGTGCCGGTGGCCGAGCGCTTCGAGCGGCTGGAGGAGACGCTGCGGATCTGCCTGCAGATGTGGGGTGACGACAACGGGCCGTTCAACGGACAGCACTACCAGCTCGCCGAGACGATCAACTCGCCCCAGCCGTTGAGCCGTCCGCACCCGCCGATCATGATCGGCGGCGGCGGCGAGAAGAAGACGCTGCTCCTGGTGGCCCGGTACGCCGACGCGTGCAACCTGTTCGGCACGGCCGCCGGCGCCGACGAGGTGGCGCGCAAGCTGGAGGTGCTGCGGGGGCACTGCGTCGCCGAGGGCCGCGACTACGACACCGTCGAGAAGACCGTGGTCGCCCACCGGCCACCGTTGGCCGACGTCGACGCGTTCCTCGCCGAGGTTGCCGACTACGCCGCGCTCGGGGTCACCGAGGTGCAGGTCACGCCGGATCGCCACCCGGTGGAGTTCGCCCAGCGGCTCGGCGACGAGGTGCTGCCCCGGTTGGCCGACATCGGCTGATCCCGGTACGGCACCAGGGGCTGCCCTCCACCGAGCGGAGGACAGCCCCTGGTGAATAGCTGGTGGCGTCAGGCGACCGAGGTGGGGAGCCGTTCCCACACCCGGTGCGCGGCCATCAGCCGCTGCACCGCGGTCAGGGCTTCGACGCCGGAGCCCGCCGTGACGACGCCCGGAGTGCCACTCACCCCCGCCTGCTCCAGCACGGTGACGCCGGCGCCCCAGGCGCCGATCGTCTTGGCGTGCCGCCAGCACTCCTCGACGAGGAGCAGCACGCGGGGATCCACGGCCACCGCCTGCGGCCTACCCGCCTTGTCGTCGCGGGCCGGGGTGGCATCCGGTGCGGGTGCCGGCGCTCCGGCCAGCAGGACCGCGTCGAACTCGACCGACCGGCCGGTGGCGAAGGTCCGCTGCACCGGCATGCCGCCCACCATGCCGCCGTGTGGGGCGATCAGCAGCGGCACCATGCCGGCCTCGAACACGGCTGCGCGTACCAGCGTCGGACCACGTGATCCGGCCTTGAGTGAGTGGTCGGTGTCGCGGAGCCGAGCCCCCTGCGAGGTGGTGAGGAAGGCACCCTGCTGACCCTTGGCGGTCGTCGGCGCGCCGGTCTCCGCGCCGGTCGCGGTGCGGGTCTGCGGGGCACCCTGCTCCGTCTTCGGCGGCAACGGGTCGCGCGGCGTCGTCGGCTCCTCGACGGGTGGCGAGGCGCTGCCCGGCGCGCCGGGGACATCTGGCGTCAGGGCGTCGGCGATCTTGTCTGAGGCGGTCTTCACGGCGTTCTTGACCGCCTCGGCGGGCTTGCTGGCATCCACTGAACGAACCCCTCCATGGAGCGTCTACGAGCAGGCAGTGGAGTCCCTACCCCTGGTCAGAGGGCAAAACGCGGCCGATGCCCGCGTCCCGATCCCGGGTAGGGCGGACGCCGACCGGCGGGACTGGTGATTTCACCGATGCGTGGGCCGACGCAGCGGCCAAAACTGACGCACGTCGATATCCCTCGACTCTAGGGAGTGCCCGACGTGTCGTCACCAACCACCACCCGTCCCCGTTCCATGGCAGCCCGAGCCGCCCGGCTCGTGCTGGCCGCCACCCTGGTCGCCGGAGGCGTCCTGGCCGGTAGCTCCGGCGCCGCGCAGGCGGCGAGCCCGTACGAGAGGGGCCCCAACCCGACCACCGCGATCCTGGAGGCCAGTCGCGGCCCGTTCGCCACCGCCTCGCAGAACGTGTCCTCGCTGAGCGTCACCGGCTTCGGCGGTGGCGTCATCTACTACCCGACCAGCACCAGCGAGGGCACCTTCGGCGCCATCGCCATCTCGCCCGGCTACACCGCGGCCTGGTCCAGCATCAGCTGGCTCGGCCCCCGGATCGCCTCGCACGGCTTCGTGGTGATCGGCATCGAGACCAACAGCCGGCTGGACCAGCCGGACAGCCGTGGCCGTCAGCTCCTCGCCGCGCTCGACTACCTGGTCGAGCGCAGTTCGGTGCGTACCCGGATCGACGGCAGTCGGCTCGCGGTGGCTGGCCACTCGATGGGCGGCGGCGGCAGTCTGGAGGCGGCGTCGGCGCGGCCGTCGTTGCAGGCCGCGGTGCCGCTCGCACCGTGGAATTTGGACAAGAGCTGGTCCGAGCTTCAGGTGCCCACGCTGATCATCGGTGGCGAGAGCGACAGTGTCGCGCCGGTCTCGTCGCACTCGGAGCCGTTCTACAACAGCATCCCGGCCTCGGCGGAGAAGGCGTACCTGGAACTGAACGGAGCGAGCCACTTCTTCCCGCAGACGGTGAACACGCCGACGGCCCGGCAGATGGTGGCCTGGCTCAAGCGGTTCGTCGACGACGACACCCGCTACGAGCAGTTCCTCTGCCCGGGCCCGAGCGGCTCGCAGATCCAGGAGTACCGCAACACCTGCCCCAGTTCCTGACCGCGATCCCGGGGCGGTCGCCGCTGGCGGCCGCCCCGTCCGCCTGCCGATGGCGAGGTATTGAAGGTCTTGACGCGGTACCCGAGAAACGTACACTGCGAGTGTAAATAACACCCGCCACAACAGAGGGATGGGTGATGGAGCGCGGGCTCGCATTGCACCACATCGGCGTACGGTTCGGCGGCCTCACCGCCCTCGACGACGTCTCACTGCGGGTGTCACCCAACCGGGTGGTGGGCGTGATCGGGCCGAACGGCGCCGGTAAGACCACGTTGTTCAACGTGATCTGCGGCTTCGTCACGCCGGAGACGGGTTCGCTCACCCTCGACGACAGACCGTTGCGGCCCCGGCCGCACCGGCTGACCCGGCTCGGCATCGCCCGGACCCTGCAGGGGACCGGCCTCTTCGCCGGGCTCACGGTGCTGGAGAACGTGATGACCGGCGCCTCACACACCGCGCGGGCCGGCTTCGTGTCGGCGCTGCTCGGTCTGCCCAGCAGCGACCGCGACGAGCGGCGGCTGCGCCAGGACGCACTGGACATCCTGGACGATCTGGGGATCGCCAGGCACGCCGACGCCGCGCCGACCACGCTGCCCTTCGCCGTACGCCAGCGGGTCGCTCTGGCTCGCGCGCTCGCCGCCCGGCCTCGGCTGCTCCTGCTCGACGAGCCCGCTGGTGGCCTCGGCGCCGACGACATCACCGAGCTGGCGGAGCTGATCCGGCAGCTTCCCCAGCGGGACGCCGACCCCTGCGCGGTGCTGCTGGTGGAGCACCACATGGACCTGGTGATGGCGGTCTGCGACGAGATCGTGGTGCTCGACTTCGGCCGGGTGATCGCCGCCGGCACGCCGGACGAGATCCGCGACGACCCCGCCGTCACTGACGCCTATCTCGGGGCCGCCATCGACGAGGCCGCGGCATGAGCGCGACAACGAAGGGTGGTGCGGCGTGAGCGCGAGGAGTGAGCCGGGTTTGCGAGCCCCGCAGTCGCGAACGAAGGGTGGTGCGGCGTGAGCGGGCCGGACCTGCTGGTGGTGCGCGGGCTGGTGGCCGGTTACGGTGCCGCGCCCGTGCTGCAGGCCATCGACCTCACCGTCCCAGCCGGCACCATCGCCGCGGTCGTCGGCGCCAACGGTGCCGGCAAGACCACCCTGCTGCGCGCGCTCTCCGGCATGATCCGTCCGGCCGCCGGGCAGGTCCTCCTCGACGGAGAGGACCTGCGCGGCACACCGGTGGAGCAGCTCGTCCGGCGTGGCATGGCGCATGTGCCGGAGGGGCGGGGTGTGATCAACGAGCTCACCGTCGACGAGAACCTGCGGCTCGGCGGGCTGTGGCGGCGCGACCGGGCCGACGCCGGCCGTGCTCTCGACGAGGTCTACGAGCTCTTCGAGCCGCTGGCCCGACGGCGTCGGCACCTCGGCCACCAGCTCTCCGGTGGCGAGCGGCAGATGCTCGCGCTCGGCCGGGCGCTGGTCGGTCGACCCCGTCTGCTGCTGCTCGACGAGCCGTCGCTCGGGCTGGCGCCGCGAGTGGTCGCCCGGACCATGGCCCTGCTCCGCCAGTTGCGTGACCGTACCGGCCTGACCGTGCTGCTGGTCGAGCAGAACGTCCGCAGCGCACTCGCCGTGGCCGACCAGGGCGTGGTGATGGCGCTCGGCCAGGTGGTGATCGCCGCCCCGGCCGCCAAGTTGCGCGACGACGTCGACCTGCGACACGCCTACCTCGGTTTCTGACCACCACCTCGTCCCTCAGGAGGGAGGACTGTTGGACCGCTTCGTCTTCCTCACCATCGACGGCCTGTCCCGGGGTGCGGTGTACGCCGCGTTCGCGCTCGCCCTGGTGCTCATCTGGCGGGCGGCGCGGGTCGTCAACTTCGCCCAGGGGGCGATGGCCGTCGCCGCCGCCTACGTCGCCTACTCCGTGTCCGCGTCGACCGGCTCCTACTGGCTGGGTTTCCTGGTCGCGATCCTCGCCGGACTGTTGCTCGGCGCACTGGTGGACCGCGCCGTGATGCGCTTCGTCGACCACGCGTCGCCGCTCAACCCGGTGATCGTCGCGCTCGGGCTGGTCCTGCTGATCCAGGCCGTCCTGGGGATGGTGTACGGCAGCGAGTTCCGACCCGCCGACGCGCCGTTCAGCCGCTCCGCCCTCACCGTGGGTGGGGTCGCCGTGCTCTCGCCGTACGACCTGTTCGTCTTCGCGGCGATCGGGGCGGTGGTCGTTGGTCTGGCCTGGCTCTTCGCCCGGACCGCGGTCGGGTTGCGGATGCGCGCGGCGGCCTTCGCCCCCGAGATCTCCCGCCTGCTCGGCGTCAACGTCGGCGGCATGCTGACCCTCGGCTGGGCGCTCGCCTCCGGCGTGGGCGCGTTGGCCGCCATGCTGGTCATCCCCACCGAGCTCGGTCTGCATCCGCACGCGATGGACCTGGTCTTCGTCTCGGCGTTCACCGCGGCGGTGGTCGGCGGGCTGGACAGTCCACCAGGGGCGGTGGTCGGTGGTCTGGTGGTGGGGCTGCTGCTCTCCTACGTCAGCGGTTACGCCGGCAGTGACCTCACGCCGTTGGCGGTGCTGGTCCTGCTGCTGGCGGTGCTGCTGGTCCGCCCCGGCGGGCTGTTCGCTCCGGTCACGGCGAGGCGGGTGTGAGCGCCACTCAGGCGGCCCTGCCGCCACAGCAGAACCTGGCCGGCGCAGGCACTGGCGGCGGCGACCGTCCGGTCGACCGGCGGCGCGGCTCCACCCTGCTGCGCCACCTTGCCTTCGCGCTCGCCGCCGCGCTGCTGCTGCTCGGGGTCAGCTACGCCGTCGAGCCGTTCCGCAACTTCCAGCTCGCCACCGTGGCCGCCTACCTCTGCGCCACCGCCGGGTTGACGGTCCTCACCGGGCTCAACGGCCAGCTCTCGCTCGGGCACGGCGCGTTGATGGCCACCGGCGCGTACACCGTGGCTCTCTGCCAGAACGCGTTCGCCGACCGGGGGATGACCGGTGGCTGGCTGCTGCCGCTCTCGCTCGGCGCGGCGGTGCTCAGCACGGTCGCGGTCGGTGCGGTGGTCGGCGTCGCCGCGGCCCGGCTGCGTGGCCCCTACCTGGCCGGGGTGACCCTCGCCGTGGCTGTCGTCGTGCCGGCCCTGGCCGTCACCTTCGACGGCGTCTTCAACGGCGAGCAGGGGCTGTCGGTGCCGGTGGAACCGCCGCCGATGTCGCTCGGCCCGTACTTTCCCTACGAGCGGTGGCAGCTCTGGCTCGCCGGTGCGGCCACCCTGCTCGCCCTGCTGCTGCTGGCCAACCTGATCCGCAGCCGGTACGGGCGTACCTTCCGGGCGGTCCGCGACGACGAGGTGGCCGCGCGCCTCGCCGGTATCCACGTGGCCCGTACCCAGGTGCTCGCGTTCGTGGTCAGCGCCGCCACCGCCGGTCTCGGCGGCGCCCTGCTCGCGGTGCTCGCGCAGAGCGTGTCTCCGGGCGCGTTCTCGCTGACCCTGTCGCTCTTCCTCCTGATGGCCGTGGTGATCGGCGGTCTCGGTCGCCTCGCCGGCGCGCTGTGGGGGGCCGTCCTGCTGGTTGCCCTGCCCGATCTCACCCACTCCGCGACCGAGCTGCTCACCCTCTCGCCCGCGGTGGCGCAGCGGCTGGAGGGCAACCTCCCGCTGGCGATCTTCGGAGTCACCCTGATCGTCGTCATGATCGCCGCACCCGGCGGCGTGCAGGGTCTGCTGTCGCGTCTTGGCCGGGCGCTGTTGGCCCGGTGGTCGGCCCGGCGGTCCTGAGCTGTCCCTGTCCGGCCTCGGCCGGGCGCCCCACCACCACACCGTTCGATTGAGAACCGGACCGAGAAAGGTCGGTGTTTCCCATGCGCCGTACGGCACGACGCGGTCTCGCGATCGCCAGCACCATAGCCCTGTTGATCAGCGCCGCCGGTTGCAGCGGCGACGACGGTTCCGGTCCCGGCGGGGGATCGGTGCCGGGCGTCACCGACAGCGAGATCGTCGTCGGCACCCACATGCCGCTCACCGGGCCGGCCTCGGCGGGCTACTCCAAGATCGCCCCGGCGACGAAGGCGTACTTCGACTACGTCAACGCCAATGGCGGCGTGCACGGGCGGAAGATCACCTACAAGGTCATGGACGACGGCTACAACCCGGCGAACACGCAGCAGGTGGTCCGCCAGCTCGTCCTGCAGGACAAGGTCTTCGCCATCCTCAACGGCCTCGGTACGCCGACGCACACCGGCGTGCTCGACTTCCTCAAGAGCAACCGGGTGCCTGACCTCTTCGTCGCCTCCGGCAGCCGCAGCTGGGACCAGCCGGACAAGTATCCCGGCACGTTCGGGTTCAACCCGGACTACACGGTCGAGGGTAAGATCCTCGCCACCTACGCGAAGGCGAACCTGGCCGGCCAGAAGGTCTGCTTCCTGGGTCAGGACGACGACTTCGGCCGGGACAGCCTGCTCGGCGTGGAGAAGGTGCTCGGCGCCACGGCCGTGGCGGTCAAGCAGACGTACGTCACCAGCAACACCAACGTGGCGCCGCAGATCGGCGCGTTCAAGGCCGCCGGCTGCCAGGTCGTCGTGCTCGCCACCGTGCCCGGCTTCACCGCGCTCTCCATCGGCACCGCCGCGCGGCTGGGCTTCAAGCCGCAGTGGCTGGTGTCCAACGTCGGCTCCGATTACCCGACCCTGGCCAAGCAGCTCGGCGCCGCCGCCCCGCTGCTTGAGGGCGTGGTCGGCACCAACTACCTGCCGATGCAGAACGACACCGCGAATCCGTGGATCCAGCTCTTCACGAAGATCAACAAGGAGCACAACGGGGATGCGCCGTTCGACGGCAACACCGTCTACGGCATGTCGGTCGGCTACCTCTTCGTGCAGGTGCTGCTCGCCGCGGGCAAGGACCTCACCCGGGAGAAGGTGCTGGAGGCGGTGCAGAAGGGTGGCTTCCAGGGCCCCGGGCTGGCACCGCTGCGCTTCTCCGCCGATGACCACTCCGGCTACGGCGGGCAGCGGCTGGCCCGGGTGAGCGGGGGAGTGCAGAGCTACTTCGGGCCGACGTACGAGACCGACGAGGAGGACGGGCCGGTCAGCGAGTACAGCGCGGCGCCGGTGACACCACCGGCCAACGGGATACCGACCGTCTCCTGACGACACCCGGCCCCGGCAGTCGACCGGGCGTGGTCACGCGGCACATCGCCGTGCCCACGCCCGGTCGTACGGCTGCGCCCAGCCAGCCAACCCAGCGTAGTGACCGGCGACACGATCGTCCCTCCGGACGTTGACCGACACCGATCGCCGCTTCTACTATCTGCACTGTGAATGCAGATTCAGGCCGGCTTGTCGATCGGGTCGCCATCGTCACCGGTGCCAGTAGGGGAATCGGCCTGGCCATCGCCCAGCGGTTGGTGGCCGAGGGGGCGCGGGTAGGTTTGACCGCCCGACGTCCGGAGGCGCTGGCCGAGGCGGTCACCGCCCTGGGCGGGCCCGCGTACGCCGTGGCCGTACCCGGGAGGGCTGACGACGCCGAGCACCGGGCCGCCGCGGTTCGGGAGGTCATGGCGGCGTTCGGGCCGGTGGACCTCCTGGTCAACAACACCGGCATCAACCCGGTGCACGGCCCGCTGGTCGGGCTCGACCTGGGGGCGGCGCGCAAGATCTTCGACGTCAACCTGGTCGCCGCGCTCGGTTGGGTGCAGGAGGTCTGCGCCGCCGGCATGACCGACCGGGGTGGCTGTGTGGTCAACGTATCGTCGGTGGCCGGGCTCGGCCCGTCGCCCGGCATCGCCTTCTACGGGGTGAGCAAGGCCGCGCTCAACCACCTCACCGCCAGCCTCGCCGTGGAGCTGGGGCCGGCGGTCCGGGTCAACGCCGTCGCTCCCGGCGTGGTGAAGACCCGCTTCGCCGCCGCCCTCTACGAGGGTCGGGAGGACGAGGTCGCCGAGCGGTACCCGCTCGGGCGGCTCGGCCTGC
Source organism: Micromonospora sp. NPDC005173 (assembly GCF_040608515.1). Taxonomy (NCBI): domain Bacteria; kingdom Bacillati; phylum Actinomycetota; class Actinomycetes; order Micromonosporales; family Micromonosporaceae; genus Micromonospora; species Micromonospora sp. NPDC005173. Next base: position 32,861 of record NZ_JBEXIK010000060.1, read on the forward strand.
CGCAGGACGTGGCGGGCACGGTCGCCTTTCTGGCCTCCGCCGACGCTGCCTGGATCACCGGACAGACCATCGTCTGCGACGGTGGCGTCACGTTGACCGGTCGAGCCGGATGACGGCGCCGGCGGTCGCCCGGGTGCCGCTGATCATCACCTGTCTAGACTCGGCGGTGCGTCGGGGGACGACATGGTGAAGGGGCGGGGGCGAATGGACGCGGTCGAGGTCCCGGTCCGGGTCGACGGGCGGACCGCCCGGGCCGAGCGCACTCGCGCGGCGATCGTCGAGGCGCACCTCGCGCTCATCTCCGAGGGTGACCTCCGGCCGACCGGCGAACGCATCGCCGAGCGAGCCGGCATCTCGTTGCGGACGCTCTGGACCAACTTCAAGGACATGGAGACCCTCTTCGAGGCGAGCGGGGCCGAGGTGCTCCGCCAGCAGGACGCCGCCTACCGGCCGATCTCGTCCGGGCTGCCGCTGGCGAAGCGAGTTGACGCGTACTGCCGGCAACGCGCCCGGCTGCTCCAGCTCATCGCGCCGTCGGCGCGGGCGGCCCAGATGCGCGAGCCGGTCTCCGACCAGTTGCACCGCAACCGGCTCAGGCACATCGACCGGGTCCGGGACGAGGTCGAGGAGCTCTTCGCCACCGAGTTGGTGCAGGCCGGGCGGGGGCGGGGGCAGTTGCTCAACGCGCTCGTGGCGGCGAGCATGTGGCCGGCCTGGTCGATGCTGTGCGACGGCCTGGGGTTGGGCGTGGATCAGGCCCGCGCGGTGATGGCCCGGACGGTGGGCGCCCTGCTGGCCGAGGCGCCGGCCGGCTGAGACCGGCTCGGTACGATATCGCCCACCTCTTTCCATTCGGTTACCGATAGGTGACACTGAATGCATGGTTACTGCATCAAGAGTGCAAATAACCGTGCTGCGCGGCCGGGACGACGAGTGCCGGGCTGTCCGGAACCTGCTCGACGGCGTGACCGACGGTGGTGGTGCTCTGCTGCTGCACGGCGAGCCGGGTTCGGGCCGGACCGCGCTGGTCGGCTACGCCCACCGGTACGCCGAGCGGTGCACCGTGCTCGCCGGGACCGGCCTGGCCGAGGAGGCCGCACTGCCGTACGCGGGCTTGCAGCGCCTGCTCGATCCGGTGCTCGATCGGGCCGCCGCCCTGCCGGAGCAGCAGCGGCACCTGCTGCGGCGGGCGCTGGCCGGAGAGGGCTGTCCGGCTGACCGCCAATTGGCGCTGTCGATGGCCGTGCTCGGGCTGCTCGCCGCCGCCGCCCGGGACCGCCCCCTGCTCGGCACCATGGACGACGTCGACCGGGGCGACCGGCAGACCACCCAGGTGCTGGCCGTCGTGGCCCGCCGGCTGCGGCACCTGCCGGTCGCCGTCCTGCTCACCGCGGACGTCACCGCGACGGTCGACGGGATCCCGGCGCACCGGCTCCGACCGCTGGACGAGCGCGAGAGCGTCGCCGTCCTCACCGACCGGCTGCCCGAGCGGCCCGCCGCGCCGGTCGCGGCCACGCTCGCCGCAGTCGGCGGCGGTAACCCGCAGGCCCTGGTGGACCTCGCCGGTGTGCTCAGTCCCGGGCAGTGGCGGGGGGAGGAGTCGCTGCCCACCGCACCGCCGGCCGAGGGTGCGTTGGGCCGCGCCTATCGGGCCAGGCTGGACCAATTGCCGGCGGACAGCCGGCGGATGCTGCTACTCGCCGCGCTCAACGAGGACGGACGGCCGGCCACCCTGATCCGGGCGGCGGAGGCCGCCGGGACCACCGTCGAGGCGCTCGCCCCGGCGGAGGTCGTCGGCCTGGTCCGTGTCGAGCCGACCGGCGTCACGTTCCCCCAGCCGCTGGCCCGCGCGATGGTCGCGGCCATCGCGCCGCTCGCGGAGCGCCGCGCGGCGCACCGGCTGCTTGCCGACGTGTTCGACGCAGAGGGGCAGCGGCTACGCTCGGCGATGCACCTCGCCGCCGCGACAGCGGGCACCGACCCAGCCCTGGCCACCGAGCTGGAACAGGCCGCGGCCGGTGGGGAGGGCGGCTGGGCCACCGCCTCGGCGGCGCTGTGCCGGGCCGCCGAGCTCAGCGACGAACCGGCCCGCGCCGCCGCCCGCCTGCTGGCCGCGGCCCGGTACGCCTGGGCGGCCGGCCAACCCGGTCAGGCCCGACTGCTGCTCGACCGCCTCCGCGCCGTTTGCGTGGACCCGGTCGTCAGTGGGCACGCCGACCTGCTCCGTGGCGAGCTGGAACTGCGGTGCGACGATGCCTCGGGTGCGTCGGTCACGTTGCTGGCCGCCGCCGGGGCGGTGGCCGGCACCGATCGCGCCCTGGCCCTGGCCGCGCTGGTGCGGGCCGGCGAGGCCGTCTGCTTCGCCGGTGACCAGTACCGGTACGCCGAGGTCGGGCGCCGGGTGCTGGCGTTGCGGCGCCCGAACGAGCCGCCGGGCATCGAGCTGAGGGCCTCCTTGGTCGCCGGGGTGGCCGCGACCCTGCGGGGCGACCACGAGCGGGCCGGCCCGGCGCTGCGTCGGGCCGTCGTGCTCGGTGGCCGGTTGACCGGGCCGGCACTGACCCCGACCGCGCTCACCTGCGCGGCAGCCGCCGGCCTGGTGGTGGCCGTGGACGGCGCGGCGCACCGGCTCGCCGAGCGCGCCGTCGGGTTGGCCCGGGACCGGGGCGAGTTGTCCATGCTGCCCCGGGCGCTGGAGCTGCGGGCCATCGCCGAGTACTGGTTGGGCCGGCATGAGGCGGCGGCCGAGACCTCCCGTGCCGGGCTGCGGGTCGCCCGCGCCACCGGGCAGGTCAACTGTGCCAACGTCCACCTGGGCATGCTCGCCGTGCTGGCCGCCATCCGCGCCGACCGGGCCACCAGCCTGCAACGGATCCGCGAGATCGGCGAGACGCCGACACCGGGCAGCCGGCCGCACGCGCTCGCCGGGTGGGCGCTGGCGGTTCTCGACCTGCTCGGCAGCCGACATGTCGAGGCCGCGGACCGACTGGCGTCGCTGGCCCGGCTCGGCACCGGCCGGGGGCAGGTCCTCGTCCAGGTGATGGCCACCCCGTACCTGGTGGAGGCGGCCGCCCATCTGGCGCACCGACCGGCGGCGACCGCCGCGCTCGCCGTCTTCGACCGTTGGGCCAGCAGCACCGCGAGCCCGTTGCGCCGGGCACTCTCCGCCCGGTGTCACGCCCTGCTCGCGCCACGGGGCAGCGCCGAGGCCGAGCGGGAGTTCCGGACCGCGCTGCGGTTGCACCCGATGGAGGCCGGCACGTTCGAGCGCGCCCGCACCGAGCTGCTCTTCGGTCAGGAGCTGCGCCGCAGCCGGCGCCCGCGCGACGCCCGCGGGCACCTGCACCAGGCCCGCGAGACGTTCACCCTGCTCGGGGCGAGTTGCTGGGCCGAGCAGGCCACCGCGGAGCTGCGCGCCGCCGGGGAGTCGGTCGGCCCGCCGGACCTACCCGCGGCACGGCTGCTGACCGGTCAGCAACTGCGGATCGCGCAACTGGTCGCCGAGGGGGCCACCAACCGGGAGATCGCCGCCCGGATGTTTCTCTCCACCCGCACGGTCGACCACCACCTGCGCAACGTGTTCCACCGGCTCGGCATCCGTTCCCGCACCGAGCTTGCCCGCGCGTTCGCCGCCGAGCGGCACGCCGGGCTGACCTCGGACCGGTGACCGGCGGTCGGTCGCTGTCCACGCTGGACGCGGAAAACTATCACCGCTAGTTTATCCGTCATGGAGCTCACCCTTTCCGCCGAGCAGGCGGCAGTCCGTCAGCTCGCCGCCGAGTTCGCCGACCGGGAGCTGATGCCGCACGCGGCGGCCTGGGATCGCCGCGAGTCGGTCGATCCGACCGTCGTTGGCATGCTCGGCGACCTGGGCTTTCTCGGGCTGACCATCGCCGAGTCCGACGGCGGTTCCGGGGGCGACCACCTCGCGTACTGCCTCGTCCTGGAAGAGCTCGGCCGGGGAGACTCGGCCGTGCGCGGCATCGTGTCGGTCTCACTCGGCCTGGTCGCGAAGTCGATCGCCGCGCACGGGTCGGTCGAGCAGCGGGCCGAGTGGCTACCCCGGCTCTGCTCCGGCGCCGTTCTCGGCTGCTTCGCGCTGACCGAACCGGACAGCGGCTCGGACGCGGCCGCCCTGCGGACCCGCGCGGTGCGCGACGGCACCGACTGGCTGCTCACCGGCACGAAGACGTTCATCACCAACGGCACCACCGCCGACGTGGCGCTGGTCTTCGCCCGCACCGGTGGCCCCGGGCACCGGAACATCACGGCGTTCCTGGTGCCGACCGCCAGCCCCGGGCTGACCCGGCGGGAGATCCACGGCAAGCTCGGCCTGCGCGGGCAGGCCACCGGGGAACTGCGCTTCGACGAGGTGCGGGTGCCCGACGCGGCCCGCCTCGGCGCGGAGGGCGCCGGGTTCCGCCTCGCGCTGGCCACCCTGGCCAAGGGCCGAATGTCGGTCGCCGCCGGTTGCGTCGGCATCGCCCAGGGTTGCCTCGACGCGGCGGTCGGCTACGCCGGGCAGCGGACCCAGTTCGGTAAGCCGATCGCCGGTCACCAGCTCGTCCAGCAACTGCTCGCCGGCATCGCGGTGGACACCAACGCGGCCCGGCTGCTGTTGTGGCAGGTGGCCGACCTGATCGACCGCGGCCAGCCGTTCGCCACCGAGGCGTCGATGGCCAAGCTCTTCGCGAGCGAGGCCGCCGTCCGGTCGGCCAACAACGCGGTCCAGGTCTTCGGGGGGTACGGCTACATCGACGAGTACCCCGTCGGCAAGTACCTGCGCGACGCCCGGGTCGCCACCCTCTACGAGGGCACCAGCCAGATCCAGCAGCTCCTGATCGGACGCGCGCTCACCGGCGTCAACGCCTTCTAGCCGCCCCCGGCGTGTCGCGTCGGGGTGGCCCGGACACGAAAGAGCGTGATGACTCTGCGGTATTTTTATGGGTCTTGTGTCGTGTTAGTGGGTGGTGGTGGGGGCTGGTGACGGCGCATGCCGTTGTTCCGTTGGAGTTTTCGACCTGCGAAAGTGCGA
>NZ_JBEXIK010000061.1:0-37686 GCF_040608515.1 Micromonospora sp. NPDC005173
GAGACCCTAGACAAGTCACATCGTTCCAGATCAGAAGGCACTTTCGCGTTCCCGCGACCGCCGCCGCGCAGCCCTTAACGAAGGGCCGAGGCTAGAGGTCGGCAGCCGCACCAACCCTCATCCTGAGCCCTGACCGCCGAGCAGTTGTGAGAGTCGTGTGAAGGAACGAACGAAACGCCTGAACTGTCAGCTCCACGATGATTAGATCTTGCGAATGTGGACGACAGTGAAGAGCACTGCCTACTCGCTCTACGCACGACGCCTTAACGCGCAGCTGGCCGGCGCGAACCTGCCCCGGCACGTCGCGATCGTCATGGACGGCAACCGCCGATGGGCACGACAGGCCGGGTTCGCCGACGCCAAGATCGGCCACCGCTACGGGGCAGAACACCTCGACGAAGTCCTTCAGTGGTGCGCCGAAATCGGCCTCCAGCACGTGACGGTGTTCGTCGCCTCCGTCGACAACCTCCAGAAGCGAAACTCGGACGAGGTCGACAACCTCCTACGCATGATCGAGGACGTGGTCGCTGAACGCCTGACCCGCCCGTCCAGCATCTGGCAGATCCACCCGGCCGGCCGGCTAGACGTCCTACCCGACTCCACCAGGAACGCCCTCAAACTGGCCGAGGAAGCCACCCGGAATAACAACACGGCCTTTCACCTCAACATCGCCATCGGCTACGACGGCCGCGAAGAAATCCTCAACGCCATCCGATCCCTGCTCGAAGAACAAGGGCGAGCCGGTCACACCATCGACGACATCGCTCAGCAACTGACCGCCGACCAGATCGCCACCCACCTCTACACCAGCGGACAACCGGACCCCGACCTAGTCATCCGAACCAGCGGAGAACGCCGCATCTCAGGGTTCCTCCTCTGGCAGGCCGCATACTCTGAGCTGCACTTCACCGACGTCTACTGGCCCGGCTTCCGGAAGATCGACTTCCTCCGAGCCCTGCGGTCCTACGCCGCCCGCCATCGCCGGTTCGGTGCCTAACCCGGCACCACAAGCCGCACCGGGTTCCCGGGAACGGAAATCACACCACCAGCCGCGATACCTCAGCCCGAGCGTCGACCAGGGTCGGATCAATAACGTGAGCCGACCCTGGGTCGATTACGTGAGCGCCCACAGCTGGACAGCGGCGATGTGGGCCTGCGGCAGGAAATCCTGTCCGGTGTCAGCCGATTGACATGCACGCGCGCCTCCGTGCCCCGGCTGCTCTACGTCCGGTGTAGAGCTGACGACGCGGGGAGACGAATGAAAATGACGAGTGTGGTCGACGCACTCGATGCTGGGCGAACGCCTCGGCGCCCGCGGCGGCGACAGACAGGCCAACAGCGCGCTCTACCGCGTCGTACTCGTCCGGCTGCGATGGAACCCACGCAACCGTGACTACATGCAGCGACGCACCCAGGAAGGCATGTCCAAGAAAGAGATCATCCGCTGCCTCAAGCGCTACGTCGCCCGCGAGCTCTACCAGCTCATCACAGCAAACGATCTTCAACTCGCGGCTTGACATCTATAGGAGCATCTTTGCCGGGGCCCTGGGGACCATGCCCTGTCTGTCCAAAATCGCCTGCCGTTAAGAGGTCCAGCAGCGACCACACCACGCCCACGCAGTACGCCTACCAGGCGATTCACAGCCGGGGGCAACCAATATCGGCTCGCAAACCACCCGAGTTAAGGGTTCCAGCAGCGCCTCACACGCCACTGCATCGAGCCAAAGCAATGGACTGAGGGTTTCCGCAAGTCGCTGACCTGCGGAAACCCTCTCGCTGTCGGGACGGCCGGATTCGAACCGACGACCCCTTGACCCCCAGGCAATCCATACGGGACGTTGACCTGCGGCCCTGAAGCCGCTGAGCTGCCGGGACTATCCCCCAGTGTCCGGGGCAGTCCGCCAGTGTCCGTCCCGATCGTCACCCAAATAGTCACCCAGCTGTGCGGCGAGACTACGAGCGGTGGTGTACCTGTGGGCAGTACGGCGACCAGCTAGCCTCGGCCCGTCGTTAAGGGTTGTCCAAGGAGTGGGCCGGAAACGCAGAAGTGCCTTCTGATCAGGGAAAATAGGGCTTGTCGAGAGTCCTGTTAACCCGTCACGGAAGGCACTTGCTGGGTGAAGACTACCGCAACACGTCCGAAGATCACGGTGACCGGGGACGGGCGGGGCATGGTCGGTCACGCCGGTGCCCGGCTGCTCGCCGATCTCGCTGACGCGACTGGTTTGACCAGCGCATTCAGCCAGGCGTTGGCCGGGCTGCGGCAGAGGCAGCGGCAGGGTGGGCACGACCCGGGCCGGATAGCGGTCGATCTCGCCGTGATGCTCGCTGACGGGGGCGAGGCCATCGCCGATCTGGCGGTCCTGCGGGACCAGGCGGCCCTGTTCGGGCCGGTCGCGTCCGATCCGACCGCGTGGCGAGTGTTATCGCAGCTCGACGCCACGATGCTGGCCGAGCTGCGGGCCGCCCGAGCTCATGCCCGCGAGATCGCCTGGGCCCAGCACGCCGACACCCGCGGCGACCTGCCACAACCGGCAGTCGCCGGCCAACCGGTCGACGGCCTGGTCCTCGACATCGACGCGACCATCGTGATCTGCCACTCCGACAAGGAATCGGCCACCCGCACGTGGAAGAAGACCTTCGGCTTCCATCCGCTGCTGTGTTTCCTGGACAACACCGGCGAAGCCCTCGCCGGCCTGCTGCGCGAGGGCCGGGCCGGCTCGAACACCACCACCGACCACATCACCGTCCTCGACCAAGCCCTCGCCCAGATCCCCGACGCTCAGCGGCACGGCACCCCGATCCTGCTCCGCGCCGATTCGGCCGGCTCCAGTCACGGCTTCCTTGCCCACATCAGGTCCTTACGCGAACACCACCTCGACATCCGATTCAGTGTCGGTGCCGCGATCACCGAACCAGTCAGGGCTGCGATCCGGGCCGCGACCGGCTGGGTCCCCGCCGTTGATACCAGTGGTGACCTGCGTGAACATGCCGAGGTATGCGAGATCACCGGCCTGTTCGACGCCGCAGGCTGGCCTGAAGACACCCGGTTCCTGGTCCGCCGGGAACGCCCGCACCCCGGCGCCCAACTGAGCTTGTTCGACACCATCGAAGGCTGGCGGCACCAGGTCGTGGCCACAGACACCCCGCCCGGCAACGGGAGTATCCAGCACCTGGAGGCCCGGCATCGGGCACACGCCCGCGTCGAAGACCGCATCCGCACCGGCAAGAACACCGGCTTCGGCCGGTTCCCGTCCCGGATCTTCGCGATCAACCAGGCCTGGCTCCAACTCGCGCTGACCGGCATCGACCTGCTCGCCTGGACCCAGGCTCTGCTACTGGACGGCGATCTGGCCACCGCCGAACCGAAGAAGCTGCGCTACCGGCTGCTGCACGTCGCTGCCCGGATCACCCGCACCGCTCGGCGGACCCGGGTCGCTATCGCCGCGAACTGGCCCTGGACCGATGCCCTGACCAGCGCATTCAGCAAGCTTACGGCGTTGCCCCGGCCCACCGGCTGACCCTTACGACTCACGCCCCGACCAGCAGCACGGAGGAACCCGGCCTCGCGCCGGACTCTTGGCATACCAACAAAACGCCATCAACCACGCGAATCGAACTCATCGAATCCCGGCTATCGACTGACGTCCAAGTGAAAGACCGAGGCTAGTGTCCTGCCATGCGAGTGACTGTCCGCGCCTCGACGGCCGTCGTGGCAGTCATCTTTGGCTTCCTCTCGGGGTCGATCATCTCTCACGCTGGCGGCTCACCTGCCCGCGCTCTTACGGCCGTCCTAATGATGGCCGTGGTGCTCAGCGGGACGGGAATGGCGATCGGTGTGCCGCTCGGCGTCGTCAACGACGGGCCGTGGTTGAAGCGCGTCCTCGCGCTCATGCTCGCCTCATACTGCCTCAGCGTGTTGGTGAACTCCCAGTTCCATAGCCTGGCTGCGGACCTCCTGCTTCTCATCGTCTCCTTCGCTCCAGCATGCATCTTTGCCCCGATGGGGTTTGCTAGAGGCCAAGACATGGGATAGGCGAGACACGACCGCTTCGGTGTGAAAGAACCAGCGTGCGTGTGTGACCTGCGCTGACAGCATGGCTGAGCTGCGGAAACAGTCCGTCATCGTCCTGGCTCGTCCAGCAGCGTCCGCACCCGTCGTCACCCAGGTTGTCACTCACCGCTGGCGGCCCCGACGCTCGATCAGCCAGAGCGCCAGGCCCGGTGGAACCGTGAACGTAGCCAGCAGCAGGACGCCTGCCGCCGGGCCGTCCCGCCACAACAGGTCAGCGGAGAACAGAATCAGGCTCGTCGGTATCGCCAGCATGATGACGGCCAGGAGCTCCACGACCTGCTCCCAACGCCTACGGTCGCGCCGGCCGTGCCTCAACCCTCATCCTTCCAACCGTCACCCGAGCTGGGTCAGCCTAGCGACTTCCCTGTGGGGCTCGAATACTCGGTTCGGCTGTCTGAATTGCGGTTCTGTGCGAGCTCGAGCCCGGCGCAGCCGGCATGCTCGTCGCCATGAGCACGTCGTTGCTGTACCTGCTGCTTCGCCAGGTCCTGCGGATGTTGTCCCAGCTCGCCCATGACGATGGGGCCAAGGATGTGGAGATCCTGGTGCTCCGCCATCAGGTGGCGGTGCTGAGCCGCCAGGTGACCCGCCTCGATCTCGAACCGGCCGACCGGGTGGTGTTGGCGGTGTTGTCGCGGCTGCTGCCCCGTCCCCGTTGGTCGGTGCTCTTCGTCACCCCGGCCACTCTGTTGCGGTGGCACCGTGAACTGGTCGCCCGAAGATGGACGAACCCGCATGCCCGGCCGGGCCGGCCACCGGTCGACAAGCAGGTCCGCGACCTGGTGCTGCGACTCGCGGCGGAGAACCCGTCGTGGGGGCACCGCCGCATCCAGGGTGAACTGGTCGGCCTGGGCTACCCGGTGGCGGCCAGCACGGTGTGGAAGATCCTCAACCAGGCCGGGGTCGACCCGGCACCCCGGCGGTCCGGACCCACCTGGAAACAATTCCTGACCGCCCAGGCCCACACGATCCTGGCCTGCGACTTCTTCACCGTCGACACCGTATTCCTCAAGCGGATCTACGTGCTGTTCTTCGTCGAGATCGCCACCCGCCAAGTCCACGTGGTTGGGGTGACCGCCCATGCAACCGGCACCTGGGTGATGCAGCAAGCACGAAATCTGCTGATGGACCTCGACCAGCACGCGGCTGGGCTGCGGTGCCTGCTCCGCGACCGCGATACGAAATTCGCGGCGGTCTTCGACACGGTGTTCACCGCCGAAGGCATCGACGTGATCAAGACCCCGCCGCAGGCGCCCCGGGCGAACGCGTTCGCCGAGCGGTGGGTGGGCACCGTACGCCGGGAGTGCACCGACCGGATGCTCATCGTCGGCGAGCGCCACCTCGCGGCCGTCCTCGCCGAGTACACGGCCCACTACAACAGCCACCGCCCACATCGATCGCTGGATCAGCAGCCGCCGAATCCTGCGCCGCACGTTGTCGACCTGAACGGTGTGCGGATCCAACGGCGACCGATCCTAGGCGGATTGATCAACGAATATTCGCAGGCAGCGTAGCCGGACCGACTTTACGAGCCCCACAGGTCTGCGGCGCCTGCTCGGGCAGCACCTCCGGGGGAACTCCGGTGCCCGCCGGTCCGGCCCGGCCGGTCCAGTACCGCAGTTCCTCGCGGATCTGCGGGTCGGCGGCCGCCACCGCCTCCGCCCTAGAGGCGGCCGCAGCCAGCCCCATCACCTGGTCGGCGCTAAGGATCTGCAACCGCGCCCCCTCGGCGTGGCCGGCCTGAACGATCGCCTTCACCGACTCGTCCGATACCGGTTCGTCGCTGACGGGCCGCCGGTCGGTGTGCCGTACCTGCATGCACTGCACCAGCCGCATCGCCTCGGGCGACGCCGGGGCCCGACCGCTGGCGACGATCCGGGCCAGCAGATCCGGGTGGGCCGGATCGGGGAGCCGGTCCACCCGCATCGCCCAGCCCTCGGCGGCGAGCGCCAACCGGGCGTGGTGCAGGGCCGCGCCGCAGCTGAGCGTCATCAGCCGGCCATCGGAGTCGATGGCGGCGAGCTGACGGTCGCGGACGGCGAGCAGCTCCAGCCCGTCCGGCAGGACCCGCCAGCACCACGGCTGAGTGTTGTGCACCGAGGGCGCGCGCCCGGCCACCGCGGCGACCTGCGCCAGCGCAGTGGTCAACGCCCGGTCGGGCTGCCGCGTCTCGTCTGTCATCTCACAACCTTTCCACCCCTTGCCATCGTGCCGCACTAGGCGCTGATCCGCGGTTACTTGCCGCGCCAGTTTGCGCTCGACGACGTCGGCACACCGGCCACCGGGCCCCAGCCGGACAGAGCGTTCCGCCCGTCGCCCGGTGGATTTCCCGGTTCTCCGGCGGCGTGACAAGGCGATTGAGACGCTGGGTGCACCCGCTGCCGTACCGGAACAGGCGAGGAGGCGTCTCCGACGAGGCCGCGGTGCTCGCCGACATCTTGCCCACTGCGTATGAGGTGGGGGTGCTCAACGGTCCACCCGGAAAGCGATGACAGGGGTCCCTCCTAGTAGGTGGCGCGCAAGTCGACGAGGCGGCCGGGATGGCCGTAGAGGAGGCCCTGGCTTTGGGCGCAGCTGATCGCGGCAATCGCGGCGTGCTGCCGGTCGTTCTCTACGCCCTCGGCCACCACCCGCAGGTCGAATGCGCCCGCAGGGCTGTTGACCATGGTGACAGTGGCGCACGCGCCGGGCGCCGTCGGCGCCGAGCCGTCGGTGTGGGTGGCGTGCTGCGGGCCATACTCGGCGATGCCGACGCTGGCCGACGGGAGCAGGCCGGCGTCGTCGGTGTCGCAGAAGGGACGCAGCGCGGCGAGCGGCGCTGGCTGCGCGGCCGGGTCCTGACGGCAGGCCGGGTCCGGCACAGCACCTCCCTGGTCTCCGGGTCTGCCCTTCATCGCTCTCGGCGCGCTGTTCCTGGCCTTTGACGGCACCGCCGGACTGTTCGGCGGCCTCGGACTGACCGACGTCGAGGGCGCCGCGCAGGCGCGGGTGACCGGTACCCTCGGGTCCGTCCCGGACGCGGTGGTGCTACTGGCCGTCGCGGCGATCGCGCTCACAGTCCTCGCGATCCGGTGGCGGCGGCGAAACCACCCGGAACAAGGCGACCCACCGGTCGTACGGCCGGGCCGCCGGAGATGACGTGCGGGGGTGCCCGGCGCTCGCGCACCCCCGCATATCACGTCCGTGCCGGTCTCACCGCCGGCCGGTGACCAGGACGCCCCGCTCGGCGTGCCGTCCGGCCCGCTTACCGCGCCGGACGAGCATCGTGGCCACCACCGCGGCGGCGGCGAACCCGGCGAGCGCCCACAGCAGCGGGTTGCTGCGCAGGCCGGCGGGCGCCTGCTGGACGAGGACGAACACGCCCATGACCACGACGAACCAGCCGAACGCCTTGCGGAGGACGTCCTCCGGGATCCGACCGGCGAGCCGGCCGCCGAGCAGGCTGCCGACGACCGCGGCAGCGGTGACGGCGGCGGCCAGTCCCCAGTTGATGCTGACGCTGGACAGGTAACCGGCGAGCCCGGCGAAGGACTTCATCGCGATGACGACCAGCGAGGTGCCGACCGCGACCGGCATCGGCAGCCCACCGAGCAGCGCGAGCGCGGGGACGACGAGGAAGCCGCCGCCGGCGCCGACCAGCCCGGTGACCATGCCGACCACCACGCCTTCGAGGATGACCTTCAGCACCGGCAGCTCGTGCGGCACCGACTTGCCTTCGGCGCTGCGCCGGCCGCGGATCATCGCGACCGCGGTGGCGAGCATCATCAGCGCGAACGCCGTCAGCAGGACGCTGGCCGGGATGAACTCGGCCAGCCGGCCGCCGGCGTAGGCGCCGGTCATCCCGGCGACGCCGAAGATCAGGCCGGTACGCCAGCGGACCCGGTGGGCGCGGGCGTGCGGGAGGACGGCGACCGCGCTGGTGGCGCCGACGACGAGCAGCGAGGTGGCGATGGCCTCCTTGGCCGGCAGGTCGGCGACGTAGACCAGCAGGGGGACGGCGAGGATCGAGCCGCCACCGCCGAGCAGGCCGAGGCTAACGCCGATCAGTACCGCCCCGGCGACGGTCAGGACCAGGCCGGTCACGACCGGCTCGCGGTCGGCGTGCCGTCGCGCAGCTGCCCGACGATGCTGTCCAGGTCGCAGCTGGCGCCCCGGTTGTAGGGCAGCTTGCCCAGCAGCATGCCCATCGCGCAGGTGTTGGTGACCGCGGCGAAAGTCAGGCCGGCACCGATGAACCCGGCGACCCACTTCGCGCCGGGCACGGCGACCGAGACGAGGACGCTGACCAGCACGATCGAGCCAGCGACGAGACGGACCTGCCGTTCCAGGTCCCAGCGCGCCTTGCCCTGGTTGACCGGGGCGTTGGCCGCCTGCCAGGCGAGGATGCCGCCGTCGAGGACCTTCAGGTTCGGTAGGCCGGTCTGGGCGAGGGCCTGCTCGGCCTGGGTGGCGCGGGCGCCGGAGCGGCAGACCAGCACCACGTCCTCGTCCAGGTGGTTTCGCAACTCGGCGCGGTGCTCCTTGAGCATGTCTAGAGGCACGTTGTACGAGCCGGGGATGTGCGCGGTCTCGAACTCCGCCGCGGTGCGGACGTCCAGCACCCGGGGTGCACGGCCGGAGTCGATCAGCTCGCACAGGGCCGCCGCGTCGAGGGTGGCGGCGGCCGTTGGGGAAGTGCTCATGTCTCTCCTCGTTCAGGTGGGGTCGCACGGAAACGGGCAACACGGTGTGCCGGCCGGCCAGTCACGGCCGGTCGCCGTACGTCGGAAGGGGAAGCCGTCCCTGGGGTGGCCCCGGGGACGGCGGGTCGTCAGGCGGTGGGGGCCATGGTCACGCCGGACTGCTCGGCCTGCCCGAACATGTCGTCGATGAGCACGACCTCACGCCCGGCGTTGGCCAGCAGCGACGCGGCGGCTGCGGCGCGGTAGCCGGAGCCGCAGTGCACCCACACCGTGCCGGGGGGCACGTCGGCCAGCCGCTGGGGCAGGTCGGGCAGCGGGATGTGCACGGCGCCCTTGATGTGGCCGGCGCGCCACTCGTTGGTCATCCGCACGTCCAGGATGACCTGCGGGGCGGGCAGCCCGGCGGGGGTGTTCCCGGCTTGGGCGGCGGCCAGCGCCGGGAAGTCGGCGACGGTCAGCTCGCGCAGGTCAGCGTGGTCGGTCGCCCACTGGTCGGGTGTTCCGGTGGCCCGGGCGGCGGGCCGGTCGATGCCGATGCGGACGAGTTCCCGCTGGGCGTCGGCGACCTGCTGCGGGGTCTCGGCGAGCAGGGTGATCGGGGCACCCCAGTCGATCAGCCATCCGAGCCAGGTCGACATCGGCCCGTCCAGTCCGAGGCTGACCGTGCCGGCCAGGTGCGAGGCGGCGTACGCCTTGCGGTGTCGCAGGTCGACTACCCACTCCCCCGCGGCGATGCGGTTCCGCAGCTGTCCGGCGTCGGCGCGCGCCACCGGGCTCAGGTCGACCGGCGCCGGGCCGGCGGCGTTGGCGACCCCCATGTGGGCGTAGTACGCCGGGTAGGCGTCGAGGCCGGCGAGGGTCTCGGTGACGAAGTCGTCCGCGGCGAGGCGGAGCACCGGGTTGGCCTGCTTCTCCCGGCCGATGGTCGACTCGGGGGCGTCGGCCTGGCTGGCCGAGCAGAAGCTGCCGAAGCCGTGGGTGGGCCAGACCTGTGCGCCGTCGGGCAGCAGGTCGGCCAGCCGGCGGGCCGAGGAGTGCTGGTGGTGGGCCAGTTCGTGGGCGTGCTGCTGACCGAGCAGGTCGGTACGCCCGGTGGTGCCGAACAGCAGCGACCCGCCGGTGAACACTCCCACCGGGGACCAGCCGCCGTCGCTGGCCTCGTCGAGGACGTACGACAGGTGGTGGAAGGTGTGTCCGGGCGTGGCGACAACCCGGATCCGCAGCTCTTCCGACACGGCGACCGCGTCACCGTCGGCCACCGGCATCCGGTCGAAGCCCACCTCGTCGTCGGCGGCGACCAGGTATTCCGCGCCGGTCAGTCGGGCCAGTTGCAGCCCGCCGGAGACGTAGTCGTTGTGGATGTGCGTCTCCACCACGTGCGTGACGCGCACCCCGAGCTCGCCGGCCAGGGCCAGCACCCGGTCGACGTCACGCTGCGGATCGACCACCACGGCCACCTGGCCGTCGGTGGCCAGGTAGCTGCGGTCACCCAACGACGACGTCGCGATGACGGACACCTGCACTGTCATTTGCTCACTCCTTCTCCGAAAACCCACATACCCGGGGGGGTATGCGAGGGACAGCGTTTACCCTTGGTCGAATTCGACACGCGCCTACCCGCCCACGCCACGGACACGCAGCGTGGGCTTGCGCTTCTTCAGCCGTGGCGGGTCACGCCAGGGCCAGGAACAGCTTCTCCAGTTCCTCTTCGGTCATCTCGGGCTGCTCGCCGCGCTCGCGGGCGGCGTTGCAGTGCCGCATGCCGGACGCGATGATCTTGTAACCGGCCCGGTCGATCGCCTTCGACACGGCGGCGAGCTGGGTCAGCGCCTCCCGGCAGTCCCGACCCTCCTCCATCATCTCGATCACCGCGTTCAGCTGCCCGCGGGCCCGCTTGAGCCGGGTCAGCGCCTCGGCGGTCATCTCGGGTCGAAGTTTCATCTCGCCACCTCCTGTTTCACGACCATACCCCGTGGGGTATCAACCTGCCACCTGCCGTACCGAATCGGCCGATCGCCCACGTCGCCCACACTCTGCCGGCAGGCTCACAGGCGACCCTGATTGCCTACTCCATCACCGCCCGGCTCCCGGCCGGATTCGCCCCGACCATCGGCCGGGTCCACGCCGCCCCAGGGACCAAGTCTTCGGCGCTGGCGCAGAAACGGTGGTCGCTGTGAGTGACCTACGCGAGCAGGACTCGTTGCCGGAGTAGGGCGAATCCGGCTCGGCCGCACATTTGCCATTTCAGAAGCTTGACCTTGGTGTTGGCGCCTTCGATCGGGCCGTTGCTGTAGGGCAGCGTCAGGCCGGCGGCGACGGCGGGCAGGTCCATGCGCAGGCCGTGGACGAAGCCGTGCAGGGCAGGTCGTTGGCGTCGACGGCGGCCATTTAGGCATCGAGGTCCTGACCGCGGCGGCTGGTGAGCAGGCTGGCGAACTCGCGCACTCGCCGGGCCAGGATGGTCAGGTGCGGGCATGCGGCGAGCAGGTCGTCGAGGTGACTGCGGTGAGCAGGCAGGTTGTCCGGTGGGGTCATGAGCCAGGCGACCAGCCGGCGGGGTGACGGCGGAGTCCGTTCGGCGTGGGCGCGGCCCTGGTTGAGGTAGCGCACGAGCAGGTTGGCGCTGCCGGTGTAGCCCTGTTCGCGGACCTCGCTCAGTAGGCGGGTCACCGCAACGCTGGGGTTTTCGGCCAGGCGGCGGCGCAGACGGTCGCGGAACGGGTCGACCAGCGTTTCGCGGTGGCAGCGCCGGCACCGCCGACGGCATGAAGGTGACCACGTTCGGGCTGCTCGCGTTCGTCATCTGGTCCGAGATGCGCGGCGAGACCAAGGTCAACGTCGGACGCCGACGGGTTCCCGAGACCAACCAACGCCAGGCGCTCACCGTCGCAGTGCTGGGTATCGGAGCGGTGAAGGTCTCCACGTTCCTCCTGCTAGCCCTGACCTCGCACAGCTTTGACCGGGTACTGTTCGAGGCGGTCTCCGCCTTCGGCACCGTGGGCCTGTCCACCGGCATCACCGCCGACCTGCCACCGGGCGGCGCCCTACTCCTCGTCGGGCTGATGTTCCTGGGCCCGACCGGGCCGTTGACCCTCGCCTCCGCGCTTGCGCTGCGCGAGCGTACTCGCCGGTTCGAACTTCCCGCGGAAGGACGATCGTTGGCTGACGCCGAGGAAGAGATGGTTGCGGTGGTCGGGCTCGGCCGCTTCGGTGGCGCGCTCGCCCTGGAACTCCACCGGCAGGGCGCCGAGGTTCTCGCCGTTGACCACAGCCTGAAGGTGGTGCAGAGCTTTGCCGGGCGGCTGCCGCACGTCGCGACCGCCGACGCCACGGACATCGAGGCGCTGCGGCTACTCGGCGTATCCGAGTTCCGCCGCGTGGTCGTGGCCATCGGCACCGATGTCGAGGCCAGCGTCATGACCACCTCACTGCTGGTCGACCTGGGGACCCCCGACATCTGGGCCAAGGCGATCAGCCGCCCGCACGGCAAGATCCTCGATCGGGTCGGCGCCCACCATGTGGTACTGCCCGAACTCGACATGGGGGAACGGGTCGCCCACCTGCTCACCGGCCGCATCCTCGCCTACATCCAGGTCGACGACGACTATGCCATGGTCAAGACCAAGCCCCCGCGGGATGTCGTCAGCGTCCCCCTGCGGGAGTCTCGCCTGCGCAGCCGGTACGGCGTCACCGTCGTGTCTGTCAAGCGACAGGCCGACAGACGGGACGCCGCCTTCACCTACGCCACCCCGGATACCGTGCTGATGTATGGCGACATCCTCCTCGTCGTGGGCAGGATCAGCGACGTGGAGCGTTTCGCCAACGCACACTGAACCCGGCCGCGCGCAGCATCGAAACCGCGCCCGGTCCTTCCTTCGCCATCGTCTGACAGGCGACGTCTCACTTCATAAGTGAGCGCCCGGCGAGGGACTCGTCGGGCGGCACGCCTCACCGAGCGATGCGCCCCCCGCCGCCTACACGAGGCAGTTGATCGTGGATGGGCTAGGATCGGCACTGGTGTGCCGGGAAGTCTGGTCGGCGTTGTCTTGCCGACCCTTCCGGAGGAACTCGATGGCCCCGCCCAGCAGCGGTCCCCCGTCCCACCTGCTCTTTCGGGGCAGCTGGCCGGAGGTACGCCGGGTCGGCGACATCCTGCGTACCGAGACCGTCGGCGGGGTGCTGCTGCTCGCCGCCGCGGTCGTCGCCCTTGTCTGGGCGAATTCCCCATGGGGTGAGGCGTACCGGTCGCTGGGCGGCTTCCAGCTCGGCCCCACCGCTCTGCATCTGGATCTGGATCTGACCCTGGCGCAGTGGGCCGCCGACGGCCTGCTGGCGATCTTCTTCTTCGTTGCTGGGCTGGAACTCAAGCGGGAGTTCATCGCCGGTGACCTGCGCGAGCCCCGCCGCGCGATGTTGCCGGTCGCCGCCGCGCTCGGCGGCATGACACTGCCGGCCCTGATCTACACGGCGTTCAACGCCGGCACCAGTGGGGCATTGGCGGGCTGGGCCATCCCGACCGCCACGGACATCGCGTTCGCCCTGGCGGTCCTCGGCGTGATCAACACGCACCTGCCGGCGGCGATGCGGACGTTCCTGCTGACTCTCGCCGTGGTCGATGACCTGCTCGCGATCGTGATCATCGCCCTGTTCTACACCAGCGCCCTGCATTTCGTGCCGCTGCTGCTGGCGCTGATCCCCCTGGCGGTGTTCGGGCTGCTGGTACAGCGGCGGGTCCGGTCGTGGTGGCTGCTGCTGCCGCTGGCGGCGGTCACCTGGGCCCTGGTGCACGCCTCCGGGGTTCACGCCACGGTCGCCGGGGTGCTGCTCGCCTTCACGGTTCCGGTGATCCGCCGCAAGTCGGGGCCCGGTCCCGGGCTGGCCGAGCATTTCGAGCACCGGTTCCGGCCGTTGTCGGCCGGCGTTGCTGTGCCGGTGTTCGCGTTCTTCGCCGCCGGGGTGTCGGTCGCCGGCGCGGGTGGGCTCGGGGCGAGTTTGACCGACTCGGTCGCCGTGGGGATCACGGTCGGTCTGGTCGTGGGTAAGGCGGTCGGTGTGTTCGGCGCCACGTGGCTTGTGCAGCGGTTCACCCGGGCTCGACTTGCCGACGGGCTGGGCTGGTGGGATGTGTTGGGGCTGGCGCTGTTGGCCGGTATCGGGTTCACCGTGTCGCTGTTGATCGGGGAGCTGGCCTTCGGGGCCGGCAGCGAGCGGGACGATCACACCAAGATCGGCGTTTTGTTCGGGTCGCTGCTGTCGGCGGTGCTGGCCACCCTCGTGCTGCGGGTCCGTAACCGCCACTACCAGCGGATCTGCGCGCTAGAGGAGCGTGACAGCGACGCTGACGGGGTGCCGGACGTGTACGAGGGACGCGGTGTGCGGGGCTGACGCCCGCCCGCGACGCCCCGCTGCATGCTGTCCGCCGCCCACCGTCTGCCGCCTGATGGGTTGTGCTGCTGATTGGCGCGGCCTGATTGTGCGGATCCCGCCAATCTGGCGGCGGGTCGACCTCTCGGGGCTTCCTCGCGCCGACGTGCGGCGCGTACGCTCTGCCTTGGTGCGCCGGGAAGTCTGGTCGGCAGTCGTGTCCGCTGCCGATCCTGGGAGGCTTTCCGTGGATGTCCCTGCCATTCGTACCGCCGGCCTGACCAAACGCTACGGACGGGTGTGCGCGCTGGACGCGCTGGATCTGAGTGTGCCGGCCGGTGAAGTGTTCGGTTTCCTGGGCCCGAACGGGGCGGGCAAGTCGACCACTATCCGGCTGCTGCTCGGCCTGGCCCGCCCGACCGCCGGCCGGGCGTGGATCTTCGGCACCGACGCGGGCAACGTCGCGGTAGCGCACCGGTCGATCGCGTACGTGCCCGCCGACGTGGCGCTGTGGCCAGCCCTGACCGGCGCGGAGACGCTGGAGTTGCTGGGCCGCACCGGCCCCGGCGTCGACCGGGCCTACCGCGACGAGTTGGTGGAGCGGTTCGCGTTGGACCTGTCGAAACCCGGGCGGGCGTACTCGACCGGGAACCGGCAGAAGGTCGCCCTGGTCGCCGCGTTCGCGACCCGCGCCGCGCTGCTCGTGCTGGACGAGCCGACCAGCGGACTCGATCCGTTGATGGAACGCGAGTTCCAGCACGCGGTCAGGCAGGCTCGCCAACGAGGGCAGACAGTGTTCCTCAGTTCTCACCAGCTCGCCGAGGTGGAAGCGGTGTGCGACCGGGTGGCGATCCTGCGCGCGGGTCGCCTGGTCGAGGTCGCCGGGGTCACGGACCTGCGCCAGCTGCACCGCAGCCAGGTCGAGGTGACCTTCACCGGCCCGGCCCCGGACCTGGCACAGGTCCCCGGCGTCGAGGGCGTCGAGCTGACGGAATCGTCCCGGCTGCGGTTCACCCTCACCGGACCGCCGGCACCGGCGCTGCGGGCCCTGGCTGCGGCGGATGTGACCGCGCTGCAGGTCCACGAGCCGACCCTAGAGGAGATCTTCCTCGGCTACTACACGCAGGCCACCCGATGACGGCCGTCGACACCCGCCTCCGGCAAACACCGGCAACGCCCGCGATTGGCGCCGCCGGGCGGGCAGTCACCAGGCTCGCGCTGCGGCAGGTCCGCCGCAGCGCGCTAATCGTCATCGCGTTGCTGGCCGGCATGTCGGCGACGGTCGCCGCCACCTACTCCAGCACCATCGGCGACACGGTGGACGCCGCCGCGCTCGCCGCTCTGG
Source organism: Micromonospora sp. NPDC005173 (assembly GCF_040608515.1). Lineage (NCBI taxonomy): Bacteria > Bacillati > Actinomycetota > Actinomycetes > Micromonosporales > Micromonosporaceae > Micromonospora > Micromonospora sp. NPDC005173. The sequence goes on from NZ_JBEXIK010000061.1 coordinate 15,467, forward strand.
CCGAAAACCCCGCCATCCGCACCCTGTTCGGCCAGCCGGTCGCACTGGATGACCCGGGTGGGTTCACCGTCTGGCGCACCGGAACCGTGCTCGCCGTGCTCGCCGGGGTGTGGGGGCTGCTCGCCGCCACCCGGATCACCCGGGGTGAGGAGGATGCTGGCCGCTGGGACCTGCTGGCGGCCGGCCAGATCCCTCTCACCTCGATCGTGGTGCGGCACCTGGCCGTCGTGGCTGCCGCCCTCCTCGTCGCGGGGTTGGCGACGGCCGGTGCGCTCGCCGCCGTCGGTACCGCACCCCAGGGGGCCCTGCTGCACGGGGCAGGACTCGCGTTGTTTGGGGTGTTCTTCGGCGCCGCAGGCACGCTGACGGCACAGGTCTTCTCAAGCCGCGGTGCGGCGACTGGTGCGGCGGTCGCGCTGCTCGGCGCCGGACTGCTCATGCGGATGGTCGGCGACGGTGTCGACTCTCTGGGCTGGCTGCGTTGGCTGTCGCCGTTCGGGCTGGTCGCGCTCTCCCGGCCATATGAGGCGAACCGTCTCCTGCCGATGGTGGTCCTGGCGGTCGCCGCCGTAAGCCTGCTCATCGCGGCCCGGAAGGTTGCCGGGCGCCGGGACGTCGGTGGCGGCTGGCTCGCCGCCCCGGTGGGCCGCCCGCCGCGGCTGCGGCTGCTCGGCTCGGTGCCCGGGTTCGCGACCCGGCGCCTACTGCGCCCCCTCGCCGCGTGGGCGGCCGGGGTAGGCGCCTACTTTCTGCTCATCGGCCTGCTCGCGGAATCCATGACCAGCTTCCTCGCCGACAACCCACGGTTCGCCGACCTCGCCGCGCAGGCTGGGTTCGCCGGCCTCGGCTCGGTCGAGGGCTACGTCGCGGCACTGTTCATGCTGCTCGCCATCCCAGTCGGGGTCTTCACCGCCGCCCGCCTCGCCGCCACCGCCGCCGACGAAACCAACCGACGCCTCACCCTCCTCTTCGCCCAACCTGTCACCCGCGCCCGGCTACTCACCGCCGAGGTAGCTATCACCGGATGCGGTGCGACGATCCTGACTGCCGTCGCCGGCCTCGCGACCTGGGCCGGCGCGACCGTCGTCGACGCGCCGCTCGGCCTCGGCGCCGCCCTCGCCGGGTCGGTGAACGTCCTACCCATCGCTCTGCTCTGCCTCGGCGCGGCCCTACTCGCCCTCGGCTGGCTACCGCGCGCCGTCGCGCTCATCGGCGCCCTGCCCGCAGCTGGCGGATTCCTCCTTCAAGTCATCGTCGACAGCGCCGGCGCGCCAACCTGGGTGGCGCAGTTGTCTCCGTTCGCCCATCTCGCCCCGGTCCCTGACCTGCCACCGGACTGGCCCGCGACGATCAGCATGCTGCTCGTCGCCGGCACTCTCACGGTCCTCGGCAGCATCGGCTACCGCTGCCGCGACCTGCGCGGCTAACAGTGCTTTGTTCGCCGGGCGCTCTTCGTTTTGCGGTGGATGGTTCTGATCTTGGGGTGGCAGGCGGGGCATGTTCCGGTCCAGGTGGCGAGGAGTAGTTGCAGCTCGCTGACCTTGTAGAGGGTCAGGCAGGGCCTCCATTCAGACGAAACTGGATGAGTGGGCAGGGCGCAGCCTCGCTGGGTCTCGCATCGGTTGTTGTGGCTCAGGTTGCTGGGGTAAGTTCGATGGTGTAGCCGAGGTCTTGGAGTTGGTGGATGAGGCGGTTCTTGTGGGTCTCGGAGTCGTCGCGGCGAGTGCAGTAGTCGGTGCCGCGGTCGACGTACGAGGTGTTGGTTAGGACGTGCCACTCCGACCGGCTGCTCCTGGCTCAACCTGGTCGAAATCTTCTTCAGCATCATCACCCGGCAGGTCATCCGCCGCGGCACCTTCACACGCGCGTCCCGGACCTGATCGATGCGATCCGCACTTTCATGGACGCCTACAACGAGCGCTGGGTGGACATGCCGGTGTTGGTTGGGTCCTGCTGATCGTCGATGTGCGCAACATCGGGTTTACCCCCGTGATCAACCGGATGACCAGACGCTAACCCGCGACCGGCTCACATGCGGACCAGAAGTCAGACGTTGAAATCGGGTGATGCTTGATCGTGTACGCCAAGATCCTCTGGCTCGTCGCGGTCCGTGGCGGCTGTGCGTTTGGCCGCGAGGTGGACCGAGACGGACGTATGGTTGCTGCCGGGGGCAGAGCCAGCGTTGCACGGGGGTAGGTGCGGTGGGCGAGCCACGCGAGGCGTTCGTCGAGTTGCAGGAACGCCTGCGCAGGCCGGGAACACGGATGCTGGATCGGCTTCGGCAGGCGCAGGCGGAGGACGGTCGCGTCGACGCCGAGGTCCTGGAGCGGGTCGCTGGCGAGTTCGGCTGGCCGGTAGCGGCCGTGACGGGGGCGGCGTCCTACTACGCCGACTTTGCCGAGGGGCGCCGTGGCCGGCGTCATGTCCGAGTTTGCGAGGGAACCTCGTGCTTCGTCAGCACGCAGGGTCAGCACATCCCACGTCTCGAGCGGGCGCTGGGCGTTCGTCTGGGTGAATGCGCCGCGGACGGGTCGGTGTCGCTGCAGGGCGTGCGGTGTCTCGGGTACTGCTACGACTCGCCGGCTGCTCTGGACGGGGAGCAACCGGGTAGTGGTGAGCAGCTCGGCGGGTTGTTCGGCGATCCGCGCGCCGCCGAGCGGCGGACGAGGCCCGGCTGGGTCGAGCCGTTGAAGATGCGGGCCGCGCAGATACCGCACGCAAGCGCGGTGGATCGTCCGGTGGTGCTGGCCGGGTTGGTCGGCGACGAGGGCCCTTGGGAGGTGTGGCCGGGCGTCGTGGCTTCCGGTTCACCCGATCAGGTGATGGCTGAGGTTGCCGCGTCGGGCCTGCGCGGGCGGGGCGGGGCCGGGTTCCCGGTGGCGAAGAAGTGGTCCGCGACCGCGCGGGAACCTGGGCCGAGGTATGTGGTGGCCAACGGCGACGAGGGCGATCCTGGCTCGTTCTGCGATCGGTTGCTCATGGAGAGCGATCCGCACCGGATCCTGGAGGGCCTGGCACTGGCGGCCTTCGCGGTGGGAGCGCGGCATGGGCTGATCCTCGTCCGGTCGGAGTACCCGACGGCAGCCAGGCGGCTGCGTGCGGCAGTGTCCGACGCGCGGGAGAGCGGCCACCTGGGCAGGCGGGTACACGGCTCGGACTTCGACTTCGACGTGGAAGTTGTGCGGGGCGCCGGCTCGTACGTCGCCGGGGAGGAGACGGCGTTGCTGCACGCCGTGGCCGGCCTGCGGGCCGATGTGCGGGCCCGCCCCCCTTACCCCACCAGCCACGGGTACCTCGGGCAGCCGACCGCCGTGAACAACGTAGAGACGCTGTCGGCCGTGCCCTGGATCGTCCGGCACGGTGGGGCGGCCTACGCCCGCCTCGGTCCTCCGGATGAGCCGGGCACCAAGCTGGTCTGCCTGAGCCAGCTCTTCCGCCGGCCGGGCGTGTATGAGGTCGAGTACGGTGTGCCGCTGCGCCATCTGATGGAGGATCTCGGTGGCGGGCTGCGCGAGCCGCACACGCTGCGGGCGGTGCAGGTCGGTGGCCCGCTCGGCGGGTTCCTGACCCCGGATCAGCTGGATCTTCCGCTGCTGTCCCGGCCGCTGGCGGAGGCTGGTGTCGCGTTGGGACACGGCAGTCTGGTCGCGGTCGATTCGGCAATGCCTGCCGCCGCGATCCTGCGGCACGCGTGGGCGTTCGGAGCTGCGGAGAGCTGCGGGGCTTGTACGCCCTGCCGGGTGGGGGCCCGCCGTGGGGTCGAACTCGCCGAGCATATCGGGGAACCCACCCAGGCTGAGGCGGCCCTGGCCGCCCACGAACCGCTGCTTGAGGTGCTGACCGCAGCGAGCCTGTGCGCCTTCGGACGCGGAGTGTCCTGTGCGGTGCGCAGTCTGCTGCACGTCTACGCGGACGAGCTGCGCCGGACGGGCGAGTAGATGGAACTGTCCGTCAACGACGTCAGTGTCGAGGTAGCCGACGGGGCCAGCGTGCTGGATGCCGTCAAGGCGGCCGGGGCAGTGGTGCCGACCCTCTGCTACGACGAACGGCTCAGCCCACAGGGGTCGTGCCGGGTCTGTCTGGTTGGCGTGAAAGGACGGGCGATGCCGGCCTGCACGACACCCGCCACCGAGGGCATGGTGGTGCACACCGACGACCCGGTCGCCCGTCGGTCGGCGCAGCTGTCGCTGGAACTGCTCGTCTCTCAACTGCCCGCCCGGGCGCTCGACGTTCCCGCCGACCGCAGCGAACTGGTCCGCACGTGCGAGTACTTCGGGGTGACCGGGAGCCGGTTCGACGGGGCCATCCGAACGCGGGGCGTCGACCACTCCCACCCGTACGTGAAGCTCGACCGGGACCTGTGTATTGCCTGCAATCGGTGCGTGCGGATGTGCGCGGAGGTGCAGGGCACGTTCGCGCTCTCCCTGGCCGGGCGCGGGTTCGACACCGTGGTCGCTGCCGGCAGCGGCGGCGACTGGGTGTCTTCTCCCTGCGTCGCCTGCGGCGGCTGCGTCGACACCTGCCCGAGCGGGGCACTGTCCGAGCCGGGGCTGCTCGACGCTCGCCCGATCAGCCGGACGACCACCACCACCTGCGGATACTGCGGCGTGGGATGCAGCCTGCGGGTGCACGTACGCGACGACGAGGTGGCCGCCATCACCCCCGTGCACGGCGCTCCCGTCAACCGGGGCCACGCCTGTATCAAGGGTCGCTTCGCCCATGCCTTCACCCGGTCCCGGGACCGGCTGACCACACCGCTGATGCGTCGCGGCGGCCGGGACTCGCCGTTGGAACCCGCGTCGTGGGCGGAGGCGCTCACCATGGTGGCGACCCGGCTGGCCGAGATCCGGGACCGGCACGGGCCGGATGCGATCGGGATGATCTCGTCGGCGCGGGCGACGAACGAGGAGAACTATCTCGCCCAGAAGTTCGCCCGTGCCGTCCTCGGCACGAACAACGTCGACAACTGCTCCCGGCTCTGTCACGCCCCGTCGGCGGTCGGGCTGACCGCCTCCTTCGGCTACGCCGGCGGAACCAACTCCGTGGACGACCTCGACGGGACCGACTGCATCCTGATCGCCGGGGCGAACCCGACCGAAGCCCACCCGGTCATCGGAGCCCGGATCAAACAGCTGGTACTGCGCGGCGCCCGGCTCGTCGTCATCGACCCACGTCGCATCGACCTCGCCGAGATGGCCGACGTGCACGTGCAGGCCACACCCGGGTCGAACGTCGCCGTCTTCAACGGCATCGCCCGAGTGCTGCTCGACGAAGGCTACGCCGACCAGGAGTTCCTCCGCGCTCGGGCCAGCGGGCTGGCCGACCTCACCGGGCTGCTGCGCGAGTACCCGGTGGACCACGCGGCCCGCGTCGCCGGGGTCCAGCCCGAGACACTCACCACGGCCGCCCGCCTGTACGGGACCGCGCGACGCCCGGCGATCGTCTACGGGCTCGGCATCACCGAGCACGCCCACGGCACCGACGGGGTACGGACGCTGGCGAACCTGGCCATCCTGAAAGGCGCCGTCGGCACTCCAGGCTGCTGCGGCGTGCTGTCGATGCGCGGGCAGAACAACGTCCAAGGAGCCTCGGACATGGGCGCCCTGCCGGACCTGCTACCCGGCTACCAGCACGTCACCGACGCGGACGTCCGGGCCCGGTTCGGCCAATCCTGGGGCGTGGACGTGCCCGACCGGCCCGGGCTGCGCATCCTGGAGATGTTCGAGGCGGCCATCGCCGGCCGGGTGCGAGCCATGTACGTCATCGGGGAGGACATCGCGCAGACCGACCCCGACAGCGGAAACGTGCGCAAGGCCCTCGCTGCCTGCGACCTCGTCGTCAGCCACGACCTGTTTCTCTCCCGCACGGCCCAACTCGCCGACGTGGTGTTCCCCGCCGTGTCCTTCCTCGAAAAAGACGGAACGTTCGTCAACTTCGATCGGCGGGTGCAGCGGGTCCGTCCCGCACTGACGCCACCCGGCCAGGCCAAGCCCGACTTCGACATCCTGCGATTGCTGGCCCGGACGATGGGCGCCGACCTCGGTTGCCCCACCCCGGCTGACGCCATGGCCGAGTGCGCCACGCTGACCCCGACGTTCGCCGGCATCTCCCACGCCCGGCTAGACCGGGACGGGCCGCTGCACTGGCCGTGCCGCGCAGCGGACCAGCCCGGGGAGGGGCGCCTCTACCTGGACTCCTTCGCCACCCCGGACGGGCGTGCTGCCCTGGCCGCGCGACCGTACCTGCCGCCGGGCGAACAACCCGATGCCGCTTTCCCGTACGTCCTGATCACCGGCCGCCGGCTGGTGCACTACAACAGCGGCTCGATGAGCCGCCGCACCCCCAACCTCGAGCTTCGCCCGCGCGAGGTGCTCGACCTCCATCCGGACGACGCCGCCCGGCTCCGGATCGCCGACGGAGACCTCGTCGAGGTGAGCAGCCGCCGCGCAGCCGTGACCTTCTCCGTCCACCTCACCAACACGGTCGCCCCCGGCCAACTGTTCACCGCCTTCAACTTTCCCGACACCCCCACCAACGCCCTCACGTCTGACGTCACGGACACGGTGACGGGATGCCCCGAATACAAGGTGACCGCAGTATCACTGCGTCCCGTCTGACCTCCCAGCCGGGCCGGAGGCGGCACATTGCGCAGCGCTGCCGCTCGCAGATCGGCAGGCGACGTCGGCCGGCCCGCCGACGCCCGTGGGGACAGGAGGCTCGCATGCGGAAGAGCCCCAGCCGGGGGCAGGTGAAGACCCCGAGGCTGTGGTGGGACTGGGCGCTGCTGGTCGCCGTCACCGCGGCGGTGCTCACCGGGGCAGCACTGTGGTTCGCCGACCGGCGCGGCGCCGCAGACCTGCTGTGGGCCGGGGCAACCGCCGTCGCCCTGCTACCCGCGATCACGTGGGTCGTCCGTTCGTTGCTGCACCGCCGGGTCGGGGTCGACGTGATCGCGGTCCTGGCACTGGCCGGTGCTCTCGGCGTACGCGAATACCTGGCCGGCGCGGTGATCGCGCTGATGCTGGCGACCGGGCGCACCCTGGAGGCGTACGCGGAGCGGAGGGCGTCACGGGACCTGCGCGGACTGCTCGAACGCGCTCCCCGGTCGACGCGCCGACGAACCGCGCAGGGCGCCATCGAAACCGTGCCGCTCGACGCGGTACAGCCGGATGACCGCCTGCTCGTCGGCCCCGGCGAGGTCGTACCCGTCGACGGCCGCACCGAGGACCCAGCCGTGCTCGACGAGTCGGCGATCACAGGCGAATCAAAGCCGGTCGATCACAAGCCGGGCGAAGGGGTGACCAGCGGCGTAGTCAACGCCGGGCCGGCGTTCGGCATGCGGGCCACGGCCACGGCGGCGCAGAGCACCTACGCCGGGATCGTGCGCCTAGCCGAGGAGGCGACCGCCCGCAAGGCGCCGATGGTACGGCTCGCCGACAGATACGCCGCCGCCTTCGTACCGTTCACCCTCGCCCTAGCCGGCGTCGGCTGGCTCGCCTCCGGCGAGCTGCTGCGGGCGGTTGCCGTGCTCGTCGTCGCCACCCCGTGCCCCCTGATCCTGGCCACCCCGGTCGCGATCGTCTCCGGGCTGTCCCGGGCGGCTCGCCGCGGGGTCGTGGTCCGCGACGGTGCGGCGCTGGAAACACTCGGCCGGGCCCGCACTCTGCTGGTCGACAAGACCGGCACGCTCACGGAGGGCCGGCCCAAGGCGGCCGAGACGGTCACCGCGCCGGGCACGGACTGCGACGAGATGCTCCGCTTGGCAGCGTCGGTCGAGCAGCTCTCCCCACACGTGCTCGCCGCCGCGGTCGTACAGGAAGCGACCAGCCGCGGACTGCCGCTGTCGACACCCACTGACGTTACGGAGGAACCGGGCAAAGGGGTCACTGGCCGGGTCGACGGCCTGCGGGTGCAGGTCGGGCAGTTGACCGGTGAGCTCTCGCCGTGGGCCGAGGAAGTGCGACAGCGGGCCGAGGAGAAGGGGGCGGCGACGGTATGGGTGAGCCTGGACGGCGTCCCCTCCGGCGCTCTGCTGCTCCAGGACCCGATCCGGCCCGACGCGCGCCAGACGATACGCCGGCTCCGGAATGCTGGGTTCACCCGCGTCGTCATGCTGACCGGCGACCGGCCGCGCGTCGCCGCCGAGGTGGCCCGGGTGGTCGGCGCCGACGACGTGGTGGACCGGTGCACGCCAGGGACAAAGGTCGACCGGGTACGCGCCGAGTCGACACGGGCGACCACCGTGATGGTCGGCGACGGAGTGAACGACGCGCCCGCCCTGGCCGCCGCCGACGTCGGCGTGGCGATGGGCGCGACCGGTGCGACAGCCTCGGCTGACGTTGCCGACGCCGTCCTGACCGTTGACCGGCTGGACCGGCTTGCCGACACCGTCGAGATCGCTCGTCATGCCCGTCGAATCGCCATCCAAAGCGCGACAGTGGGAATGGGCTTGGCGCTGACCGCCATGAGTGTGGCCGCAGTCGGGCTGCTTCCCCCAGTCATCGGCGCGTTCCTCCAGGAAGGCATCGACGTCGTGGTCATCCTCAACGCCCTACGCGCATTGCGTGGCGGCGTGCGCCGGGGGGCACTGGCCGGACAACCGGGGCAGACAAGGCACTTGTCTCCGACAAGCTGAGCGCGGAACCCGGCAAGCAATCCCGTCGCGCCGCAGTCGCCCGCAAAACTGACCCTCATGAGGAGCAGCATCCCGCCCGTTACCTTCTTGATCGTCCCCAGCCGGGGACTCCTCGGTCGCCCGGCCCGGTACGGCTTCCTGCCCCTGACCTACGCGTGATCCATTCGTGTACAGACCGCTTGTCCCAGCTGTCCGGCCCGAGTGAAGGTGGCCAAGTCCACCGGAGTTGGCCAGCCGGATGGCCCGTGTCCGGGTGAAGAGGGCCACCCGGTACGGGTGGGCGAGGACGGGCATCGCACCAAGCGGGTCAATGCCGTCAGGGCAGGCGATACGGGTCGTCCCGGAGGAAATCTTGATGATCCGGCCGCCGTCGCGGATGCGGGCCAGACCCTGCTGGACGATGAAGAACGGCGCCCTGACATTGACGGCGGCGACCTTCGTCCACGGCGCCAGGACGCACCCCGCCGGGACCAGGCATGCTCGCTGGCTGCCACCGCAGATAATTTGCTGGTCAGCCACTTCCCTGTCACTTCGGCCCCTACCCGCGACACCCACGTCTCAACGACCCCGCCCCGGATACGGACAACGAGCGACAACGCCGCCGCAAGGAGGTCTACCTTCGCTGCCACCGGCGAGGCCGGAGACCGAAACGCCCGCCCGTGGTCGGGTGGTGCGGCAGCCTGAAACCATGGCACGGCAGTCACCTCGGGATGGGCGTGGCAGTGCGCTGCCTGCCGGGCACGAGCCCCGACAGCCGGTCGAACAACTCCTCTGCGACTTGAAGACAAGCCTCGATGGTCTCTCGAGGGCGCGGGCGCACCAGCGCTTGGCCGAGTACGGGCCGAACGAGCTACGCCGGCAGGGCGGGACCCGCTGGTGGCGGGACCTCGTCCGGCAACTGATCCACCCGCTGGCCCTGGTGCTGTGGCTCGCCGCCGTCCTGGCCTGGGTCGCCGGCACACCCGTACTGGCGGCGGCGATCGTGGCCGTCATCCTGATAAACGCCGTGTTCGCCTTCGCCCAGGAGCGCCACGCCGAACACGCTGTCGAGGCATTGAACAAATACCTACCCCAGCAGGCCAGTGTCCTGCGCGACCAGCGGCGGCAGCAGATCGACGCACGAGAGCTTGTACCCGGTGACGTCCTATTCATCGCCGAGGGCGACAGAATCTCCGCCGACGCCCGCCTCCTCGACGGCTCGATCGAGGCAGACATGTCTGCCCTGACCGGCGAGTCGCAACCCGTCTACCGCACCGCCGGCGACACCCGTAGCCGCGAACCTCTGATCCAGGCGTCCAACCTCGTATTCAGCGGCACGGTCTGCCTCGGGGGAGACGCCCGGGCCCTCGTCTACGCCACGGGCATGCGTACCGAACTAGGGCGTATCGCCGCGTTGTCCCAGCGCGTCGGCCGCGAAGAGAGCCCGCTGGAGAAACAGATCAAGCGCGTCGCCTGGCTCATCGCGGCGGTCGCCGGGATCGCCGGTGCGATCTTCTTTCCCATCGGGGTGTGGGCGGCCGGAATGCCCATCTCCGACGCGTTCAGCTTCGCGATCGGACTCCTCGTCGCTAACGTCCCCGAAGGCCTGCTCCCCACCATTACCCTCGCGCTCGCCGTCGGGGTGCGCGGACTCGCCCGACGCGGAGCCGTCGTCAAACGGCTCAGCGCGGTGGAAACCCTCGGAGCCACCGCCGTCATCTGCACCGACAAAACGGGAACGATCACCGAGAACAAGATGCGGGTCGTGACGGCATGGTCAGCCGGACGCCTCATCCAGGAGGCTGACCTGACCAGCCAAAACCAACCCGCCGTCGTCCGGGACCTCGCGCGGACCGTGGTGCTCTGCAGCAACGCACAACTGGAACCCGGGCCGGGCGAGGAGGCGAGCGGAGACCCGACCGAAATAGCCCTGATGCGATTCGCCAAGGGCGTCGGTATCGAGACGTCACCAGATCAACGCCCCCGGTGCCGACGCGGCGAGTTCCATTTCGACCCCAAACTGCGGCTCATGTCCACCGTCGATACCGACGAACAGGGTCTGTGGTTACACACCAAGGGCGCCCCCGAAGAAGTCATCGCCCGCTCCACCACGATCGTCGAGGCCGACGGCGCAGAGCATCCCCTCGGGGACATCACCCGGCAGCAGTTGACAGAGGCTGTCACGGCGCAGGCCGCGAAGGGTACGCGGATCATCGCGGCCGCCCGCCGCCGCGTCGCCGAAGTCCCCGGCACCCGCGCCGAAGTCGAACGGGACCTCTGTCTCCTCGGCTGGGTCGCCATGCTTGACCCGCCCCGTCCCGAGGTCACCAACGCGGTGGCCTGCTGCCAAACCGCCGGCATCCGCATCATCATGATCACCGGCGATCACGGACTCACCGCCGCCGCCATTGCCACCCAGGTCGGCATCACACAGCCCAACCCAACAGTCGTCAACGGCGACCGCCGTCGACGCCATGTCCGACGACGAATTGACCGAACTCCTCGTCCGCACCGCGGATCTCGTCTTCGCCCGTACCTCGCCTGAGGCCAAACTTCGCATCGCCAAAGCCCTGCAAGACACCGGCCACGTCGTGGCCATGACCGGCGACGGCGTCAACGACGCCCCCGCCCTGCGACGCGCCGACATCGGCGTAGCCATGGGACGCACCGGCACGGACGTCACCCGCGAAGCCGCCACCCTGATCCTCACCGACGACAACTTCGCCACCATCGTCGCCGCCGTCCAATCCGGCAGACAGGTCTACGACAACGTCCGCAAATTCATCCTCTACATCTTCGCCCATGCCACACCCGAGGTCGTACCGTTCCTCATCTTCGCCGTCTCTGGCGGAACGGTCCCCCTACCACTGACCGTCATGCAGATCCTCGCCATCGACCTCGGCACCGAAACCCTCCCGGCGCTGGCACTCGGCCGCGAACCCCCCGAGCCGGGACTGATGAAACGACCACCACACAAACGCGGCAGCACCATCATCGACAGACGCATGCTGATCAGAGCCTGGGGCTACCTCGGCATCATCTCCGCCATCCTCGTCATGGCCGGCTTCTTCCTCACCCTCTACCGAGCCGGCTGGCAACCCGGCGACCCCACCGGCCCCGGAACGCCCCTCCACCACGCCTACCAACAGGCCACCACCATGACCTTCCTCGGCATCGTCGCCTGCCAGATCGGCACTGCCCTCGCCGCCCGCACCGACCGCGCCTCACTCCGCTCCGTCGGCCTCCTTACCAACCGACTCCTGCTGTGGGGAATCGCGTTCGAACTCGCCTTCGCCGCCGCCATCATCACCGTGCCGCCGCTACAGGCGATCTTCGGCACCGCCCCACCCGACCCCCTCATGCTTGCCATCCTGATCGCCTTTCCGATACTCGTATGGGCACCGGACGAGCTACGGCGAGCATTACTACGCCACACCGGAAGACGCTGAAGTCAGCTCGTTGTGGTCCGCACCCCGGCCGGAGCTGCAGGACCTGCTGCGCTCGGCGGAACAGGTTCTGGCCGCGACGGGCGAGGCGGTTGCCCTGTGCCCGGTCTACGGAACTCCGGCCGACTCTCGGGTGAGCGCGTGAGCGCGTCGCTCCTGAGTCCGGAGCGTCGGGCGGTGCTGTCGCGGCGCAGCCTCTGGTTGGCCTACGCCACAGCCGGCTACAACCTGCTGGAGGGCCTGGTCGCCGTCGCAGCTGGCGCAGCGGCCTCCTCCACGGCGCTGATCGGCTTCGGCTTGGACTCGTTCGTCGAGGTGTCCAGCGCAGCGGTGCTGATCTGGCAGTTCCAATCGCGGGTGCCCGAGGATCGGGAGCGGCTGGCCCTGCGGCTGATCGGCGTGTCGTTCTCCGCCCTGGCCGCCTGGGTGACCTTCGAAGCCCTGCGGTCGCTGCTGACCGGCGGGGACGCTGACGCCAGCCCAGCTGGGATCGGCCTTGCCGTCGCGTCGCTGATCGTGATGCCGCTGCTCGTGCGGGCCAAGCGGCGCACCGGCCGGGAACTCGGCTCGGCCACCGTCATGGCGGACTCGACACAGACAATGCTGTGCACCTACCTGTCCGCGGTGCTCCTCGTCGGCCTAGGATCAGCGCCTCACCGTCGTCGGCCGGTTCGGTGGTGATGGTGAACGTGAAGAACGAGCAGCACCCCGTCTCCCGGGCGGTCAGGTCACGGACCGCCGCCGTCAGGCCGGCCTCGCCGGTCAGCGTCATGCGGGCGTGCGTCGCGGTGAGGGTCTCGACCCGGCGCACGGCGGTGGCAAACAGCTCGTCGAACTCGGCCAGCCGCAGCGGCTGCTCGACGGTCGGCAGCGTGCAGGCATCAGGGACCACGAACGACATCACAGGCTCCTTGAGCAGGCGGTGCAGCGCCCCATCGGGCGCTGTCTCTCGACGGTAAGCCTGTACCTGGGTACCGGATGCAAGTCCCGCGGCGAGGATTCCGGCCGGTACACGCTGCGCCGATCGTGTCGCAGCTGGCGGAGCTGGTCCGGCGTCCTGTCGGCTTGCCACGCACGTGGAGGATGTGGCGCCGGAAGGGACGGCGCCTCGGATGGCGGCGATGCAGGGAAGGGCGTCGGCTCCGTGCCAGGGGCGGTGTTGTTCGGTTCGGTGGTGGTCGTGAAGGGTCAGTTGCGGGTGAGCTGGTCCACCACCGCCGCGCTGGGGTTGACCAGCCATTGTCCGGCGACGTGGACGGTGGGGACGGTTTCGTTGCCGTCGGCGACCGCGCGGACGGCGGTGGCAGTGTCGGGGTCGGCCCAGATGTTGATTTCGGTGAACGTGATGTCGCGCCGGCGGAGCCCGCGACGCAGCAGGAAGCAGTACGGGCAGCCGGGCCGGGTATAGACGGTGACCGGTGCGTGCGGTCGCACGCCGGTGCTCACGGTTTCGCCGCTTCCACCGGCGCGGTGGCCGTACCGCGGATGTGCGGGGCCGCGGGACTGCTCGGTCCGGTGGCCGGGAACGTGAACCGGTACAGCTCGTCGACGACGAACCCGGCGGCGGTGATGGCGGCAGCGGTGTCGCGGCTGGTGTGGCAGCCGGCGAGCAGCAGCGGCCAGAGGGTGGCGTCAGCGGCGCGTTGGACGCGGCGCAGCAGCCCGGGGTGTTCGGCGGCGACGTGTTCGAAGAACCGCAGGTGCCCGCCCGGGCGCAGGACCCGGCGGATCTCTGCCAGGGCGGCGGTCTGGTCCGGGACAGTGCACAGCACGAGGGCGGTGACCGCGGCGTCGTACTCGCCGTCGCCGCCGGGTAGCGCTTCGGCGACGCCGTCGAGGACCCGGACCGGTACCGGGGCGCTCGCGGCAGCCGCGAGTGCGGCGGCGCGTAGCCGCGGTTCGGGCTCCACGGCGACGACCTCGGTGACCGTGGGTGGGTAGTGGGCGAACATGCGGCCGTTGCCCGCGCCGACCTCGATCACCCGGCCGGCCAAGCCCGCGACCAGGGCCCGGCGGTGTTCGGCGCCGCCGGCCCGGTCCATGGTGACGCTGAGCCGCTGGTAGACGCGGGCGAAGATCGGGTGCGACACCCGCGGTGTGGGCTGTTGCGGCGACATCAGTGATCCCTTCAGGTGGGTTGTGCGGCGGCGTCGGCGCGGCTGCTCGCCGGCCTGTCGTTGCGTGATGTGGAGCGGTTCACCACGAAGCTGGAGCTGCTGATGGACCGGTTCGCGACCGGCGGAGCGCCCGGCGCGGAGGGTTGAGGGTGGTGGCACGGCGGTCACCGTGAGCGGTGCGGCGATGCGGGTGCGGTGGCTCGGTTGAGCAGCGCGGCGAGCATGGCGGTGACGGTCGCGTCGTCGGCTGCCGGATCTGCTGCGCCGGTGGTGGGCGGTGCGGGGTCGAAGTGGCGGTGCACGGCCCACAGGGTGACGAGTTCCACGATGGTACGAGCGAGCAGCGTCGCCGGGCCGGGCAGGGCGATCGCGCCGGTGTCGGCGCGGCGGGTGAGGTACTCGGCGAGCGCGTCGACCTGGGCGCGGCGGCCGGTGCCGAACCAGATCTCGGCGAGGTCGGGCAGTTCGGGGGCGCACCGGTCGACGAGTTTGATCGCTACCCGGTGCCGGGCGAGCCGCTGGTAGAGGTCCGTGACGATCCCACCCAGCTCGTCGGGATCGGTGTCGGCAGTGCCGTGCGCCGGTTCGGCGAGGGCACCGTGCAGGCGCAGGTCGGCGATCTCGGCGCCGAGCCGCCCCGCGACCAGTGCGGCGACGTCGGCGTCGGCCGGTGCAGGCACCGGCAGGTCGGTCACGGCGGGCAGGGGCTCGTGACCGTCGGCGTAGCGGACGGCGGCGGCGAACAGGGCCGTCTTGTTCTGCGCGTACCCGTAGAGGGTGCCTTTGGCCAGGCCCAGCGCGTCCGCGACGTCCTGGACCTGCGTGCGACGGTAGCCGTGGGCGATGAACACCCGCGCAGCAGCGTCAACGACGACGGCGAACCGGTCGGCAGGAATCGAGCGAGCCACATCTCCACAATAACCGACCGACCGGGTCAGTCAATAGGCGGTCTGGGGGTGCAGGTCGGGTCGCGATCAGCCGAGCCAAGGGTTTGCCCACGAGGCCGGTGCGGACCTCGAAACGCTGCAGGACCTGCTCGGCCACCGGGATCGTGATCATCGCCGACACCTACACCCGCCGTCCTGGCGCATCACACACGCGCCGACGCCACCGCCGTACTCGTCCTCGCCGCCGGCGGCCGCACCCCAGAGAAGATCCGCAGCAGTGGCCGGCGAGGGCTGCGGTCACCGGGGTGGTTCCTGGACGCAGCACCCGTCGGCGCAGCCGCCTGTCGCCGCTGCACCGGTGGCCAGCGCGGCGGTCGGGGCGCAGCAGGCGTCGCCGCGCCAGGCCTCGCGGCCTTCCTTGAGCGCCACGGCGGCGATGACCAGCGCGGCGACCGGGTCGGCCCACCACCACCCGAACAGTGCGTTGACCGCCAGGCCGAGCAGCAGCACTGCGGACAGGTAGGTGCACAGCAGGGTCTGCCTGGAGTCGGCCACCGCCGAGGCCGAGCCCAGTTCACGACCGGTGCGGCGTTGCACCGCGGACAGCGCCGGCATCACCGCGAGCGATACGGCGGCCAGCACCAGACCGATCGTCGAATGATCGGCGCGCTCCGCGCCGAGCAGTGCCCGCACCGACTCCACCGTCACATACGCGGCCAGGGCGAAGAACGACACAGCGATGATGCGCAGCGCGGTGCGTTCGCGCTTCTCGTGGTCGGTGCCGGAGAACTGTCACGCCACGGCGGCGGCCGAGGACACCTCGATGACCGAGTCCAGGCCGAAGCCGATCAGCACGGTGGAGGACGCCAGGGTGCCGGCGGTGATCGCGACGACGGCCTCGACGGTGCTGTAGGCGATCGTGGCGGCGACGAGCAGCCGCACCTGACGGGCGAGGGTCGCCCGTCGCTGCGGCGAAGGTCCGACCGGCGTGACCGGCAGCAGCGGGAGGTTCATCAGCAGCAGTCCTTGTCCGCGGCATCGGGACATGCGGCCGGGTCCACGGCCAGGACCAGGCCGAGCAGGTCGCCCAGGGCGTGCGCCAGCCGGGCGTCGGCCAGCTCGTACCGGGTACGCCGGCCTTCGGGTGCGGCAACGACCAGGCCGCAGCCGCGCAGGCAGGCGAGGTGGTTGGACAGGTTCTGCCTGCTCGTGCCGAGCAGCTCAGCGAGGTCGGCCGGGTACCCGGGGCTTTCGCGCAGCGCGAGCAGCAGCCGGGCCCGCAGCGGATCGGACAGGGCATGGCCGAAGCGGGCGAGCACCTGTCCGTGCGTCAACGTCTCCACTTCAACGACGATACAACCTGTGATGTATTCAGCCTATGATGTATCGATGTTTCTCGCGCTGGCGAGGTGGTGTGTGCATGGTGCCGGTGGTCCGTGGTGACCGGTGTGCCGGGGCGGTACAGCGCGTTGTCGGGGTCATGCCGTGGTTCCGGCGGCCGGATGATCAGCGGATGATGGCCCGGGCGAGTATGCCGGCGAGCAGGGAGAGGCTGCGGACTGTCAGGCCCGGCGGTGTGTCTCGTACATGCGCCCCCACGCGAGTAGGCCGGACGCGGCGGTGAGGGCGGCGACGACCCAGGTCGCGGCGCGGATCCCGGCGAGGTCGGCGACGATGCCAGCGAGCAGGGCGCCGACGGCGAAGCCGCCGTCGCGCCAGAGCCGGTAGACGCCGACGGCGCGGGCCCGCCATGCGGGGTGGGCGACGTCGCTGATGGCGGCGAGCAGGGTGGGGTAGACCATCGCGGTGCCGGCGCCGAGCAGCACCGCGGCGACAGCCCAGGCGGTGAAGCCGTCGGCGAGGGCGATGACGGCCAGGGCGACCGCCTGCAGCAGCATCCCGGTGACGATGAACGGTTTGCGTCCGTAGCGGTCCGAGGCCGGGCCGGTGGCGAGCTGCCCGAGGCCCCACACGGCCGGGTACAGGGCGGCGAGGGCGCCGATCTCGGTCAGCGACAGTCCGGCGGTGGCGAATAGGATCGGGAACAGGCCCCAGGCCAGGCCGTCGTTGAGGTTGTTCACCATGCCGGCCTGGCTCGCCGAGGACAGGGCGGGTTCCCGCCAGCTGGCCAACGCGAACACCTGCCGGGTCGACAGGCCCGCATGGTGCTCGCCGATGGTGTGGATGGCGGCTTCGTGGCGGGCGTGGCCGCGGGTCTCCCGCACGAAGACCGCGGACAGGCCGAGGCCGAGGGCGATGTAGGCGGCAGTGAGCAGGAACGGCGCCGGTCGCAGCCCGTAGGCGGCGGCGAGGGCTCCGGTGGCCATCGCCGTGGCGGCGACGGCGACGTACCCGGCGGCCTCGTTGAGGCCCATCGCCAGGCCACGCCGGTCAGGCCCGGCGAGGTCGATCTTCATGATGACGGTGGTGGACCAGGCCAGGCCCTGGTTGACCCCGAGCAGCACGTTCGCCGCGACGATCCACCCCCAGCTGGGTGCCCAGATCAGCATGGCCGGGATCGGAATGGCGACCAGCCAGCCTGCCAGCAGGACTGGTTTACGGCCGTAGCGGTCCGACAGGGTGCCCGCGAAGAAGTTGGTGACGGCCTTGGTCGCGCCGAACGCGAGGATGTAGGTCAGTGCCGCGGTGTAGGCGGTGAGATGGAACTCCTGCTCGGCCAGCAGCGGCAGCACGGTGCGTTCGGAGCCCAGCACGCCGCCGACGAGGGCGTTGACGACCACGAGCAGGGTGAACTGGGCGGCGTTGGCGGCGAGTCCGAGCCGCGGCATACCGGTCATGGTGGTGCTCATGATCCCTCCTGCAGGCGGCGGCCGGTGGCGGTGGCCCAGCCCTCGGCCCCGCCGACCAGCACGGCCAGGTCGTGGCGGCCGGTGCGCTCGAGCAGCGTGGCCGCGGTCATCGCGCGTTCGCCGTGCCCGCACATCACCACCACGGGCCCGTGCGGTGCGGCGTGCGCGGTGGCGGGTAGGTCGCCCAGTTCGAGGTGGACGGCGTGGGGCAGATGCCCGGCGGTGTATTCACCGGCCTGACGGATATCGAGCACAGGGGCGTCGACCTGGTCCGGGCGGACCAGGCGGGTGGTGGTGACCTCGCCGGTCCAGGCGGCCATCCCGCCGGTGAGCTCGCCGACCAGGTGGTCGACGCCGATGTTCAGCGCCGGCCACAGGATGTCGGCCGGATCCTGGTCGCCGTTGCGCACGATCATCACGGGGGTGCCCGGGTCGACGAGCCAGCCGAGCCAGGTCGCGAACTGCGCCCGCAGTGGGATCGCGATCGCGCCGGGGATGTGCCCGGCGGCGACGTCGGGCACCGGGCGCACGTCCACGACCACCGCGCCGTCGGCGAGGAACCGCCGGACCTCGGCGGCCGACAGGCCGGGCAGGTGCGGCAGGCCGTTCACGACGGCGGGGCCGCGTCGGTTGGCTTCGGCCAGCCACCGGAAGTATGCCGGGTACGAGCCCAGCGACGCCACGAGCCGGTCGAAGAACGCGTCGGCGTCGGGGGCGGCCAGCAGCGGGTTGCCGGCCTTCTCGGCGCCGATCGTGCTGGTGCGCGCCGCGCCGGGCGGAGCGGAGCAGAACGACCCGGCACCGTGCGTCGGCCACACGCCGGTGGCGTCCGGCAGCGCGGCGAGACGGTGCAGCGACGCGTACTGCGCCCGGGCCAGCTCGACGGTGCGTTCCTCGCCGAGCAGGTCGGTGCGGGCCGCGGAGCCGACGATCAGCGACCCGCCGGTGAACACCCCCACCGGTGTGGGGCCGTCGAGCAGCAGGAACGCCAGGTGCTCGTCCGTGTGCCCCGGCGTGGCCAGGGCGCGCAGGGTAAGCCCGCCGAGGTCCACCTCGTCGCCGTCGGTCAGGCCGCGATGCTCGAACGCCCGCATCCCGGCGGCCGAGGCCAGGATCTGCGCGCCGTCGGTCGCGGCGAGCTGTACCGCCCCGGACAGGAAGTCGGCGTGCAGGTGCGTGTCCGCCGCCCACGCCACCGTCAGCCCCCGCTTGCCGGCCGCGGCGCGCAACGCCCGCAGGTCCCGAGGCGGGTCCACCGCCAAGGCCCGGCCGTCACCGACGTCGAGCAGGTAGGCGCTGTTGCCCAAACCCTCGTCCACCAGCGGGACCAGCCGCTCTCGCTCCATCTGCACCACAACCCTCCCACCCGGGACGCGTTCCCCGCCCCACACCTACTACAATATTCCATAGAACATTGGAGGAGTGTCATGGGTGATGCGGTCGCCAAGGCCGAGCTGTTCGACTCCCTCGCCCGCGTCGGCAAGGCTCTCGGTAGCGGCACGCGCCTGGAGCTGCTCGACCTGCTCGCCCAGGGTGAGCGCAGCGTCGAGGCTCTGGCCCGAGCTGCCGGCGTCGGGATCACTACCTGCTCCGCGCACCTGCAGACCCTGCGGCAGGCGGGGCTGGTCGCAACCCGCCGCGACGGCACCAAGATCCACTACAGGCTCGCCGGTACGGACGTGGCCGCCCTGTACGCGCTGCTGCGTGACGTCGCCGGCACACACTCGGCGCAGGCCGCCGCCGCCCGTGACAGCTACCTCGGCGCCGATGACACCGAGGCCGTCGACCGCGACGAACTGCAGCGGCGACTCGCCACCGGGCAGGTGATCGCCGTGGACGTGCGCCCCGCCGAGGAGTACACCGCCGGCCACATCCCCGGGGCGCTGTCCATCCCCCTCGAACAGCTCACCGACCGGCTCGCCGAACTCCCCGACGATGTCGAGGTCGTGGCCTACTGCCGCGGGGCGTACTGCGTGCTCGCCCACGACGCCGTCCGGCTCCTCGCCGCCCGCGGCCGTCGCGCCGCTCGCCTGGTCGACGGCATGCTCGAGTGGCGCCTGGCCAACCTGCCCGTCGACGCCGCCACGTGAGCACCCCGGTCGTGCTCGACGGCGGCGACCGCCGCTGCGTGCAGCTGCTCCTGGAGCTGCGCCGCCTGACCCTGCAGGTACCGGCCGGCACCGTCGTGCATCTGATCGCCACGGACCCCGCCGCACCGTTGGACCTGCCCGCCTGGTGCCACCTCACCGGGCACACCTACCTGGGTCCGCTGCCCGCAACCACCCGACCGACCTACGCAATCCAGGTCACCGCCGACGCCGCCGCAACCGACCCGGACCGTCCATGGCGGCCGGCGCCAACCGCGCCATGAGCACGTCCAACGTGGCGAGGACCTGCTGCATCTGAGTGGCCGGCAGCCCGGCGAACAGCGCCAGCAGCCGGCGTCGTAGTCGGACCGCTAGCTGCCGGGTCACCTGCGGGGCGGCTGCTGGGACCTCGTCGTTTCGGCTACCCCGGCTGGTTGGTCAGTGTGGGAGCGGTCCGCCGGCCAGGGCGATGATGACGCCGATGGTGCCGGCGCCGAGCAGGGTCGGTACGACGCCGCGGCGTAGCGGTAGCAGCAGGATCGCCGCGCCGGCGAGCACGGCGTACTGCCATGGTCGGGTCAACGCGGTGGCGAGGATGATCGCGGAGCCGAGGATCGCGCCGATCGCGGCAGGTCCAGCGCCGTCGAGGATCGCCCGGACCCGCTGGTTGGTGCGGAGGTGCGCGCCGAGCAGGATGAACGCGAACGACGGCGTGAACGCCACCGCGGAGGCGAGCAGGCCACCGCCGATGCCGGCGGCGGCGTAGCCGACCACGGCGACGGTCTGTACGACCGGGCCGGGGGTGATCTGGCCGAGCGCGACGGCGTTGAGGAACTGGGCGTTGCTCATCCAGTGGTGGTTCACGGCGTCGGCCTGCATCAGCGGGATGATCACGAAGCCGCCGCCGTAGGACAGGGCACCGACTTTCAGGGCGACCCACCCGATCGAGAGCAGCACACTGCCACCGAACCCGCCAGCGGCCAACAGCGGCAGCGAGAATCTGGGGGCGGCGTCGGGCTCGTTGCGTCCGACCCGCTGGGCGACGGTCTCGATCAGGCCGCAGGCGAGCAGGACCAGCACGAGCCAGGGGCCGACGGTGGCCGCGGCCGCCACGCCGGCGGTCAGGTACAGCGACCAGCGCAATCGGTTGCTGGCCTGCGGCGCGCGCCGCCAGCTCGCGGGGATGAGGCCGGACCCGGCCTGCACGGCGACCGCCGCGACGGCGGCACCCGCACCCGCGCCAGCGCCTTTGACCCACAGCGGTGGGGTGCCGGCCAGGAACAGGACGGCCAGGGCGAGGATGAGGATCAGGCCGGGGACGATAAACGCCGCCCCGCCGACGAGGGCACCGACCCGGCCACGGACCCGCCAGGCGCAGAAGATCGCCAGCTGGGTGGGCGCCGGGCCGGGCAGCAGGTTGCACGCGGCGACCGCGTCCTCGAACTCGCTGTCGTCGAGCCATTGCCGGCGTTCGACGCACAGCTGACGCAGCAGCGCGATGTGGGCGGGTGGGCCCCCGAACCCGATGCAGCCGATGCGTCCCCACTCCTTAAGGACGGTGAGCAGGCCCACGTGGGGCCGGTTCGTGTCGCCGTGTGCCGGCTGCAGCGGTGTCGTCGCCACGTCGCGGTCCTGTCCTGTTGCTTATCCGTTGCTACGATGGCGGAGCAAGGTATGACCAAGGACGTGATGGCCCGCGCGATCACCGACGCGTTGAACTGTTCGCGGATCTGTGAAGAGACCCTGTCCTACTGTCTGCGCCAAGGTGGCCGGCACGTCGAGGCCGAGCACATCAAGCTGATGATGGACTGCGCGGAAATCTGCCGTACGGCGGCGGCGTTCATGGAGCGCGGGTCGCGGTACAACGCGGAGATATCGCGCATCTGCGCACAGATATGCCAGGCGTGCGCAGTCGACTGCGCGCAGTTCAGCGGAGACGAACAGATGATGCGCTGCGCGGACGAGTGCCGCCGCTGCGCCGACTCGTGCACCCAGATGGCTGCCGCCGCCGTCTGACGCCATTCTGCGCTCTGACCTCGTACCCTGCCCGAGGGGCACAAGCGCCACGCTCGCCTCCGACCCACGGTCAGCTGCCCGCCGCATCTATGCGAGAGCGGGATGGCGTCAGGTGGCACAGTCAGCCCTTCCATGGGGACCTCCAATGCCCTCTTGGTCAGGATGGGGTGAGACACCGCGTGTGAGTGCGGGGTGCTGACCGAGGGCGGGATCGGAGATCCTGGTGTACGTGTCGACATCTTC
>NZ_JBEXIK010000062.1:0-36230 GCF_040608515.1 Micromonospora sp. NPDC005173
CCGCCAGAACTGTCGCTGGACATCCCTGGCGTTCAGGTCAGGCCGTCCTGGTGACCGCATCGCCGCTCGACCCGTCATCGCCGTCACCCAGCCCGCTGTTCTCCCCATTCGCACACCCCTCGATCGAGGTGTTGCGACAACCACTGGAATCCGCCTCACGCTCAACAGTGCGGATGGCCCCGTCGTTGACGCGCCCGGCTGCTGGTCTTCCAACCGGGCTAGCGGCCGGGAGGCCGGGATCGACGGACGGCGCGCGGCGCGCGGGCGAAAGGCCGGTCTGCGAGGGTTAGCCCAGGACCAGGCCGGGGTCGGGTTCCGGGTCGGGGGTGGGGCCGGGGACCTGGTACTCCTCGGTGAGGGTGGTCATCGGGCCGGGCCAGGTGGCCTGGGCGACCTCGATCGGCTTGCGGTGACCGTCATAGGCGACGTGCAGCAGGTGCAGCACCGGCGTGTCCGGCCGGATCTGGAGGGTCTCGGCCTCCTCCCGGCTGGGCTGGCGGGCGCTGATCGTGTCGGTGGCCGAGACGTAGTGCCTCCCGGTGGCCTCCTCGGCCTCCTGGTAGAGCGGTCGACCGAACGCCTCGGCGCGCTCCAGCGAGGTGCCGGCGGTGTCGGCGGGCAGGAACCAGGAGGCGCCCACCTCGACGGGGGAGTCGTCGGTGCGTACCAGGTGCCGACGGCAGAGCAGGTCGGTGCCGTCAGGCACTCCGAACGCGTCGGCCACCTCGGCGGGGGCGGGGGAGCGGCCGACCGAGACGAGCTGCTGGCGGTACCGGGCCGCCAAATCGGTGTGGTAGCCGCGGAAGCCGCCGTACCGGCCGCGGGAGAGCCGGTTGAGCCGGCGGCGGGTGCCCCGGACGTACGTACCGGATCCGGGTTTGGTGATCAGGATGCCCTCGACCCGCAGTTGGTCGATGGCGCGTTGCACGGTCTGCTTGGCGACGCCGAACATCTCGGCGATGGCCGGGATGGACGGCAGTCGCTCGCCCGGCCCCCAGTCGCCGCGGCGGACCTGGGCCTTGAGCTGCGTGGCGATCTGTCGGTGCGGGAACTCGGCGGCCCCGGGGTTGATCTGCACATCCGCCTCCTTGATCACAGCTAGGTTCCTAGGATGCCTTAGCGGGTGTGACGCCGCCACCCCAGACACGCCAAAACAGGACCGCAAACACGAAAACGGGCCCCGGACACAGGTCCGGGGCCCGCACGAGACGGGGTAGGAGTCGCTACCAGGAACCGGCGGTGGGGCCAGCCGAGCCGCCCCGGCGCCGCAGGTACTTCTCGAACTCCTGCGCGATCTCGTCACCGGTCAGCGGGGTGATCCCCTCGTCGCCGACCCGCTCCTCCAACTCACGGACGTACTCGCCGAGCTCGGCGTCCTGCTCGGCGGCGCTGCGCACCCGCTGCTCCCACTCGGCGGCCTCCTCGGCCAGGTCGGCCATCGGCACCGGCAGGTCGACGACCTCCTCGACGCGGTGCAGCAGGGCGAGGGTGGCCTTCGGGCAGGGTGGGTTGTTGGCGTAGTGCGGCACGTGCACCCAGAACGAGACGGCGTCCACCTCGGCGCGGGTGCACGCGTCGTGCAGCACGCCGACGATGCCGGTCGGCCCGTCGTACCGGGTGGGGGTGAGCTGGTAGCGCTCCGCGGCCTCGGCATCGGACGCGCTGCCGCTGATCGGCAGCGGCCGGGTGTACGGCACGTCGGCGAGCAGCGCGCCGAGCAGGACCACCCGCTCCACCTCAAGGCTGTGGCAGATTTCCAGCACCTGCTCGCAGAACGTCCGCCAGCGCATGCTCGGCTCGATGCCCCGGATCAGCACCACGTCCCGCTCGGTGCCCTCCGGGCTGGCCACCATGAACCGGGTCGTCGGCCACTCCACCCGACGGGTCTCCCCGTCGGCCATCGTGATGGTGGGGCGGCTGACCTGGAAGTCGTAGAAGTCCTCCGGATCCAGCTCGGCGACCTGCCGGGCGTTCCAGACCTGCTCGAGGTGCTCGACGGCAGCGGTGGACGCGTCGGCGGCGTCATTCCAGCCCTCGAACGCGGCGATGGCCACCGGGGACCGCAGCACCGGCAGTCCGTCGAACTCGGTCACGCCGTCACCTCACCCTGCTCGTCGCGGCCGGCACCGGGACCGCACCCGGTCATCGGGCCGTCGGGCACGGCGGTGTCCCTGTTGTGCTTCACGTCCGTCAGCCTACGTGGCGGGCGGGGGTGCGGCCCGTCGGCCGCGCCGGTCGGGCAGACCGTCAAGCGGTCATACAGTGGCGAACTGGACAGCGTGATCCCCCTGACACAATATGGGATCGGGGGTGGAGGGCAGTTGGTACGGCGGAGCCCGCACTAACCTGAACGGGTGCGGACTTCGTTGATGGATGTGCTGGCCGACCGGATCCTCATCGCCGACGGTGCGATGGGCACGATGCTGCAGGCCGCGGACCTCACGCTTGACGACTTCGACGGGCTGGAGGGCTGCAACGAGATCCTGAACGTCACCCGACCGGACGTGGTGCGCGGGGTGCACGACGCCTATCTGGCCGTCGGCGCGGACTGCGTGGAGACCAACACCTTCGGTGCCAACCTCGCCAATCTCGCCGAGTACGACATCCCGCACCGCATCCGGGAGCTGTCCGAGGCGGGGGCCAGGATCGCCCGGGAGGCCGCCGACGCGGCCAGCACCCCGCAGCGACCCCGGTTCGTGCTCGGCTCGATCGGTCCGGGCACCAAGCTGCCCACCCTCGGGCACGCCGCCTACGCCACCCTGCGCGACGCGTACCAGGAGAACGCCGCGGGGTTGATCGCCGGCGGCGCGGACGCGCTGATCATCGAGACCTGCCAGGACCTGCTCCAGGTCAAGGCGGCGGTGGTCGGGTCGAAGCGGGCGATGGCCGAGCTGGGCCAGCCGGTGCCGATCATCTGCCACGTCGCCGTGGAGACCACCGGCACCATGCTGGTGGGCAGCGAGATCGGCGCGGCGCTGGCGGCGATCGAGCCGCTCGGAGTGGACCTGATCGGGCTGAACTGCTCCACCGGCCCGGCGGAGATGAGCGAGCACCTGCGGTACCTGTCGCAGCACTCGCGGATCCCGCTGTCGGTGATGCCGAACGCCGGCCTGCCCGTGTTGACCGCCGACGGGGCGTACTTCCCGCTCACCCCGGTCGAGTTGGCCGACGCGCTGGAGCGGTTCATCACCGAGTACGGCGTGTCGCTGGTCGGCGGCTGTTGCGGCACCACCCCGGAGCACATCCGGGTGCTGTCCGAGCGGCTGCACGGCGTCAGCGCCACGGCCCGCGAG
This sequence comes from Micromonospora sp. NPDC005173, assembly GCF_040608515.1. Classification (NCBI taxonomy): domain Bacteria; kingdom Bacillati; phylum Actinomycetota; class Actinomycetes; order Micromonosporales; family Micromonosporaceae; genus Micromonospora; species Micromonospora sp. NPDC005173. The sequence continues at coordinate 3,294 of NZ_JBEXIK010000062.1, forward strand.
CCGCAGCACGAGGCGGGCGTCTCCTCGGTCTACCACCCGGTGCCGTTCGCCCAGGACGCGTCGGTGTTGATGGTGGGGGAGCGGACCAACGCCAACGGTTCCAAGGCGTTCCGGGATGCGATGCTCGCCGGGGACTGGCGGGCCTGCGTGGAGATCGCCCGCAGTCAGGCGCGCGACGGCTCGCACCTGCTCGACCTGTGCGTGGACTACGTCGGCCGTGACGGCACCCAGGACATGCGGGAGCTGGCCGGCCGGTTCGCCACGGCGTCGACGCTGCCGATCATGCTGGACTCCACCGAGCCGGGCGTCGTCGAGGCCGGGCTGGAGATGCTCGGCGGCCGGTGCGTCGTCAACTCGGTGAACTTCGAGGACGGCGACGGTCCCGACTCCCGCTACGCGCGGGTGATGCCGGTCGTCCGCGAGCACGGCGCGGCGGTGGTGGCGCTGCTCATCGACGAGGAGGGGCAGGCGCGTACCCGGGAGTGGAAGGTCCGGGTCGCGGCGCGGCTGATCGACGACCTGACCGGCCGCTGGGGGATGGACCGCGCCGACATCCTGATCGACGCGCTGACCTTCCCGATCGCCACCGGGCAGGAGGAGACCCGCCGCGACGGCATCGAGACGATCGAGGCGATCCGGGAGATCGCCCGCCGCTACCCGGGGGTCAACTTCACCCTGGGCATCTCGAACATCTCCTTCGGGCTCAACCCGGCGGCCCGGCAGGTGCTCAACTCGGTGTTCCTGCACGAGTGCGTACAGGCCGGGCTGACCTCGGCGATCGTGCACGCCAGCAAGATCCTGCCGATGTCGAAGATTCCTGACGAGCAGCGCGAGGTCGCCCTGGACCTGGTCTACGACCGGCGCCGCGAGGGGTACGACCCGGTGCAGCGCTTCCTCGAGCTCTTCGAGGGAGTCGACGTGACCAGCGCCCGGGCCAGCCGGGCGCAGGAGCTGGCTGCGCTGCCGCTGGACGAGCGGCTCAAGCGGCGGATCATCGACGGTGAGCGCAACGGCCTGGAGGCTGACCTGGACGCCGCGATGGCCGGCGGCCGGGCCCCACTGTCGATCATCAACGACATCCTGCTGGACGGCATGAAGGTGGTCGGCGAGCTGTTCGGCTCCGGGCAGATGCAGCTGCCCTTCGTGCTCCAGTCCGCCGAGGTGATGAAGACCGCGGTGGCCTACCTGGAGCCGCACATGGAGACCGCGGAGGACGGCGGCAAGGGCCGCATCGTGCTGGCGACCGTACGCGGCGACGTGCACGACATCGGCAAGAACCTGGTCGACATCATCCTGTCCAACAACGGCTACGAGGTGGTGAACATCGGCATCAAGCAGCCGATCAGCGCCATCCTGGACGCCGCCGAGCAGCACCGGGCCGACGCGATCGGCATGTCCGGGCTGCTGGTCAAGAGCACCGTGATCATGAAGGAGAACCTCGCCGAGATGGCCACCCGCGGCGTCGCGGAGCGCTGGCCAGTGCTGCTGGGCGGTGCGGCGCTGACCCGGGCGTACGTCGAGGACGACCTGCGGTCGATGTTCCCCGGGCAGGTGCACTACGCGCGGGACGCGTTCGAGGGGCTGTCCCTGATGGACCGGGTGATGACCGCCAAGCGCGGCGGCGCCCCGGTGATCGACCCGGAACGCGAAGCGGCCCTGGCGGCCCGTCGGGCCCGCCGGGAACGGCAGCGGTCGATGGTCACCGAGTCGCTGCCGGAGCTGCACGACTCCTCGGTCCGCTCCGACGTGGCCGCGGACGTGGCGGTGCCCACCCCGCCGTTCTTCGGCACCCGGGTGGTCAAGGGTGTGCCGATGGCCGACTACGCGGCGCTGCTCGACGAGCGGGCCACCTTCCGCGGGCAGTGGGGGTTGAACGGCGCCCGGGGCGGCAGCGGACCATCCTATGACGAGCTGGTGGAGACCGAGGGCCGCCCGCGGCTGCGCTACTGGCTGGACCGGCTGATCGCCGACCAGGTGCTGGAGGCCGCCGTGGTGTACGGCTACTTCCCGGCGTACTCCGAAGGCAACGACCTGGTGGTGCTGGACGAGAACGGGCACGCGGAGCGGGCCCGGTTCTCCTTCCCCCGGCAGCGGCAGGAGCGGCGGCTCTGCCTGGCGGACTTCTTCCGGCCCAAGGGCGACCAGCTCGACGTGGTCGCGTTGCAGCTGGTCACCGTCGGCCAGCCGGTCAGCGAGTACGCGGCCAAGCTGTTCGCCCGCAACGAGTACCGCGACTACCTGGAGGTGCACGGGCTCTCCGTGCAGCTCACCGAGGCCCTCGCCGAGTACTGGCATCGGCGCATCCGCGCCGAGCTGACCCTGCCCGACGGTCGCACGATCGCTGATGGCGACCCGGCGGACCTGGCCGGCCTGCTGCGCAACGACTACCGGGGCTGCCGGTACGCGTTCGGCTACCCGGCCTGCCCTGACCTGGAAGACCGGGCGAAGATCGTGGAGCTGCTCGGGTCGGAGCGGATCGGGGTGGAGCTGTCCGAGGAGTTCCAGCTCATGCCGGAGCAGGCCACCGACGCCATCGTGGTCCACCACCCGGAGGCCAGCTACTTCAACGCCAAATAATCGGGGCAAGTGCTCTGACCCGTACTTTCACCCGGCTCGCCGCGGTCAGTAGGTGATCGCGGTAGGCCATATCCACCTGCCAGCGCCCAAACATGCGTCAAGGCTCGCCTGACCTGACGGGCCGGGCGGCGGCTCGCTCCCCAATGGGCGAATCGATGGCAGCCGGGATGACAGGACGCCCCGCCAGGCCGTCGCCGCCGGAAAACGATCGGTTGCTGCTCAGTACGGCAGGTCGATGCCCCGGCGGCCGGCGAACGCACGGTGGGCGGTGATGATCGCGTCGAGCCAGCGGGCGAGCATCTCGTCGGCCCGGTGCACCCGGGCCATGCGAACCTCGAAGTACTCGCGGTCGTAGTGGTAGGCGGAGTCGACATCGAGCTGCGCGGCGAGGACCTCCTCGAGCAGGTCGTCGGAGTCGGACTTGGGGCTGGGCGGGACGTGGTTGGGCTGGACGAGTAACCCCACTTCGTCGGCGAAGCCCAGCCCCCAGTTCAGGCCATCGGAGGTGCCGACCGAGAGCTGAGCGCAGAGGTCGGCGCGGGTGATCGTGAGGGTGTGCCCCCGCCCCCACGCCTCCTCAATCGTCGTCAGGATCGCCGGGATACGGTCGAGGACCGCAGTGACTGCTGCACAGGTGGCGAGCTGGTCGCCGAAGTACGAGACCCTACGCAGGTCGTCCGTGCCGCCCACGGGCTTGACATCGGGCACCGCATAGGCGGGCAGTGGAGACGGCATAGGCTCAGTCTCCCTCACAACCCGACCCGCCCGACCGCGCGGGACCCCGCGCGGCGTGCCCTCAACCCGGCGAACGTTCTTGGTCAGCGCACTAGCCAGTCCTGAGCGGCGTGCCTGAACTCCCGAATCGCTATGGCTTCGCTGTCAGGACCGTAGCCAGCGGGATACGCATCAACGACGTCGGAAAGATCTCCCCAGATTCGGTACAACCAGCCCACGCCCCAGAGGTGCTCGAAGTGCGGCCGCTCGGTCAGTGTCCACATCAGCTCGCCGACGGCATCGTGCGGATCTTCACCGCCGTCGAGGATCCGACGCATGTAGGGGCTGAGGCGTTCGGCTAGTCCCTCGACCATGTCGTCGGCCGGCACGTCGGTCACGCGGACAGCGTGCCAGACGAACGCGCAGGAAGGGACGGAGAATCACGCAGGTCCGGATACCGATCTTCACGCAGGTCCCGAGACCGGCATCAGCGGTCTTGCTCAGCCGCCCACTGTGGGGCGTCGTGGTCCAGGCACCGCCCGCCGAAGGGCGGACCGGACCTGCGCAACAGTGTCGGAGGGGCCCAGTTCGTGCCGCAGGTCCAACAGATAGCCAGCGGGATGGCCGGCGATGATCTGCCTTCGCTGGTCGAGGGCAGCGCTTACTGCCCCGACCAGACACCCCGCGACCACGCCCGCGCTGGTGATCACTGCCGGCAGGTGGACTGTGTTGGCCAGCACACCCAACGCCGCCGGCGGTGCGAGCGTCTGAAGACTGAGTACGGCTCGGACCGGTAGCAGGCCAAGCCGACCGAGCGTACGTTCCATCTCTTCGAGTGGGTGCGCAACCTTGCTCTCCACATGGTTGCGCAGTTTGGCCGCCCGCACCTCCGGGTCCCGGACCTCGCTGATTGCCACGAAGTCCGGTGTGAGCGAGTCGAGGAATTCGCGATAGCGCATGAGCTGCGGCAGCAACCTCCGTCGCGCCTCAATGATCCGCTCGACCGGCACTTCGGCCAGGTCGCGCGGAAGTACGGTCTGCAGAGCCAGCACCGCGAACACCTGGCTGTAGTCCGTCCGGCCATCCGGCGCCGTCTCAGTGTCGTCTGCGAGCAGAATCTGTGCCATCGCCTCGATCGTCCAGCCCGAGGTGGCGGCAGAGACCAGTGGCTGATCGGTGACGGGCGTCATTCCGTTCTCGCGGGCGACGACGTCGGCCAAGATCGCCAAGTAGACCCTGGCCAAGCGGGGGTGCATCGCCAGGTCGCTGATATAGAGCACCTTTCCGTCGGACGCGCGGCGCCATTGGTAGCTTCGGGACACCAGCAACCCGTCCTCAGCCAGCCGTTGCGCCAGCCTGTAGGACATCTTGCCTGGATGGACCCTTTCTAAGTGGGAATCGAGCGGCAGCAGTTCCTCGTAAACATCCCGGGTACGAAGCGACTTGACACCGAGCGCCTCGGCCCCGTATCGAGGTGTCAGCTCGTCCTTGTGTCGGTTTAGGAAGTCGTAGAACAATGCGTCAATCTGGTTCTCTGTGTCCAGCCTGCGGCCATCCGTCCTCGCGAAGAGGTCGTCGTTCACCCAGGACCGGCGGCTTCCGTGCGCGGGTCGGACGTCGATGACGAAGTCGAGTTCGTCCCGGAGCCGCTTAACCGTGTCGGAGTCGCGCAGGCCGTAGTAGCCATGTGGACGGATTCGGCCGAGCTGGGGCCAGTGCAGGGCTGCGGCCTTCACCCAACTGTCGCCGGGCAGGTTGACGTACGGGAAGTAGAGGGCAACGTCATTCACAGGTACCACAATGCCCTCTTGGCGCTACAGCCGGAGAGGCAGCCCGATCGAAGCTCTGACATGCGTGCCCGTGCGCGACGGGCGTTGTGCTTGCCGCTGAAACCTATGCGGGCCGCGCGACTTACCCATGACGAGTGCGTGGGAGCGCACCTGCTCTTCGCACCCCGGCCGGAGCGTGGCGGGCGCTGCCGCGTCGAGGATGTTGCAGAGGATGTCGAGAACGGCGTGGCGGCTCCGTCTCAGGAGAGGATGCGGTCACGGTGGCCGTACCACACCAAGGAGAAGATCCAGCATGGCGATCCAGCGGATGGACAACGTCCTCATCGTTGTCGACGACCTTGACGCTGTTATTTCGTTCTTCGTCGAACTCGGCATGGAACTGGAGGGCAAGGGGCCGATAGAGGGCCGTTGGGTGGAGCGTGTCATCGGGATCGATGGCGTCCGACAGGACGTCGCGATGCTGCGGACCCCGGACGGTCACGGTCGAGTCGAGCTGGCGATGTTCCACACGCCGAAGGCGATCAGCGCCGAGCCGAAGGACGCACCGGCGAACACGCTCGGCATTCGTCGCATCATGTTCGCCGTCGACGACATCGAGGACGTGATTGCCCGCCTGCGCACCCACGGGGCCGAACTCGTCGGGGAGCTGGAGCAGTACGAGGACAGCTATCGGCTCTGCTACGTCCGCGGCCCCGAGGGCATCGTCGTCGGATTGGCCGAACAGCTCAGCTGAGGGCACCTGCCGTGGCGTGCCGCCGCGATCCGCCGTGGCAGCAACTTCAGGGATGTAGGGGCCTCACGGGCGGCGGAGACCCCTACATCCCTGAAGTTGTGCGGATCTTGGCGGCGTGGTGCGGGGCCGCGACGGTAGTTGGGACGAGCACCCCGGCCGGTGGAGGTGCGATGAACCAGTGCCCCGACCGAATGCTAGGCGGCTCCGTGGTCGGGGAAGGTTTCGCGCAGCGCCGGGTCCAGCGATCGGCCGGTCGTCGGCTCGATGAACAGCTCAGCGAGGAAAAGGTCGGAGAGGTAGGTCGGGTTGACGCCCGATTCCTTGCGGCTGAGTGCCTGCAGCGCGCCGCCAAGCCGTAGGGCGGCCCTTGCCGCGACGGACGGGAGGCGAGCGACCCGGCGGCGTCGGCCGACCGCCTCGGCGATGCGCCCGATCATGTCGTTCCAGGTGAGATTCTCGTCAGCGACCGGGATGTCCGCACCGCGGCGCTGCTCCAGAGCGTCCACCGCGACCTCGGCCACGCTGCGTGCCGAGGCTGCGGCGCTCCCGCCGGTGGGGACGACCAGGGGTGTACGGGACCGCGCCCACCGGTCCAGTGGGCCCGCCCAGTTTGGCAGCCGGTCGCCGGCCCGGCCGAAGACGAAGGGCAACTCGAGCACGGCAACCGGCAAATCGGGGCCGGCGGCCTCCCGTCCCTCCCGGGCCTGCTCCACCCGGCATCGGATGTACGTGTGGCGGCCCGCGAGGCGCCACTGCGGGTGCAGCCGGTCGTAGTAGGTGTAGTAGGAGCCCATGACGACCCCGCGGGTGAGACCTTCCAGGCGCGCGGCAGTGAACAGCCGCACCACCGGCTCGACGTTGTCTCGGCGAAACACCGGATAGATCGGCTTACGCAGCGGTCGCTGCTCGTCCGTGCGGGTGGCGTAGACGACGCCGTCATGACCGGCGAGCAGCGTTCGCAGCTCGTCGATCGAGGCGGACGAGACGTCGATCAGGTGATCGACACCCGGATGGGCCGTACGCGCCACCGGGGTCGCCGCATGACTTCGCTCGCGCAGCACGTCCACGACATGGGCGCCGATCAGACCACTGCCGCCGACCACAAGAATTCGCACGGTGAATCGTCCACCGTGGAGCCCACCGCGTGTCAAGGCACGATCAGCATCCGGCGGAATTAGGCCGAGCCCGGAGACCTCCTGGCCTCCGCTGGCACCGTTGCTGGTTTTCTTCAGTCCGGAACGGCCCCCGGCGCGAGTGCCAGTTGCTTGATCTGGCGCAGGATCAGCGCGGTCTCAACGGTACGGATGCCGTCCAGAGCGCCGATCTTGTCGTTCAGGTACGCGTAGAGCTCCTCGGTGCCCCGGCAGCGGACGGCCGCGATGATGTTCACCCGGCCGGTGGCCGCGGCGGCGAACTCCACCTCCGCGTGCTCGGCCAGCGCGTTCCCCACCTCGGCCAGCGCAGACGGCGCCACGGTCAGCCACAGCAGCGCACCCACCTCGTGGCCGAGATGTTCCGGGGAGTACTGCACCGCGAAGTAGAGGACGCCGCTGTCGCGCAGCCGGTCGAGGCGGCGCCGCACCACCTCCTCGGACTGGCCGCAAGCTGTCTGCAGCTCGGCGAGGCCGGCCCGGCCGTCCCGGAACAGCGCGGCAAGCAGTTCCTCGTCGGTGTCGTCGATCGTGACGGTGCCGGGCGCCGCCTCGACCGGTGGGGGTCGAAGTGCCGCCTCCTGCTCGGTCGTGAGGGCGTTGACCTTCTGCAGCCAGCCGAGGCGGCCGCCGTAGAAGCGGTGCAACAGGCAGTGCGCGCTGAATCCGATCACCCGCTGGGTGCGCGGCAACCGACCCAGTAGAAGTTCGTCTCGGACGGTGTGGCTGCGGGGTTTCATCGCGCAGACCACCTCGCTGCCGCCGGAAATCAATGCGACATAGGACGTGTCCGGGCGGCGGGCGAGCGCGTCGGCCAGCCGCTCGGCCATGTCCGGGGTGCACTGCAGCCGGACAAACCAGTTGGAGCGGCCGAGCCGGCTCTCGTCGGCCATGCCCAGCACACGCAGGCCCACCTTCGTGTGCAGGCGGCGGAAGCGCCGGGCGACGGTCTGGTCCGAGACACCGAGGGCGGCCGCGATTCGGCTGAACGGGGCGCGACCGTCGAGTTGCAGGGCCTGCAGCAGTTGCAGGTCGAGCTGGTCCAGGGGACGGGTCACAGTCTTCCTGATCGTCGGCGGCGTCACCAGCGTAAGAGCCGGTGACGCCGCCGTCTGTGGGTTGGGGAGGTCAGGCCGGGACGGTTTCTGGTAGCTGGGCCGCAGGCTGCGGGTCGCGCACCGGGCGCGGGCGGCCCAGCAGGACGATCGCGGCCAGCGCGGCGATGACCATCAGTGTGGCCGACACGGTCAGGGACAGTTGGAAGCCGTCGAGGAACGCCTTGTTGAGGGCGTTCAGCGCGCCGTCCTGCTGAGCGCCGTAGTCGACGGCGGCAACTGCTTGGAAGCCGCTGTCGTCCATCGCCGCGGTGGCGGCCTGCTGGTGCTCCCCGCTGACCCCGGCGTCGGTGAGGTGACCCGGCAGGGCGCTGGCCGCCTTGCTGGTCAGCAAGGCGCCCAGGACAGCGGGGCCGAGCGCGCCGCCGACCTGGCGGAACGCGTTGTTGCCCGCGGCGGCCATGCCGGCCAGCGGGAACGGCACGGAGCTGACCGCGGTGGCGGTCATCGGGGTCAGCACCGCGCCGAGGCCCAGTCCGAACAGCGCGAGCCGCCAGCTCAGCTGCCCGAACGACGTGTCGGCGTCGACGGTGCTGAGGAAGTACAGGGCAATCGCCGCGATGAACAGGCCGGCGCTGAGCAGCCAGCGCACCTGCACGCGGTGCATGAGGCGGGCGATCAGTGGCCCCACGACGACCGGCACTGCCGTGTTGGTCAGCAGTCGCAGCGCCGCGTCCATGGTCGACAGCTGCTGGACCAGGCCGAGGTAGAGGCTGAGCACGAAGATGCTGCCGATCACGCCCATGAAGCTGACCATGGCGATCACGGCGGTGGCGTTGAAGCCGCGGCTGGCGAACAGGGCGGGGCTCAGCATCGGCGAGTCGCTACGCCGCTCGATCACGACGAACGCGGCGAGGCTGAGCGCGGCCACGGCGAAGGCCAGGAGCACGATGGGGTCGCTGAACGAGCCGGCGCCGCCCTCGATGACGGCGAAGACCAGAGCGACGATGGCCAGGGCGGCGGTGATCTGTCCCGGCCAGTCCAGGTGCCGCTTTCCCGGGGCCCGCGAGTCGGTCACCAGCGGAATGGCGATCAGGGCGGTGAGCAGCGCGAGCGGGATGGCCGGCAGGTAGATCCAGCGCCAGGACGCGTGCTCGAGGATCGCCCCGGCCAGCAGGGGGCCGAGCGCGAGGGCGAGCATCAGGGAGGTGGCCCAGAGGCTGATGTATTTGCCGCGTTTCCTCAGGTCCGGCACGGCGTGGCTGATGAGCGCCAGCGTGGCGGGCAGCAGAGCGGCCGCTCCCACACCGGCGAGCGCCTGGCCGACCCAGACCATCGCGATCGACTGTGCGGACAGCGCGACGGCCGCGCCGATCGCGCAGAACAGCAGGCCGGCCTGGAACACCTTCTTGCGCCCGTGGACGTCGCCGAAGACACCGGCGGTCAGGATCAGGGCGGCCATCGGCAGTACGAAGGCGTCCGACACCCAGGACAGGTCGGCGGTCGACGCGTTCAGCCCGCGTTGAATCGCTGGCAGGCTCACCGACACTGTCGTCACTGGCAGGTATGCGACGAACACCCCCAGGCATGCCATGATCAGTGTCGCGCCGAGCCGGTCTTCCGACGCCTTGTCCGTTGTTGCCATCTACGCGCAGCTCCTCTTCGGCGGACCGAGTGCCCGGCCGACATGTCAGCATCCGGGCCTTTGAGGTGCACCGCTAACCGATCGCGCCGAATGCCGGAATACCGACGGGTACGCCCCGTGATCCGGGGTTTTCCGACACCCCGTACGCCTCAGCGGAAGCCGGAGCTGCGGGCGAACCGAAGCGACGGGAGCCCTCGGCGAGACGGTCCACGGGGCGTCCGCGCGGGGGAATCGGCCAAGATCGGCGCTAGGTGCCGGTGCTGGTCCGGTGGCCTCCGGCGGTCGTCGCGGGAGCGGCTGCGGCGAGCGCGGTCCGGACGGTCTCCCGCAGCGGGTCGCCCGGGTGCTCGATCCAGTGCTGGACGGCGACCCGCAGGATGGCCAGGAAGGTCGCGGCCAGGAGGCGGGAGCGCAGTGCCACGTCGGGGCCGGTGAGCCGGTGGGCGAGTTCTGCGGCCAGCTCGCGCTCGATCGCGGCGTACGCCGCGACCTGGTGCGGGGCCAGGCCGGGGTGCCCGCGTAGCTTCCGGCGTTGGGTCAGCCAGGAAGGCTCCGACCCGCCGAAAACCTCCTCGGTGAGGCGCTCGGCTGCCCGGCTCAGCACGGTCCACGGCGGCTCGTCGACGGGCTGTTCGCGGATCAGCTGCAACAGCCGGTGCAGGCGCATGGTGTCGCCGTGAAAGAGCGCCTGTTCCTTGCCTGAGAAGTAGTTGGAGAAGGTCCGCCGGGAGACGTTGGCGGCGTCGGCGATCGCCTCGACGGTCACCGCGTCGATTCCCTGTTCGGCGGCGAGGCGGAGGGCCGCCTCGTGCAGGGCGAGGCGGGTCGCCGCCTTCTTGCGCTCCCGCAGCCCGGTGGTCTCGTCCATCGCTCCGAGAGTACGTGGGGGTGACGGACTTCTCAATGTGCAAACTTGCCTAGTGGGCAAGATCGGTAGATGCTTGCTTGCGGCAACCAACTCGCGTGTGGGAGCAGACGTGGACAGCGGCGCTCGTGAACTCGGCCTTCGCCTGTACGACCTGGTCAAAACCGTTCGGCTGCTGAAGCAACGCCGGGCCGACGAGCGGCCGGCGATTCCGCCGGGCCTGCTCGGCATGCTCGTGCAGATCGATCAGCTCTCCAGCGGCTGCCACGCCCGCGAACTGGCCCACCGCACTCGGCTCGACCCGTCGACCGTCAGCCGCTCCGTCGCGGCGCTCGTCGCGCACGGCCTGGTCGAGCGGCGGCCCGACCCCACCGACAAGCGGGCGACCTTCCTGGCGGTCACCCCGGCCGGTCAGGCCGCCCTGGCCGACACCCACGGCTGGTACGGCGAGGTGCTCGAACGAGCGCTCGCCGACTGGACTCCCGACGAGCTGGCCGCGCTGAGCGCCGCCCTCGGCCGGTTCACCGGCGACATTGAGGTCGCCCTCGGAAACCACGACAACCTGGAGGCCGCGCGATGAGCGCACCCACCATCACGGCCGGCGCTGAGCCGATGACCCATCGGCGGACGCTGGAGGCGCTCAGTGGTCTGCTGCTGGTGCTGTTCGTCGCGATGCTGAGCGGCACGGTCGTCTCGACCGCGCTACCGAAGATCATCGGATCACTGAACGGCTCGCAGAACCAGTACACCTGGGTGGTCACCGCGACCCTGCTCACCGCGACCGCGACCACCCCGATCTGGGGCAAGCTGGCCGACCTGTTCAACAAGAAGGTCCTCATCCAGGTCGCCATCGTGGTCTTCCTGCTGGGCTCGGTCATTGCTGGCTTCTCGCAGAGCGCCGGCCAGCTCATCGCCGCCCGCGCGTTCCAGGGCATCGGGGTCGGCGGCCTGCAGGCCCTCGTCCAGGTGGCGATCGCGGCCATGATCCCGCCGCGCGAGCGGGGCCGCTACAACGGCTACCTCGGTGGCGTCATGGCGGTTGCGACGGTCGGCGGCCCGCTGCTCGGCGGTCTCATCGTCGACACGTCCTGGCTCGGCTGGCGCTGGTGCTTCTTCGTCGGTGTGCCGGTAGCCGCCATCGCGCTGATCCTGCTCCAGGCCACCCTGCACCTGCCGACCGTACGGCGCGAGAACGTCAAGATCGACTACCTGGGCGCCAGCCTGATCGCCGCCGGCGTCAGCCTGCTGCTGATCTGGATCTCCTTCGTCGACAGCTCGTTCGCCTGGGCCTCCTGGCAGACCGCGGCCATGGTGGGCGGCACGCTCGTCCTGCTTGCCCTGGCGGTCTGGGTCGAGTCGCGTGCGGCCGAGCCGGTCATCCCGCTCGGCATCGTGCGCCAGCACACCACCGCGCTGGCCATTCTCGGCAGCCTCGCGGTCGGCATGGCCATGTTCGGCGGTGCTGTCTTCCTCGGCCAGTACTTCCAGATCGGGCGCGGCTACAGCCCGACGGAGGCAGGCCTGCTCACCATCCCGATGATGGCCGGGGTGCTCGGCTCCTCGATCGTCGCCGGCCGGCTGATCAGCAAGAGCGGGAAGATCAAGCCGTACATCGTCGCCGGTTCGATCCTCCTCGTCGCCGGGTTCGCACTGCTCGGCACCATCGACCACGAGACGTCGCTCGTCCTGGTCGGTGCCGCCATGTTCATCGTCGGCATCGGCGTCGGCATGACCATGCAGAACCTCGTTCTCGCCGTACAGAACACGGTCACGCTCAAGGACATCGGCGCGGCCAGTTCCAGCGTCGCGTTCTTCCGGTCGCTCGGGGGCACCATCGGCGTCTCCGTGCTCGGCGCCGTCCTCGCCCGCCGGGTCAGCGACCAGATCACCCACGACCTCGCCGCCGCCGGGATCCCCGCCTCCGGCAGCGGGAGTGGCAGCAGCAACCTCAACATCACCGCGCTGCCCGAGCAGATCCAGGAAATCGTCCGGGCCGCGTACGGCGATGCCACCGGACACATCTTCCTCATCTCCGCCGCCATCGGGGTCGTCGGCATCATCGCCGCGCTCCTGCTCAAGCCGGTCACCCTGCGGACCAGCCTCGACCTGCCGGACGCCGCCACGTCGGCGGCCGTCGCCGCCGACGCGGTCGACGGCGCTCCCGCCTTCGACCAGGTGCACGTCGACGCCGCGCAGGGCGGAGCGACCCACCGGCGCTGACGCCGGGCCGAAGACCCGGGGCCGCCGCCGTCCGAGGACGGCGGCGGCCCCGGTCTGTCCAGCGAGGCCCGGCACGAGTGAACGTCACCGAATCGAGGAGTCTGTGGATATCGCGGAGCTGTCAGCGGCGCGGCCGGCGGCACCCGGGCGGCGAGCCGCTGCACTGCGTCGGGCGATGCGCGAGCTGGCGCTCGTCGCCGCGCTGTTCCTCGTCTACAAGGCGGCGCGGGTGGCGGGGGCCGACCGCGGATCGACCGCAGTGGAAAACGGGGAATGGATCTGGCGGGTGGAGCGGCTGTTCCACCTGCCCAACGAGGCCGCCTTCCAACGTCCCGTGCTCTCCCACGAGCTGTTGGTGCACCTGGCCAACGGCTACTACGCGTACGTGCACTTCCCCGCCACGGCCATCTGTCTGATCTGGCTGTACGTGCGACACCCGGTGCACTATCTCTGGACGCGTCGGATGCTCGCCGGGCTCACCGCGGCGGCACTGGTGCTGCACCTCCTGGTTCCGCTGGCGCCGCCGCGACTGACCGCCCTGACCGGGATGGTGGACACCGGCAGCCGATACGGGCCCGCCGTCTACGGCCCACCCGACACGGACACGTTGAGCAACCAGTACGCCGCCATGCCCTCGCTGCACGTCGGTTGGGCACTCGCTGTCGCCATCGCGCTCATGGCGGTGACCGGTCGGCGCTGGCGGTGGCTGTGGCTGGCACACCCGCTCGTCACCTCGCTGGTTGTCGTGTGCACGGGCAACCACTACTGGCTCGACGGCATCGTCGCGGCGATGCTGCTCACCGTCGTCTGCCTGGTGCTGCCCACGCCCCGCACCGATCGCCAGTCGACCGACCCGCCGACGCGGCGTCCGACCAGATGGCCGCGCCAGCGCATGCGGGTTCCGCAGGCGCCGTCCGGCCAACTGCCCCCGCGCGCCGACGCCGGTCCTTCGAACACCGTGACCGGCCAGGAGGCGGCGCCGAGCAGCGGCCGGCGCTAGCGTTGAGGTGTCTCGAAACGGCCGTCCGACCGTCGTGCGTTCTGCGCAAACGGCCGGGCCGACGGGAGCAATGGACGCCACGGCTCTGAACGGGGATGAGGATGCCTGAACCGCGCGCCTTCTGGCTGGACGAGCAGTTCGACCGCGAGCGCGGCGCCGACGGGCGTGGTCGCTACGAGGCTGAGGTGCTCGGTCGGATCGACGAGTTCACCGACACCTGGGGCGACATCGCACCGGTCGCCTTCGCAGCGACAGCGTGGCGGCTGGCCACCGAGCTGTCACCCGGCTTCGTCCGCTGGCACCGGCGGATCGTCTCGGCGACCTGCACGCGAAGCCCGTGGGACGGAAGCATGGTCTGCGCGGTAACGGTGATTTCCCGCTGGCCGGCTGAGCTCACCTGGACCAAGCAGTGGCAGCGCGACCGTGGTTGGCGGGACTGGCCCCAGTTGTTCGGCCAGTACACGACACCCTCGGAGCAGGATCAGACGCGCAGCCCGCATCTACGCGCGATGCTTCAGGTGGACGCACCGGTCCCGCTCGATGATCTACCGCCGGCTCCCGACGGTCCGGATGATTCCGTGGCGACCGCGGCGCGCAGAGCCGTCACGGTGCTGACTCGCGAACTCAACGAACTCCTCGCACCGATGATCGGCCAGCTCGAAGCCGGGGTGCCAGCGGACTCCTGACCTCCCGCGAACCGACCGGTCACCCTTCGGCCGGCGTCGGTGGAGCGGCCAGTCCGGCCATCAGTGTCGCCCCGACCGGCCACGCGTGCGCCGACCAACCAAGCCCCTCTAGCTCCTGCGTGAGACCGTGCGGGTCGCGGAACACCTTCACAATCCGATGTGCGCTGCCGTCCTCCAGTCGACGCCGTACCGCTGGGACCGGCTGATCGGCGAGAACATCCTCGTTTGTCATGTCACCCGGGGCCGAGTCGACGAAGCAGGCCCGCCCCGCCGGGGCCAACGCGTCGCCCACCAGCCTCCAGAAGTCGCCGAACCGCTCCGGCGGCACGTGGGACAACCAGAACCCGAAGAACACCGTGTCGAACCGACGAGGCGGCCGCCATTCGAAGAGGTCCGCCTCGATGAACTCCACGTCCAGGCCGATGGTCCGGTCTCGTGCCCTGGTGACCATCTCCGGGGCGGCGTCGACTGCGGTCACGCTCCGGCCACGGGCTGCCAGAAGTCGGGTCCACTGGCCGGTACCGCACGCCAGTTCCAGCACATCCCCGCCGATAGGAAGTCCTGCGGCCAGCACCTCCAGCGAGCGCAACTCCTCGTTGGTCTCGTATGCCAGGTCGTACTCGCCGGCGTGCGCCCGGTAGTACGCGGCCTGCGTACGCAGTAACTCGTCCAACTCACTCACGGTAGCCACCTCTCCCTCGCGTGCTCGTCAACGGACCGGCTCCGGATCCCGTGCCTGCCAGTTCAGGCGGTTCCGGTGGAGCCGTTCCATGGCCATCCAGCCGAGCGAGAACGGTATGGCGCCCATGGCGACGACTGCCAGGACGTCGGACCCGGTCACGTCGAAGACGGCGCCCACGTCTCCGAACAGTTGGGCGACGGTCTGGAAGGCCAGATGAAAGCCGATGCCCGCCCAGATGTCGCCGGTGGCGACACGAAAGCCGCCCAGGAGCAGTGCGAAGACGAAGAAGAGCAGGAGTCTGTCGAGGGAGGCGGCGGCACCGACGAGGAACCCGAACAGGGTGAACAACACGGCCTGTCCGATGACGGCCTGCCAGGCCGGCAACCGGGTGGCGAGGTTGCGCTGGAGGTAGCCGCGGAAGACGAGCTCCTCCGGCAGCGCCTCGTACAGGAAGACGAGTACGACCAGCAGCGCCGCCACGCGTAGGGCGTCCGTCGCGGAGGTGCGCAGGCTGATCTCGACCCAACCGAAGCCGAGGCAGAGCGCGAACCCGATGGCGGCGGGGATGAGCCAGCAGGCCATGCCGAGCAGCAGGCGCCGCCAGCCGGTGCGCAGGGAGGGCAGCCCGAGGCCGGTCCAGGGGCGACGGTCGAGCAGGCGGCGGGCAGCCACCACGAGGGGGACGACGAGCACCGTCGTGAGGATGGCCCTGGCGACATGGGTCGGGCGGTCGTAGTCGCGGCCGAGCAGGGGGCCGTGGTAGAGGAACAGCCACACCAGCACGGTGCCGGTGAACACGATGAGGATTCGCCAGTGCAGGGCGAGACGAGAGTCGGGGGACGTCCGGGTATCAGACACGTCAGGCTCGCTCCCAGCAATGGCCCGGCATGGCGGACCGCTCCGCAAGGCGCAGCGTAGCCACCGGCGTCAAAGGCAGACCGTGGTCAGGGCCAGCAGCCGGCGTACGTGCCGTTCGGGCGTCAGCGACCGAGGACGAGGTAGGCGAGGCCGACGACCCCGCGATAGCCGCCGACGTACTGGCGCAGCCGGTCGTCGAGTTCCGCGCGGACCCCCGCCGCGCGGGGATCCTCCGGGTACCTCAGCAGCCACTCCTGCCGGCCCGCGAGCCAGGTGGACTCGAAGTCGTCCCACTCCCGTTGGTCGGCGGTGCTCACGTGCAGGACCCGCCAGCCGCGCTCGCGGGCGGCCTCGACGAGGCCCGGAAGATCCGTGACCTCCGTTCCGAAGATCTGCTCGACCTCCGTCGTGGGGGGACGTTCCCAGTACGCCTCACCGAACAGCAGCCGACCCCCTGGCCGCACCACGGTGGCGAGCGCGTCGAGGGCCGCGCCGGTACCGCCGAAGGCGTGCGCGGCGCCGATGCACAGGACCCGGTCGGCGGGCTCCTGCCAGGCCGCCGCTTCCCCCATCACGAAGGCGACGTGCCGGTTCAGGGACCGGCCCGCGGCCAGCCGCCGCCCCCGGGCGAGTGCGGCGTCGTCGGTGTCGACGCCGACGCCCCTCGTCGCGACCGGGGCCACACCGCCGGCGGCGACCGCCCTGAGCAGCAGCTCGCCCCAGCCGCAGCCGAGGTCGAGCACGCGCGCGCCGGGGCGGACGTCGAGTCGTTGCAGCAGCAGCGCCGCGTGCTCCTCGGACAGGGGAGTGTTCCAGCGCATCCGTGCGTAGCGGCTGGCGGCGAGGTCGTCGGTTGACTGCATCCGTTGAGGGTGTCAAGTCGTGATCGACGACGCACGCCGGGTCCGGTGCCAGGCGACGTCGGAAGCCGTAACCGGGTGTCGGGCCATCCGGCAGGATCGGTGGTATGGACGTGGTCGGGTCGGGGCCGTTCCGGCGGCCGACGCCGCAGGAGGTGGCGGCGGCGGCCGGCCGGGGACTGGTGGACGTCATCGGTCCCGGTCTGCGGGTGCTGTTCTGCGGCTTCAACCCGGGCCTCTACTCGGCCGCCGTGGGGGAGCACTTCGCGCGGCGCGGCAGCCGCTTCTGGCCGGCCCTGCACCGTTCCGGCTTCACCGACCGGGAGCTGCACCCGTGGGAGCGCGATGAGTTGCTGCGGCAGGGCCTCGGTATCACCAGCCTGAGCAACCGGGCCACCGCCCGCGCCGACGAGTTGACGCCGGCGGAGCTGGTGGCCGGGGTGACGGGGTTGGCCGTGAAGGCCGAGCGGTACCAGCCGAGGTGGGTGGCCATCCTCGGGGTGACCGCGTACCGGATCGCCTTCGCTCGGCCTCGTGCCGGGCTGGGCCCGCAGCCGGATCGGCTGGGCCCAGCCCGGGTCTGGGTCCTGCCCAACCCCAGTGGCCTGAACGCGCACTTCCCGTTGCCGGCGTTGACCGCCGAGTTCGCGGCGCTGCACCAGGAGACGCGCCGCCGCGCCTAGGCGTGCTGGGCGGCGTCGGGCGTCTCCTGGGCGGCAAGCGCCTGGTAGTAGCGCTGCATCGCGGGGTGGTACTCGTCGAACTCGGGACGGGGTGAGCCGTCCCGGGAGGCGACGAGCATGTCCAGGTAGTACTCCCAACCGGCGCCCACCTCGGCGATGCCCTCCACGCTGGTCAGGTGTTGGACGAACCGCAGCTCGGTGCTGCCGTCGGTCTCGGACAGCGCCATCTCCAGCAACCAGGTCCCGTAGCTGTCGACCATCGACACGGCCAGGCGCTGCTCCGGCTCGCACGCGTCGATGCGGACCTCACACCAGGGCTGCTGCTCCTCGTACGCCATCTGGACCCGGATGGTCCGGCCGGGCGCGGCGTCGCCCTCCCAGGGGCCGAACCAGCGGGCCGTGCGCTCCGGATCGGTCAGGCTGGCCCACACGTCCGCAGCCGGGGCGCGGAACGTGCGGGTGAGGACGAGATCGTGGCCGGTGGCGGTGCGGAACAGTCGTCCGGCGGGTGTACGCGTCATGCCGTGTGCTCCCTTCGATGCTCCGCCGGGCCGCGACCGCGGCGTTCTCGGCGGGTGCGATAGACCTCGGTCTCCAACGCGTCGAGGCGCCGCTCCCAGCGGTCGGCGGCAACGAGCTCGGCGAGCCAGTCGACCAGCTCGGCGAGCGGGCCGGGATCGAGCCGGTAGATCCGGTTTCGGCCGACCAACTCGTCGCGGACGAGCCCGCTGTCCCGCAGCACCCTCAGGTGTCGGCTGATCGCGGGTCGGCTGATCGCGAACCGCTGGGCGATGTCGCCCGCGGTCAGCGGTGCGTCGCGCAGCATGGTCAGGATGCGGCGCCGTACCGGGTCCGCGATCGCGGCGGCCACCTCGTCCATCGCCAAAGCGTAACCTATGGGTTACGGTTTCCGTGCGTGCAGGAAGCCCTGCTCGGGTGGCATCAAGGCGGTCGCTGATCACGGCCCTCGACCGTTGGGGAGACCTCTGACACCAACGTGGCTGCGTCGATGGTGGGCACATGATCACCTGACCTGGCACTCTTTATGCATGGCCACCCTCCGTCGCTTCCGCCTGTCCGACTGGACCGTCGCCGTACCCGTTCTCGCGGTGCTGGTGCTCATGGCCACCTGGGGACGAGAATTGCCCGGACCCGTCATCGTGGTGGTCGCGGTGCTGCTGGGTGGCGCGGTGCTGGCGGCGGTGCACCACGCGGAGGTGGTCGCCCACCGGGTGGGAGAGCCGTACGGGTCCCTGGTGCTCGCCGTCGCGGTCACGGTGATCGAGGTCGCCCTGATCGTCACGCTGATGATCAGCGGGCCGGAGAAGACCCAGTCGCTCGCCCGGGACACCGTCTTCGCCGCTGTCATGATCACCTGTAACGGGATCCTCGGCCTGTCCCTGCTGCTCGGGGCGCTGCGCCGCCGGGTGGCGGTGTTCAACCCCGAGGGCACCGGCGGGGCGCTGGCCACCGTGATCACCCTGGCCACCCTGAGCCTGGTCATTCCGACCTTCACCACCGCCCGGCCCGGCCCGGAGTTCAGCCCGGCCCAGCTCGCCTTCGCCGCCGTCGCATCGCTGGCGCTGTACGGGCTGTTCGTGCTGGTGCAGACCGGCCGGCACCGCGACTACTTCCTGCCGGTCGACAGCCAGGGCCGGGTGATCGACGAGGAGGAGCACGCCAAGCCGCCGACCACCCGCGCGGCGTTGATCAGCCTGGGGCTGCTGCTGGTGGCGCTGATCGCGGTTGTCGGCGATGCCAAGACCGTCTCCCCGACCATCGAGGCCGGGGTGGCGGCGGCGAACCTGCCCCACGCGTTCGTCGGCGTCATCATCGCCCTGCTGGTGCTGCTGCCGGAGACCCTGGCCGCGGCCCGCGCCGCCCGCCGCGACCGGGTGCAGATCAGCCTGAACCTCGCGCTCGGCTCGGCGATGGCCAGCATCGGCCTGACGATCCCGGCGATCGCGATCGCCTCGATCTGGCTGGACGGCCCCCTGCTGCTCGGCCTCGGTGGCACCCAACTCGCGCTGCTGGCGCTCACCGCGGTGACCGCGGTGCTGACCGTGGTGCCGGGCCGGGCCAACGTGTTGCAGGGCGGCGTACACCTGGTGTTGCTGGCCGCCTTCGTCTTCCTGGCCGCGAGCCCCTGACCCGGCCACCGTCGCGGCCGTAGCGACGGCCGCGACCGGCGTCGGCTCAGTCAAACGTCGTCTGCGAGGCGCTCCGCGCGGGCGTTCAGGTAGCGCTGCTGGGCCAGGTTCGTCGACCGCGCCGCCGCCGTCCGGTAGGCGTCCCGAGCGGCGGCACGCTCGCCGACCAGCTCCCACAGGTGGGCTCGGGCGGCCGGCAGTCGTGGGTCGTCGGCCAACCGGGCGTCGTCGGCCAGCTCGGCGAGCAGCGTCAACCCGGCCGGCGCGCCCCGGCTCATCGCCACCGCCACCGCATGGTTGAGCGCCACGACCGGGTTGTCGGAGATGCCCAGCAGCACCTCGTACAGGGCGGTGATCTGCGCCCAGTCAGTGGCCGCCGCGCTGGGCGCCTCGTCGTGCACGGCCGCGATGGCCGCCTGGAGCTGGTACGGCCCGACGACCCCGCGCGGCAGCGCCCCGGTGATCAGGGCGACCCCCTCGGCGATCTGGTCGGCCCGCCACCGGCCGCGGTCCTGCTCGGCCATCGGCACCAGCTCGCCGTGCGGGCCGATCCGGGCCGGTGCGCGGGCGTCGGTGAGCAGCATCAACGCGAGCAGCCCGGCGACCTCGGGATCGTCCGGCAACAGCGAACGAACCAGGCGGGTCAGCCGGATCGCCTCGGCGGTCAGGTCGGCGCGCAGCAGACCGGGGCCGGCCGTGCGCGCGTACCCCTCGGTGAAGACCAGGTAGAGCACGTGCAGCACGGCGGCGAGCCGGTCGGCGCGCTCCGGGCCGGTGGGCGGGGCGAACCGCAGCCCACTGTCCCGGATCCGTTGCTTGCCCCGGCTGATCCGCCGGGTCATCGTCGCCTCCGGCACCAGGAACGCGCGAGCCACCTCGGCAGTGCTCAAGCCGCCCACCGCGCGCAGCGTGAGCGCGATCTGCGAGGCCGGCGAGAGTGCCGGATGGCAGCACAGGAACAGCAGGATGAGCGTGTCGTCGGCGTCCGCCGGCGGCCGGTCGGCGGCGGGAGCGCGCCACTGCTCGGGCAGCACCCACCGCGCCACGACGTCCTCCCGCCGCATCCGTGCCTGCTCACTGCGCAGCAGGTCGGTCAGCCGGCGGGACGCGACGGTGATCAGCCAGCCGCGGGGATTCTCCGGTACGCCGTCGCGCGGCCAGCCACCCGCTGCGGCGATCAGCGCCTCCTGGACGGCGTCCTCGGCGGTGTCGAAGTGCCCGTAGCGGCGTACCAGCGCGCCGAGGACCTGCGGCGCCAGCTCGCGCAGCAGGTCCTCGACGGGCGGTACGGTCTCCGGCACGGGTCAGCCGGCCAGGTCCTCGACGCCGTCCACCACCGGCCGCACGTCCACGTACCCGCCCGGCTCGTCCGGATCGACCAGGCCGGCGGCGATCTCGGTGGCCCGGTCGAAGCTGGCGCACTCCACGATCGTGTAACCGGCCAGCACCTCCTGCGTCTCCGGGTACGGGCCGTCGGTGACCACCGGCGCGCCCTCGCGCACCTGCACCCGGCGGGCGTGCACCGGCTCGCTGAGGCCCCGGGCGTCGACCAGTTCCCCGGACTCGGCGAGCGCCTGGTGGTACGTCTCCATGTGCTTGTGCATGGCCGCGATCTGCTCGGCCGACATGGCCGGCCGGTCGGTCGCCCGGCCGGACAGCACGTCGTAGTCCTGCTGCGAGCCATAGAGCATGATCATGTACTTCACGGTGGTCCTCCTGTTCCGGCGCCACGACGGCGCCGCCTCACCAGAGACGTCGAAACCACCAACCCCACCCGGACAAACTACGACCCCACCCCACGGGTTTCCGCCCCCCACCGCCGGCTCTACCCCCCCTCACCGTCGGTTGATCATGAAGTTAGCGTCACGACACGCCGCGCCACGAGGCGACAACCTCATGATCGCCGGGCGGAGTGGGGGGCGGGGGACGGCGCGGGGGCGCGGGTTGGCGGGGGGTGGTTAGCGTGGGGGGATGACTACCGTGTGGGTGGTGGTGGGGGTTTTTGTTGTGGTGGCGGGTGGGGCGTTCGGAGTGGTGGTGTGGCGTGATCGGGGGCGGTTGAGCTCCGCCGACGACGATGCCGCCGGCCGGGACGCCCGGGCCAGGCAGCAGAGGTACGAGGCCGAGCGGCACGGCGACCAGGGCGAGACCTGGCAGCGCGGGCGCGACAGCAGCGGCTGACGGGTCACTGTCCGTAGGAGAGCCGGAGCCGGTCGTTGATCAGATAGTTGAGCCGGTGCCGCAGATACCCGAGGGTGCTCTCGCCCGGCAGGTCCCCGTCCGTGGTGAGCGTCCAGCGCAGCGTGCAGCCCTGGCCGGGCGGCTGGGGGGTCAGGTCGAACCGGATCCGGTCGAGCGGCCGGTGCGGCCACAGCGACGACCAGACCACCAGCACCGGTGCGTTGCCCGCCACCACCCGGGGCGGCACCTCGTCGTCCCGCAACTCCAACCAGGGTCGGCTGCCGGCCTGGTAGGGGTCGTTGAGCGAGCGCCAGACGATGTGCGCCGGGGCAGGCTGGCTGCGCAGACGGCTGCCCAGCTCGTGCACCACGACCCTCCTCACCGGACGGACACCCGCCCCGGCCCATTGTGGCCGCCCGACGTCCGCGCCGTGAACCGTCCGGCACATGTGAACCGTCCGGCACCGACATGCGTGAATGTGGTGGTGGGCGTTACGGTCGTGTTGTCGGGGTACTGCCAGCGCAGCACCGACGACCAGGGGAGGCGCAGTGGGGGCACGGTCAGGACGCGACGGGTGGGGTCCGCTGGCGGGCCTGCTGATCGCCGTACTGGTGTCGGCAGCCTGCGCCGGCGGTGGGCTGGCCGAGCCGGAGGGTGAGCGACCTTCGGCGGCCTCGCCGGGGCCCAGCACCACCCGGGCCGACAGCACCACCAGCGTTGCCGAGTTCGAGCAGGACGTCGCCGACGCGCAGGCGATCGCCGAGCGGTACTGGGCGGCCCAGTTCAAGGCCTCCGGGCAGAGCTTCCAGGCGATCCGCCGGATCACCCCGTACCAGCGGGCGGGTGAGGTGTCCTGCGGCGGCCAGCCGCTGCCGCGCAACAACGCGGTCTACTGCTCGCAGGGCGACTTCATCGCCTACGACGTCACCTGGTCGGTGGCGGCGTTCCGCCAGGTCGGTGACGCCTTCGTGTTCTACCTGCTCGGCCACGAGTACGCCCACGGCGTCCAGGTGCGGCTCGGAATCCGATACAACTTCACCATCCAGCAGGAGTTGCAGGCCGACTGCATGGCCGGGGCGTACCTCGGTGACTCGGTGCGCTCCGGCGCCCTGAGCCTGGCCGAGGGTGACCTGGACGAGTTCAGAGAAGGGCTGGCGGCGGTCGGCGACGACCCGGACCAGCCGTGGTTCGCGGAAGGCTCGCACGGCACCGCCGAGCAGCGCACCGAGTCGTTCTTCCGCGGCTACGAGCGCTCCCTGGAGGCCTGCGACCTGGGCTGACCGGGGTTGCCCGGATCACCCCTTCGGCCGCCGCCGCCACCGGCCGCGTCCGACCCTGGCAGGATCGCCGGTGTCGGCCACGACCCTGGAGGATCCGCTGAGCAGCCAACACCTCGCCGCCGTGCTCTTCGACATGGACGGCACGCTGGTCGACAGCGAGAAGCTGTGGGACGTCGCGCTACAGGAACTCGCGCGCGACTACGGCGGCGAACTCTCCATCGCCGCCCGGCGGTCGATCGTCGGCACCAGCATGGCCGACTCGATGCGGATCCTGCACGACGACCTGGGGCAGCCCGAACGTGACCCGGAGCTCAGCGCGGCGTGGATCAACACCCGGATCCTGGAGCTGTTCCGCACCGGCCTGCAGTGGCGTCCTGGGGCGCTCGCCCTGCTGCGCGCCGTCCGGGCCGCCGACATCCCCACCGCGCTGGTCACCTCCAGCGGCCGGCCGCTGGTCGAGATCGCCCTGGACACCCTGGGCCGGGACAGCTTCGACGCGGTGGTCTGCGGTGACGAGGTCGTCGCGGCCAAGCCGCACCCGGAGCCCTACCTGACCGCGGCCCGGCTGCTGGGCGTGCCGATCGGCCGCTGCGTGGCGATCGAGGACTCACCGACCGGGGTGGCCAGCGCGCTCGCCGCCGGCGCGGCGGTGCTGGCCGTACCCGTGGAGGCGCTGCCCGTCATGGCCGGCGTACGTCAGCTGGAGAGCCTGACCGGCGCGGACCTGGAGCTGCTCGCCGCGCTGCTGGTCAACCGCGCCAGCGCGACCGACTGACCGAGGCCGGCTGACCGCGACGGGCGCGGGTCAGGGGCGCTCGGCGAAGACCGCCGTGACCACCTGGTAGCCGTCGAACGCCCGCGCGGCGCCCGCGTAGGCGGCCAGGTGGATGAACAGCTCGACGATCTCCTCCCTGGTCACCCCCGATTGCAGGGCGATGCGCAGCTGACCGCGCAACGGCTCGTGGGTGCCGAGAGCGGCGGCGATCGCCACCGAGACCAGGCAACGGCTGCGCAGGTCCAACCCCTCCCGGGGCCATGCCTCGCCGAAGGTCTGCACGGTGGCCAGGCGGCGGAAATCCTGCCCCACCGAGGGCTCGCCGGCGCCGAGCGGCAGCACGAGCGGCTGACCGAGCAGGCGCTCGGCGTTGTCCAGGGCCTGCTGGTACGCGTCCTGATCGGTCATGTCACCCTTCCCGGCTCGCCACCGCCGCCCGGGGCCGCTGGCCGGCCGGCACCGCCATCGTGGCAGCTCGGCGTCGGCCCGGAGGACGATTCAGCCGAGGCCGAACGTGCGAGACCCCCGGCACCGCGAACGGCACCGGGGGTCTCGGGGTAGCCGGTCAGTCGTGGGCGATCGCGCCCAGGACGTTGATCCGGGCCGCCCGGATCGCCGGCAGCACCGCGGCCACCACCCCGATGATCGCGGCGAGACCGAGGAACACCCCCATCTGACCCCAGGGCAGGATCAGGTCGGTGATTCCCTCGTCCTTGAGCGCCTCGACAACCGCCGCGCCGAGGCCGGTGCCGACCACCACGCCGAGCAGCGCGCCGAACACCGAGATCACCACCGCCTCGACGGTGATCATGCCCATGGTCTGCGACCGGCGCAGGCCGATGGCCCGCAGCAGACCCAACTCCCGGGTCCGCTCCAGCACCGACAGCGCCAGGGTGTTGATGATGCCGAGTACGGCGATCACGATGGCCAGCGCCAGCAGAATCTGGATCATGGTGAGCAGCCCGTCGAGCTGACCGGTCTGCTGCTTGATGAACGCGGCCCGGTCGGCCACCGACACCTCAGGGCTGTCCGCGAGCAGCGCCTCCACCTGCGGCTGCACGTCGGCGACCCGGGTGCCGGGGGCCAACTGGATGAAGCCCTGGATGGGCTGGGGGATGGCGAAGTCCTTCGCCGCCTCCGCCGGCAGTGTCACCGGGTTGGTCAGCTGCGAGGACTCGTAGATGCCGCTGACCGTGTACGTCCGCGCGTCGCCCCGGGTCAGCTGCACGTTCACCGTCGAGCCCACCGTCAGGTCCCGAGAGGTGGCGGTATCCGAGCTGACCAGCATCTGGGTCGGCCCGAGCCGGTCGATGTCACCGGCGGTGGGCTTCGCGCCGAAGATCTGCCGCAGCGACGCGACGTCGCTGCTCGCCGCGACCCAGGTGCTCTCGCCGTTGAGCTTCGCCATGTCGCCGTACTCGCCGTCGACCATCTGCACGCCCGGCAGGGCCTTGGCCCGATCCAGCACCCCCGGGTCGAAGCTCGGCGGCCGTGGGCCGCCCTGCACACCGGAGATCACCAACTCGGCCTTGATGGTGTCCTCGGCAAGCGCACTGATGCTGCCCTTGGCCGAGTCGAGGATCACCGTGACGCCGGTGACCAGCGCGATGCCGACCATCAGCGCGGCTGCGGTGATCGCGGTGCGGCGCGGGTTGCGCCCGGAGTTCAGCCGGCCCAGCTTGCCCGGCACCGACCAGGAGAAGATCGCGCCGAGCAGGCCCACCACCGGCCGGCTGATCAGCGGCGTCAGGAGCGCCACGCCGATGAAGGCGAACAGCACCCCACCGAGGATGGTGGGCAGCGTCTGACCGCTGGCGTTGCCGCTGAGCCCGAGGAAGAGCAGCACCGCGCCGATGCCGGTGATCACCGACCCGGCCACCGTGATCTTGGTCAGCGGCCGGTCCGGGGTGGCCACGTCCTGCATCGCCGCGATCGGCGGGATCCGGGACGCCCGCAGCGCCGGCAGCAGCGCCGCCACCACGGTGATCACCAGACCGACGGCGAACGAGCCGATCACCGCGGCCGCCGGCACGCCGATCCCGGCCAGGGTGAGGCCACCGGCCAGCTTGCCGAACAGGAACGCCAACAGCGCGCCCACCCCGATGCCGGCTGCCAGGCCGAGCACCGAGGCGATCAGCCCCACCGCGATGGCCTCCAGCACCACCGAACCGATGATCTGCCGGCCGCTGGCCCCGATGGCGCGCATCAGCGCCAGCTCCCGGGTGCGCTGGGCGACGATGATCGAGAAGGTGTTGAGGATCAGGAAGGTGCCCACCAGCAGCGCCACCGCGGCGAAGCCGAGCAGGATCTTGTTGAAGAAGGACAGGCCCTCCTTCAGGCTGGCCGAGGCGTCCGCGGCCACCTGCTCGCCGGTCTTCACCTCGTAATCCGCCCCCAGGGTGCGGGCCACGTCGTCGCGCAGCGTCTCGTCGGAGACCCCGTCGGCAGTGCGCACGGTGATGCTGCTGAACGCGTCCGGCTCGCCGATCATCAGTCGCTGCGCCACCGGAGTGGTGAAGAAGACCTCGTTGAGCCCGCCGATCGAGTCCCGGTCACCGCTGTAACCGAGGATGCCGACCAGGGTGAAGTCCCGCTTCTTCGACTCGAACGCGGTGAGCACGCCGACCTTCTGGCCGACCTGCACCTTCGCGGCGGTGGCCAGCGACTTGTTGATGACGATCTCATCGTCGGCCTGCGGCCCGCGGCCCTCCCGCAGCTGCAACAGCTCGCTCTCACCGGTCCAGTTCTCGCCCAACTGCGGCGGACCGAACGAGGTGACCACCTTGCCGTTGCTGCCGATCACGCGGGCGCCGTCGGCGTTGACGATGCCGGTCGCCGAAGCCACTCCCGGCACCTGCTTGACCCGGTCCACCACGGCGGCGGGCAGCGGGGTGGCGGTCTGCTCGCCCTCGATCTCGCTGACCTCGACCTTCGGCTTCGCCGTGACGTTCACGTCGATCTCGGAGAAGCCGTCGGCGAAGACCGAGTCGAAGGAGCGGCCCAGCGTGTCCGTGAGCACGAAGGCGCCGGAGACGAACATCACCCCGAGCACCACGGCCAGCCCGGACAGGATCAGCCGGACCTTGCGGGCCAGCAGACTCTTCAGTGTCGCCCGGAACATCAGTTGCCCACCTCGGCCGGAGCGTCCAGCTTCTTCATGGTGTCCAGCACCGTCTCGGCGGTCGGCTCGATCAGCTCCGAGACGATCTCACCGTCGGCGAGGAAGACCACCCGGTCGGAGTACGCGGCGGCGGTCGGGTCGTGGGTGACCATCACGATGGTCTGGCCGTGCTCGCGGACCGAGTTGCGCAGGAAGTTGAGCACCTCCGCGCCGGAACGGGAGTCCAGGTTGCCGGTCGGCTCGTCCGCGAAGATCACCTCGGGGCGGGAGACCAGCGCCCGTGCGCACGCCACCCGCTGCTGCTGCCCGCCGGAGAGCTGCGCCGGCCGGTGGTCCAGCCGGTCCCGCAGGCCGACCGTGTCGATCACCGTGTCGTACCAGGCCGGGTCGGGCTTGCGCCCGGCGATCGACAGCGGGAGCAGGATGTTCTCCTTGGCGGTCAGCGTGGGCAGCAGGTTGAACTGCTGGAAGATGAAGCCGACCTTGTCGCGGCGGAGCTTCGTCAACCCGGAGTCACCCAGCCCCGTGACGGTCGTCTCGCCGATCTCCACCGTGCCCCGGGTCACCGAGTCCAGACCGGCCAGGCAGTGCATCAGCGTCGACTTGCCGGAACCCGACGGGCCCATGATCGCGGTGAACCGGCCGCGTTCGAATTCCGCGCTGACCCCCCTCAGCGCGATGACCTGTGCCTCACCGCTGCCGTACACCTTCCACACGTCGTTCGCCCGGGCCGCGGCCTGCGCCTGCTGGCCTACCGTCGCGGTCACGTCATCTACCTCTTCCGTCTCTGCCAATACGCGCCGCCCCCGCTGGTCCGGCGCGACTGTTCTCATCATCGGCGCTGTACGCGCCCGACCCGTCCGCCCATGGGTTGACCCGGCGCGGATTTCACGCTGCGGGTGCACCCCCATGCCGACTCAGGGTTGCCCCTGACCCGACGGCCGGTCGACCTGTTTTCCGACCGGCGAAACGCTGCCGGGCCCGACGCTAGGAGCTGACCCCACGAGAGGGTCAACCGCGCCGAGCCATCTCCGGTCACGGTAGGTGAGCGCGGCAACCTGGCCGTCACCCCGCGGAGGGATCTTCGAGTACGCCCGGTGGGGTAGTCGGGCGGGTGCGGGCTACGCCCGGGGACGGACCAGCCCCGACTCGTACGCCAGCACCACCGCCTGCACCCGGTCGCGCAGCCGCAGCTTGGTCAGCACGTGCCCGACGTGGGTCTTGATGGTGGTTTCGCTGACCGACAGTGCCACCGCGATCTCGGCGTTAGACAGCCCTCGAGCCACCTGCACCAGCACCTCGCGTTCCCGCTCGGTGAGCGCGCTGAGCGCCGACGACGGTGTCGCCGCCGGGTCGGGCAGCAGGTCGGCGAAGCGGTCCAGCAGCCGCCGCAGGATCCGCGGCGCCACCACCGCGTCCCCGCCGGCCACCGTGCGGATCGCCGCGATCAACTCCTCGGCCGGGACGTCCTTGGCCAGGAACCCGCTGGCGCCGGCGCGCAGCGCGCCCACCACGTACTCGTCCAGGTCGAAGGTCGTCAACACCAGCACCCGCACCGGCAGCCGGGCGTCGACGATCGCCCGGGTCGCGGCCACCCCGTCCATCCGGGGCATCCGGATGTCCATCAGCACCACGTCAGGCAGCAGCCGGCGGGACAACTCCACCGCCTCGAGGCCGTCGCCGGCCTCCGCCACCACGTCCAGGTCGCGCTCGGCGCCCAGCACCATCCGGAACCCGGTGCGCAACAGCGGCTGGTCGTCGGCGAGCAGGATCCGCACCGGCCGCGCCGAGGCCACCCGATCGCTCATCTCGTCTCCCTGTCGCCGCGCCGACGCCGCTGCCGCACCGGACATCCTCGCGCACACCGGCCCGTGCGTCGCGGACCACCGTAGAGGCCGGCCCGTCGCCGCGTCCCGACCGGCACGGTACGAGCCCGGTCGGGTTTCCGGCTGAGGTGTGTCGCGGGGGGTGGGGCGGCCGGCGCGAGCGGTCAGGGGATGCCGCTGGCGGCCAGCCTCACGGTGACTGGCGGGCGCGTCCGGAGGTCACTCGTCGGCGCCCGGCGCCGCCGGACCGGACCGGGCGTCGCGGAGCGGATCGGTGTTGGCCACCGCGACCGGGAACGGCGGCGGGGTGCCACCGAAGGTGGGACACAGCGCCTGGTGGCTGCACCAGTCGCAGAGCCGGCTCGGCCGGGGCCGGAAATCCTGCTGGGCGGTGGCCTGCTCGATCGCCCGCCACAGCGCCACCACCGTGCGCTCGAAGCGGACCAACTCGTCGGCGTCGGGCGTGTAGTCCAACACCTCGGCGTCGCGCAGGTAGAGCAGCCGCAGCACCCGGGGCACCACCCCCCGGGTACGCCACAGCACCAGCGCGTAGAACTTCAGCTGAAACAGCGCCCGCGCCTCGAACGCCTCCCGTGGGGCGCCGCCGGTCTTGTAGTCGACCACCCGCAGCGCGCCGTCCGGGGCCACGTCGAGCCGGTCGAGGTAGCCCCGGATCAGCAGCTCCTCGTCGACCACCGCCGAGATCAGGCTCTCCCGCTCGGCCGGCTCCAGCCGGGTCGGGTCCTCCACCGCGAAGTAGCCCTCCAGCAGCGCGGCGGCGGAGCGGAGGAACTCCACCGGGCCGGCCGGCTCGGCGCCCTCGAAGAGGCCGGCCAGCTCCGGCTGCTCGGTGACCATCCGGTCCCACTGGGGGGCCACCAGGTCACCGGCAGCGGCCGGCGTGCGGCCCGGCGCTGGCAGGTCGAACAGTCGCTCCAGCACTGCGTGCACCAGGGTGCCCCGGGCCTGCTCGACGGTTGTCCGCTCGGGCAGGCGGTCGATGCTGCGGAACCGGTAGAGCAGGGGGCAGGTCTTGAAATCAGCCGCCCGCGACGGGGACAGCGAGGCCCGCACTGTGGGCGGCACCTGCGCCGGGGAGGGGGACTGTGGGGTGGTGACCGGTTCCGCCGTCATGTCCGCAAAGGTTAGGGCACCGGTGTGACACCGACCGCCGCCCGCCCGGTCCGTAGCATCGTTGCGATGGAGCAGACATCCCGGCCGCCGCGTCGGCCCGACCGCCGTTCCGGCCTGAGCGTGGGCCGGGTGTTCGGGGTGCCGTTGCACCTCAACGGCTCCATGGTCCTGCTCGCCCTGCTGGTCGCGGTGCTGTACGCCGAATTCGCCCGCCGGCAGTTGGATCTGTCGCAGCTCAGCGGCTACCTGATCGGCTTCGGGTTCGTGGTGTCGCTGCTCGGCTCGGTGCTGCTGCACGAGCTGGGCCACGCGCTGACCGCCCGGCGGTACGGCATCGGTGTGCGCGGGATCACCCTGGAACTGCTCGGCGGCTACACCGAGATGGACCGGGACGCCCCGACGCCCCGGGTCGACCTGCTGGTCTCGCTGGCCGGCCCGGCGGTGTCCGCGGTGCTCGGCGTCCTCGCGGTGGCCGCCACGCTCGCCCTGCCCGAGCAGACCGTGGCCCACCAACTGGCCTTCCAGCTCGCGGTGAGCAACGTCATCGTCGCGGTGTTCAACAGCCTGCCCGGGCTGCCGCTGGACGGCGGCCGGGCGCTGCGCGCCGCGGTGTGGGCGCTCACCCGCGACCGGCACCGGGGCACCGAGGTCGCCGGCTGGACGGGCCGCGTGGTCGCCGCCGGCACCGCCTTCCTGGTCCTCCTGCTCACCCTGGCCGACTACCTGGCGCCGTTGGCGCTGCCGCTGATGCTGCTGGTCGCCGTCACCCTCTGGCGCGGCGCCGGGCAGTCGATCCGGGCCGCCCGGGTCAGCCGCCGGTTCCCGCTGATCGACCTGTCCCGGCTGGCCCGGCCGGTCTGGCCGGTGACCACCGGCACGCCGCTGTCCGAGGCCCAGCGCCGGCGCACCGAGGGCGGGCAACCCGGCGCCGCGCTGCTGGTCACCGACTCCACCGGCCGGCCGGTCGCGCTGGTCGACCCGGTCGCCGCCGAGGCGGTGCCCGCCGAGCGTCGCCCGTGGCTGGCGGTGGACGCCGTCGCCCGGTCGTTGGGCGCGCTTCCGGCGCTGCCGGTCGGGCTGGACGGGGAGCGGGTGATGGAGGCCGTGCAGACCCACCCAGGCGCGCAGTACGTGGTGACCGCAGGCGAAGATGTCGTCGGCATCCTGCACATCGCGGACCTGGCGCAGCTCCTCGAACCCAACCGGAAGATGACATCGTGACCGCAACTCCCTCCACCGTCCCGGCCGACGCCGCCACCCCGGCGCTGACACCCGTGCACCGCGGGCCTTTTCGGCCCGGCGACCGGGTGCAGCTGACCGACCCGAAGGGGCGGATGCACACCGTGACGCTGGAGCCCGGCAAGGAGTTCCACACCCACCGCGGCATCCTGGCGCACGACGCGCTGATCGGGCTGCCCGACGGCAGTGTGGTGACCACCTCCGGCGGCGGCACCGCGTTCCTGGCGCTGCGGCCGCTGCTGTCGGACTACGTGCTGTCCATGCCGCGCGGCGCACAGGTGATCTACCCGAAGGACTCGGCGCAGATCGTTGCGATGGGCGACATCTTCCCCGGCGCGAAGGTGCTGGAGGCCGGCGCCGGCTCCGGCGCGCTCAGCTGCTCGCTGCTGCGCGCGGTCGGCACCGAGGGAGAGCTGCACTCGTTCGAGCTGCGTGACGACTTCGCCCAGATCGCCAAGCGCAACGTCGAGTCGTTCTTCAACGGGCCGCACCCGGCATGGAACCTGCACGTCGGCGACGTCGCGCAGTGCCAGGAGACCGGCTTCGACCGGATCATCCTGGACATGCTCACCCCTTGGGAGACCCTCGACATGGTCGAGCGGGCGCTGGTGCCCGGCGGGGTGTTCATCGGTTACGTGGCCACCACGCCCCAGCTCTCCGAGCTGGTGGAGGCGTTGCGGGAGCGCGGCGGCTGGACCGAGCCGAGGGCGTGGGAGTCGCTGGTGCGCGACTGGCACGCCGAGGGCCTCGCCGTCCGTCCGGATCACCGGATGATCGCGCACACCGCGTTCCTGGTCTCCGCGCGGAAGCTGGCCCCCGGGGTCACCGCGCCGCCCCGGCGTCGTAAGCCCAGCAAGGGCACCGAGGCGTACGTGCAGCGCCGGCAGGTGTTGCGCGAGGCGGAGGCGGCCCGGCAGGCCGCCGCCGCTCAGGCGGCAGGTGTGGATCCCGACGCGACGGGGGAGAAGGACAGGCCGTGACCGATGAGCTGGGCGCTGGCGGCGCCGAGCGGGGGGAGGCGGCGGCATGAGCCGACCGGGGTACGGCGGCGGTGACCTGCCCGCGGTGTT
The DNA here is from genome assembly GCF_040608515.1 of Micromonospora sp. NPDC005173. Taxonomy (NCBI): domain Bacteria; kingdom Bacillati; phylum Actinomycetota; class Actinomycetes; order Micromonosporales; family Micromonosporaceae; genus Micromonospora; species Micromonospora sp. NPDC005173. Next base: position 35,589 of record NZ_JBEXIK010000062.1, read on the forward strand.
TCCCGACTGGTCGCCCTACCAGGACCTGGAGTCGGCGGCGCGGGCCTACCTGCGCGACCCGGACGTCGCCCTGGAGGCGCTCGGTGGGGTGCTGCGCGGCGCGTCGGTGCTCGGCTTCACCCTGGAACGCTTCGTCAACGAGGTCAACGGCGTGTGGCAGGAGGTCGTGGTCTGCGACGGCAGCCGGCTGATCCTCTGGCACGGCGAGGACGTGCCGCCGGAGGAGGGGCCACCGGGGTCGATGACGTCGTCCCTGCGGGTGGTGCCGGTCTCCACCGTCACCGAGGTCGGCTGCCGGCGTCGGCTCACCCGCTCCGACAGCGGTGAGATCCGGGTCGACAGCATCGACGTCTACCTGCTGCTCACCTCGCTGGATGAGGCGCCGCCGACCGAGGAGATGTCCGGTGCGCCGCGGCACGACGCGCTGCGCTTCGGCAAGACCCTCGACGACGGCGGGGCCGGGCAGATCGCCCGGTTGGAGGAGTTCGCCCGGCTGGTCGCCTCGGTGGTCGGCCGCCCGATGCTCTGAGGCGTACCCCGTCGTGGGTAGCATCGCAGCCCCGCAGGCCAGCAGCAGCCTCCACGACAAGACCGGGGCACCCTTCGCCGCCAGGGACAGCACGTTCGTCACCAGGCCGACGA
>NZ_JBEXIK010000063.1:0-36092 GCF_040608515.1 Micromonospora sp. NPDC005173
CAACCTGCACGTACATCTTGTCTTCGTCACCAAGTATCGGCGGGACGTCCTCAACGACACGATGCTCACCCACTGCGAACAGATCATGCGGCAGGCCTGCGCCGAACTGCGCGAGTTCAACGGCGAGGACGACCACGTCCACCTGCTCGTGCACTACCCACCCAAGCTGCCCATCTCCACGCTGGTCAACCGACTCAAGGGCGTCTCGGCGCACTACCTACGCAAGGAGTTCACCGACCGGATCAACCAGCACATCATGCACGGACACCTGTGGTCCCCTTCGTACTTCGCCGCGTCCTGCGGCGGCGCCCCACTGGAAATGATCAAGGACTACATCAAAGGGCAGAAACATCCCGGTCCGTGACGCGATTCCTCCCGACCCTGAAGGACCAGGATCCCTCGCTAATCCAGTTGAACCCGTGTCGGCCCCCCGTGGTCAGATCGCTTCGGCGAGTTCGGTGAACGCGGCGGCGACCCGCGTAGCGGGCGGGGTGTCAATGGCGAGTTCGTAGTGGCCGCATCAGAGGTTCTGCATGAATGCGTGGCCGGCGATGATCACTTGTGCTGTCTTGTCTGTTGGTAGCCCGCGCATCGGTCTCAACCGGTGTTGAGCTGGCTGTGATCAGCCTCGATCGGGTTATTGGCGTACTGCTCGACGTGGTGCCACGCGGACGGGACCAGCTCATCCAGCACCCCGGGGTAGACCGGCGCGGCGTCGGTGACGACCTCGCTGGGTGTCACCTTCAATGTCGACAGCGCCCGGCGAAAGAATCTGCGGGCCGCTTCGGCGTCCCGGCGGGCCGAGACCAGCACGTCGATGACCTGCCCGTCCTGGTCGACCGCCCGGTACACGTACCGCCACACGCCGTTGACCTTCACGTACGTCTCATCGACGAACCGGCGGTCACCTGGCGAGTGGCGGCTGAAGCGGGCGGCGTCGGCCAGCCTAGCCACCAACGGCGCCTGCACCCTCTTGCGTCGTGGGCTGCGGCACCCTCCTATCGGTGATCAAGTTTCCGAAGTCGGCGGTGGGACAGGCCGAACTGTGCCACCGCCGATAACGCTATCTACTTATGATCTTGGGGCTTGGGTTGGTGGCTGCGGACTATGCGTACGGTGGTGCTTAGCCTGATCGGCGCGTCGTCGGGGCCTCTTCTCCGCACTAAAATCGGTGGCCGTCTCGTACCTGGCCACGAGCCGTAGCTTCTCCGCCGGACTGAATGAGCGTCGTCGTGGACCACCCGCTCGCCGTTCGTTAAATGCCCGCGCGGTCGTAGACACTGTCTACGCCGCATTACCCCGTCAACTCAGCCGCGGATGCGTACAGGTCGGCCATACCGCGGGCGGCCGCGACTAGCCGGGACCGGAGTTCGGCCGGCCTCACCACCTCGACCTCGGCCCCGAACCGTAGGAACTGACCCTCGGCATGGATCAGCGACTCGATCGGCACCGTCGCCCGCACCCACCCGGACCGGTCCATCCGCCCGGTCGCGGCCACCGCCGCCCGGACGTCGGCCCCAACCAGGTCGGGCAGCCGCTCCAGGGCGCCCGGCGAGAACCGCACCACCGCCTCGCCCTGGTGCAGCCGGGCCTGGAACTGGCTGAGGTAACCGGCCCAGTAGCCGGCAAGGTCGAAAGTGGACGGGCGCTCGAACCGCTCGTCGAGCAGGGTCAGGTCGAGGATCTGGTTGACTCGGTAGGTCCGCGGGGTTCGGCCTTCGGCCCCGTCGCGGGGCTCGGCCGCCGCCACCAGGTACCAGACGCCGGCCTTCAGCACGAGGCCGAGCGGGTCGAGGACGCGGGTCACATCGGTCGGCGCCTGCCACCGCCGGTAATGGGCGCGGATCCGGCGCTGCTGCCACAGCGCGTCGGCTACCGCCCCCAGATGCGGGCTGGCGTCGCCCTGGCTGTACCAGCGGGGCGCGTCGAAGTGGAATCGGTCGCGGACCCGGTTGGCGCTCTCCCGCAGCGCCGGTGGCAGCGCGGCCGCCAGCTTGAGCTCGGCCGCCGACAGCAGGGCGCCCAGGCCGAGGTCGGCCGCCGGCCCGGGCAGCCCGGTCAGAAACAGCGCCCGAGCCTCGTCCTCGGTGAGGCCAGTCAGCCGGGTCCGGAAGCCGGCCACCAGTTGGTATCCGCCGTCCGGGCCGTCCTCGGCGTAGAGCGGCACGCCGGCCGCACTGAGCGCGCTCATGTCCCGGTACACGGTGCGGACCGAGACGTCCAGTTCCTCCGCTAGCGCCCGCGCGCTCATTCGGCCCCGGGTCTGCAACAGCAGCAGGGCGGACAGTAGGCGGCTCGCACGCACTCCTCGATTGTCACCCGATACCCCTGACAGGAGATGTCAGGGGTAGCCCCGCATTCTTACTCGTGACACACGACGACCCGGGAGGAACCCATGTCCGACGACGACGGCCGGCACGATTTCGACTTCGTGCCCGGCGTGTGGCAGATGCGCAACCGCAAGCTGGTCAACGCGCTCGACCCGGAGTGCGACGAGTGGGTCGAGTTCGACTCGGTGTCCACCGGCGACATACGACTATACGGGCTGGGCAACACCGACCGGATGCTGGTCGAGTCGATGCCGCCCGACGGTCAGCCCTACGAGGGGATGACCCTGCGCCTGTTCGACCCGCAGGAAAAGCTCTGGCGGATCTGGTGGACATCCAGCCGCTACCCGGGCACGCTCGAACCACCGGTCGTCGGCCGATTCGAGGAGGACGGCGTGGGCCGGTTCTACTGCGACGACGTCGTCAACGGTACCCCGGTCAAGGTGCGGTTCGAGTGGTCGGACACGACGACCGAGACTCCGAAGTGGAATCAAGCGTTTTCGTTCGACGACGGGCAGACCTGGAAACCAAACTGGTACAACCGGTTCGTCCGACTGTCCCACTAGGAACGCCCGGCAGGTCAGGCCGGAAACACCTTTAGATCCACAGGCCCAGGCGCCCTCCCAACGGTGATCAAGTTTCCGATGTCGGCGGTGGAACAGGCAGAACTGGGCCACCGCCGACATCGCAATCTACTTATGATCTTGGGGCTCGGGTTGGTGGCTGCTGAGTATGCGTACGGTGGTGCTCAACCGGATCGGCGCATCGTCGGGGCCCCTGAGGAAGGGGTGGATGTAGACAGGGCGGCGCAGCAACCGGCCGGGGCCGTGGGCTTGGTTGCGCCAGTGGCCGGAGACCCAGAACCGACTGGTCTGGGAGCGCCCTTGGCTGTCTGGCGTTGGTTCCCCGTCCGGCGCTGGGATGGTGCGGCGGCCGCGGATGCGCACGATGCGCAGCTCGGGTACGGGCCGGTTGGTGCGGGCGTAGGTCTTGGCGACGGTTTTGTCGACTCCTGTCGTGGTGACTTCTGCGGTTTGCTGTGCGATCAGCAGCCACGTCGCGACCAGCGCTGCCGCCGGATGGTCACCGGGTATCAGGTGCTGTTCGGGGAGGTGGGCTGCGCTCATTGGTGCGAGCCAGCCGACCTGTTCGCGTAGCCGTTGCAGCGGTTTGCCGTGCAGTCCGGCGCCGATGGTGCGGTAGAGGACTATTTGCCGGCCGTGGATGGTGTCGGTCCAGGATGCGGCGGTGAGCTGCCGGTGTGTCACGGGCCGGGGCCAGATGAGCATGCCGTCGGCCGAGGGGATGAGGTCGCGGCTGATGCGTACGTCGGGCAGCTGCGCTGCGGCGTGTTCGGCCAGGTCGGTGAAGTCGTTGTCGATCCAGTACAGGTGTGATCGGTCCAGGCCGGTAGCGATCTGGTCCCGTGGGTTGGTGATTCTGAGCGTGGCGGGCAGGTTGTCGGTGCTTCGGTAGAAGCGGGTGAGCCGGTCACGGACCTTGGGCAGCTCTCCGGCGGTGATGGTGGTTGCCGGCCAGGCGGTCGTCGTGATGAGTGTTCGGCCGGGGAGTCGGGCGTTGAGGAACGCTAGGTGCAGTTCCTCGATTCGTTGTCGTGCCTGTGGATGGTTGGCGAGGCCGAGTGCCCGTACCGCGCGGTCGATGACCTTGTCGTTGCGACCCTCGTCGATGTGGACCTGGCAGGCCGCGCATGCCGCCCAGGAGTGGCCGAAGTCTTGGACCAGCCCTGCGGTGGGGCCGATGGCAATGGCGGTCACCTCGCCGCCGTGCAGGGTCCAGATCGGGTGCGGGTCGCCGCAGAAGTCGCAGCTTCGACGCACGGTGTCAAGCTGGCTGACCGGGACGGGCGCTGGTTTGTGTCCGTCGGTGGCGAGGTGGGTCGGGTGTATGTAGGTGGGTGGCATGCCGAGGGTGTTCAGCGGGGAGAGGCAGGTCTGGCAGGCCATCTCTTCGTGCGGGGCGGTCATGCCGTGGCCCCGTCGGTCGGCTGGCGGCGGTCGCGCAGGCGAGGTCCGCGACGGTGCTGTGCGGGCGGCATGGTCATGCCCGGCTGGTAGATGGCGTGGCGGTTCCGGCCCTGTCGCTTGGCGTGGTACATGGCGATGTCGGCGCGGTGCAGGGCCACCTCGGTGAAGGGGTCGCTGGTGTCGACGAGGGCCAGGCCCACGCTGGCGGTGACCGTGGCGGGGCTGCCGTCTGCGGGAAGCGCGATGGGCTGGGAGATGATCGTGGCGAGGGTGTCGGCGATGCGGTGCAGGTCGCCGTTGCGGACCGGCAGTATGGCGGCGTATTCGTCGCCGGCGAGCCGCGCGGCGGCGCCTCCGTGAAGGGCGGCGATGTCGGTGATGCGGTCGCCGACTTCGATGAGGAGGTCGTCTCCCCGGCCGTGGCCGTGGGTGTCGTTGATGTGTTTGAAGTCGTCGAGGTCGATCAGGGCGACGATGAGGGGTTGTGCGGGGGCGGTTGTGGCGAGGGTCGCGTGCGCGGCCTGCAGGCCGGCGCGGTTGAGCATGCCGGTGAGCGGGTCGTGGAGCATCGACGAGGTGGCGTCGGCGAGTTGGGTGCGGAGGCTGTGAATCGTCGGCCAGGCGGTGAGCCTGCCCAGGGCGAACGCCACCACCGCGGTGGCGATCATGATCAGTGATAGGGACACTGGGTTCCTCCTTTAGGAGAACCCGGGACGCGATCGTTTGGTAGGCGGCGCGTCCCGGGTCCTGATACGACGACGGCCCGCCTTTAGCGGGCCGGGTTTACGGGTTCGTGCCGCTCGGGCTCACGGCATCGGCGATGACGACGACCTCCCCGAGGAGGCGTCATCGGGGCGGTTCAGTCAGCAGCGCTCGTAGCGGTGGGCCTGCGAGTTGATTGCCGCCGTTGGTGCGCGATGCGACGTCCGCCGACCGGGAGTTGGTGTCGGCGGCGCACCGGGTGTTCGGCCTGGTCGGCGCGAAGTCTGGCGGGTAGGTCGGCTGGTATCTCGGCGTAGGGTGCGACGGCCAGAAGCACCTCGGCTGGGTCGAGAATCGTCTCGATCCGGCCGAGGTGGATGGTGTCGGGTTCGTGGTCGGGTTCGGTGACCGGGTCCCAGGTGAAGTCGACGACGGTGGCGAAGTACGTGCGGTGGGGGTTCCAGCCGACCTGGATGGTGTACCGCTCGAACTCGCGTTTGGGTGTGAGGGTGTACAGGCTCATGGGTTCCTTTCCTGGGGTTGCTGCCCTGCCCGGCGCGTCAGGCGCCCGCAGCAGGTGGTGCAGTAGCGGCCGCTGGCCTGGATGGTTTTGCCGGGCGGGACGTTGCGTCGTCGTGGCTCACTCCCCCGTCGTGGCCCACGCTGTAAGTCGCCGGCGGGGTCTGGTCCGCCACGCCGGTGAGGGAGCACGGCGTGCTGCTGCGCCCTCGGTAGGAGGGCGAGGTGGGGGTGCCGGCGGCAGGTGCGCCGATGCTCATGCCGGCAGGTGCCGGGCGCGTTCCTCTGCCACTTCGATGATCTTGTCGCGGCGCGCGGCGGGCAGGTCGACGAGCAGGTCGACGTAGTGCTGTTCCTGCGCGGTGAGCGGCTCGGTGAACGCCGCCTTGTAGGCCAGCCGTGCTGCCTCGTGTGCGGCCTCGATCGGGCCACTGTGGTCGTAGGCGGAGGTGACCTGGCGAAGCTGTGCGGCTGCCGTGAGCGGGTCTCGGGACAGGGTGGTGTCGTAGAGGCGGAAGTTCACCGGAAGGTCGGCGGCGGTGATCGCGGTGATCAGGCACAGGTTGGCCTGGACGTCGTAGGCGAATGCCTCGGTGCGGGTGGGCGTTTCCCCGCGGGCGCGCAGGGCGGCGCGTTCGGCGTGCCAGCGCAGTCGGGCTTCTTCGGCGGTGCGGGCGAGAGACAGCAGGATGCTTCGAATGGGATCCACCGTGGTTACTCCTGTTGTGAGGGGGTGTTCGGGTTCCGGGTTGACGGGCTGTGGTGGACGGCGGTGATCGCCTGCTCGACGACGGAGGGCGGCAGACCGGCGTGCAGGGCCTGCAGGAGCAGGCCGGCGAGCTGGTAGTCGGGGTTGACCTGCAGGGCACGCTCGGCGGCCATGACGGCCAGGACGCCGTCACCGCAGCGCTACGCGGTGAGCGCGAGCACGGTCGCGGGCGCCGGCACGAGCGGCTCGTCGGCGCGGCGCGTGACCTCGGCCCAGAAGGTGACGTGCTGGTCGTGCGGTTGACTGTCAACGGCGAGGTCCCGCACCGGCCTGTGCGTCGGCGGCACGGTCAGCCAGGCCACCTCGTCGTCCCGTCGGTCATCGCTGCACCGCCCGACTGCCGGCAGTAGCCGAGGGCGTGCCCGCGACCAACCCGGCGCGCGAAGCCAGCCGATCGGTGGCCACGTCGTGGGCTGGGCGCGCTGCGGAGTGTCTGCCGGCGACCGCGGAGGTGCTGGGGCGGAGGCTGAGTGGGGTGGCGTAGTGAAGGTCGGCTTGAGGCTCGCTGTCTCTCAGGCGCCACGGGGCCAAAGCATGTTGTCCTCCACAGGACAGCAAGAATGCGGCCACCGGTTGGTGGCCGCCTGAAGGGATGGGGGTGCCGCGCCCCGGTCGCGTGGGCGAGGGGCGTGGGCTCTGTGCGTGCCAGATCCGAGGCTGGCGGCGGCGGCCGACCGTGACTGGTGGGCGCGATGCCGTCGCGGGAGGCGTCGGATCAGTGGCATTTCGGAAAGTAGGAGAACCCTCAAGTTAGCCGTGGAGGGAGCACCGTTGGCCGGGCTGTCAGGTTCGGCCTCCTGGCAGAACCTGACAGCCCGCAGTTGCCTGGCCGCTACCATCCCGTTCGCCGTCGACTTCCGAACGGGGTGCAGATCCGCGCGGATCCGGCCCGGCAGGGCAGAAATTCCGACGGCCAACGGCACGGTGGGTGGACGGCACCATCACGTCTGGAATTGCTCCCCGGCCACGCCTCTGCTGGCAGGCGGAAAGGCGCGGCGCGGCGCGGCGGTGACGATCGCTTGTTCAGGAGCTCCAGGTGTTGAGCATGCCCTGCAGGCGGTCTTCTCGGGCGACTGCAGGGGCAGGCCCCAGCTGTATCTCACGGCGGTCCACATCATGCTGTAGGTGCACCGGTAGGACGACAGTGGCGCTGCCATGTCGACCGATCCTGGTCGCCCCTAACCTGATTCACGTTGTCGGTCACCGCGATCAGCTGCGGAGGGTGAGGTCGTTGGCGAAGCTCAGCCGGCGGCTGGTGGTCCACGGCACCGCCTGTGCCTGTCGGTTTTGTCCGCCCCGCCGACACCCGGCCCATAGCCTGGCTTCATGACCGAATCGGACGAGCAGTCGCAGAGCGTCCGCACGGTGATCGTGGCCGGTTCCGTCAACGTCGCTGTCGCCGCGGCCAAGGTGGTTGCGGGTCTGCTCTCGGGTTCGGCGGCCATGCTGTCGGAAGCCGCGCATTCGTTCGCCGACACCACGACCGAGGTGCTGCTGTTCGTGGCGCTGCGTCGTGGCCGCCGCCGGGCCGACCCCGGGCGTCCCTTCGGCTACGGTCGGGAGAGCTACATCTGGGCCCTCCTCGCCGCGGTCTTCACCTTCGTCAGCGGCGCCGGCTTCTCCATCACCCACGGCGTGCACGTCATCGCATCGGCCAAGGAGACCGGAGATTACCTCGTCTCGTACGCGGTGCTGGTCGTCTCCTTCGTCCTGGAGTCGGTGTCCCTGATGCGGACGGTGCGGCAGGTACGGCGCCGGGCCAAGCGCTGGGGCATCAGTCCAGCTAGGGTCCTGCGGCGCACGCCCAACACCGCCATCAAGGCGGTGTTCCTGGAGGACAGCGCCGCCCTGATCGGCCTGGGGATAGCGGGTGCAGGCCTGGGGCTCGCCGAGCTGACCGGTGACCCGGTTTGGGATGGCATCGCATCGGTTGCCATCGGTGTACTGCTCCTCGTGGTGGCCACCATTCTGGCCCGCAACAACCTCGCCCTGCTCGTCGGCCGGTCAGCAAGGGAGCCAGTTCAGGACGAGATTCGCCAGGAATTGGCCGCCCTGCCAAACGTGCAAGGCATCGTGGAGCTGCTGACCCTGCAGCTCGGTCCCGACGACATTCTCGTTGTCGCGAAGATCGACTTTTCCGACCAAGTCAGGGCCGCCGACATCGAGGACGTGGCCGACGAGGCCAGACGACGGCTCACCGCGCGTAACCCGGCGATCCGGTTCGTCTTCCTCAACCCGACTGGCGCCGGTTCCTAACCCGCGGGCAGTTGATGAGGGCTGGGCAGTCGGCGTTCTGCGCGCTGCGCCGGCGTCGTCGAGCAGCCGCCGCGCTGCGAGGTCGATGTTGTACCGCCACGGTGAGAACACGCGGACGTGCCCCCACACCAGCCGCCACGAAGGCCATCCGGCGTGCGGCGGGACTCGGTGCGGAGACCCTCAGGTACGGCGTTGCCAAGCTCACCGCGGCGGAACGACTTGGCGTGGCACTACACCCACGGATCGCCCAACGCATCGAGCAACAGTTCCTCCTCGGATCAGCGCTCCGTGTGATCTTGTTTGTCCTGCTCGGTCTCGCTGGACGGGCCGGTCCAACCGGCCAGCTTGTCCTCCAGGCCCACCCCGTACTCCAATCATCCGGATCGGCCCGCTCCATAACTTCAGTCCCCCGAGCGGGCGGGAACACGTTAGACGGGGCCACCGACACGTTCATGGAGCCGGTAGATGTGGGCCAGCCTGGCCGGAAGCCGGGCGGAAGCCCCAGATCCTCCCGTGCGCCGTCCCGAGACTCATCGCCTCCATAGCGCGGTGAGCGCGTCACGCAGTTCCGAGGCCACGGTCGGCTGGTTGATGCCGGCGGGGCTGGCGTCCGCGATCGCCTGAGCGCTGATCCGTACGTCGCAGTACTTGAGGATGAGCCGAGTGTCGATCATGGTCTGCTTCCTGTTCGAAGGTGCGGGTGAGAGGAGGGGTTCGCGCTATGGCCGGCGCGCCGTCCGCTGGCGCCCGCACCCGGACAACCGCTCCAGCGAGCAGCCAGCGCACCATCACCAAGGCCGCGACCGATCCAGAGCCGGCCCGTCGGCCTGCAACTGGCGGCCTTGGCCGTGGAGACCGGGCTAGAGATCACGGTGTGTCACTTCTCGCCCGGCACGTCCAAGTGGAACAAGGTCGAACACCGGCTGTTTTCCCACATCACGATGAACTGGCGGGGCCGGCTGCTGTCTAGCCACGAGGTCATCGTGCAGACCATCGCCGCCACCACGACCCGCACCGGGCTGCGCGTGCACGCGCAACTGGACACCAACACCTACGACACCGGGGTTCGCATCAGCGACCGGCAGCACGAGGCGTTACCCGTGACCCGCCACGACTGGCACGGCGACTGGAACTACACGCTGCGTCCCGAGGCATACCAACACATCACCACCGACCCTGACCCGTTCGACCAGCCCAGCCCCGACCTGGCCTGGCTCTGCCACCCCGCCCTGACCGGACTACCAGCACAGCAATGAGACGCGCTCATCACCACCCTGATGACGCTGCACCCTCGGCAGCGGGAGGCGAACCTGGACAAGCGGCGCGGTCACCGTCCACGGCTGACCGCACCCGGCACCGGCCGCCGTCCCGTCCTCACCCTCGCCGACCGGCTCCTGGCAACCATCCTGCACCAACGCCTCGCCCTGCCCCAGACCGCCGTCGCCGCCCTGTTCCACGTCCGACCCAAGACGATCAACAGGCACATCCGCGAGACCCGCCAACTCCTACAGCAGGCCGGACACACCATCCACCCAAGCCCACACCGGCTCGCCGCACTCGACGACCTCTACCGCCTCGCCACCACAGAAGGCATCAGCGTCCCAGCGGACACGACAGCGTGTTAATGATCTGCAATCCCTAACTGAGCGGCATTGGGGTTAGCGGACCACCAGCGTCGCGGTGGCGTGGTGGACCACCGGGCCGGTGGCACCGGTGATGACCATCGGGAAGGTGCCGCGCGGGGTCCGCTTGGTGGTGCACACCTGCAGGGTGGAGGCGCCCGAGGCGCTGACGGGGTTCGGCGTGAAGCTGGCCGACGAGCCGGTCGGCAGTCCGGTGACCGACAGTGCCACCGCCCCGGTGAACCCGCCGATCGCCGAAGTGGAGACGGTGTAGGTGACGGCCCGGCCCCGCAGCACCGTCGCCGACGACGGCGAGATGGTCACCGTGAAGTCCGGTGCCGGCGTGACCACCAGGGTGATCCCGGTCGAGTGGCTGGTCGAGCCGCTCGTGCCCGTCACCGTCAAGGCGTACGTCCCTGGCTGCGCCGACCCGGGCGTCGCGATGCTCAGGCTCGCGCTGCCCGACCCGACGACGATCGACGGCGAGAACGACGCCGTCCCGACCGAAGCCGGCAGGCCGCCCAGGCTCATCGCGACGGTACCGGTGAAGCCGTTCAGGCCGGTGACGCCGATCGTGTAGCCCGCGCTGGAGCCCGCGACGACGCTGGCGGAGGTCGACGTCGCGGCGAGGCCGAAGTCGGGTGTTGCGGTCACCACCAACAGCACCACCGTGGTCCGGCTCAGCCCTCCGCCCGTGGCGGTGAGGGTCAGTGGGTAGGTCCCGGCCGCGATCGTGGGCGCCGTGGTGACGGCCACCTGAGCGGAGCCCGTCCCGCCGACGACGACGGCAGGGGTGATCGTCCAGGTGGCCTGAGTGGCGGAGAGGCCGCCGAGCGCGAGCGCTACGTCGCCGGCGAAGCCGTTCACGCCCGCGATGGAGATGGTGTACGTGACCCCGCCGCCCGGGGCGGTTTGCGTTTCGGACGGCGACGCGAGCACGCTGAAGTCGGGTGCCGTGGACAGCCACTGGTAGGCGGCGAGGGCGTCCACCCGGCCGTACCCGTAGGCGTTGTCAGGCCCGGGCTCCCCCAGATCGACCGCGGCGCTCTCCAGCGCGCTCTGCTGCCGGTCCGCGCTCAGGTCGGGGAACGCGCCGAGCAGCAGGGCGAGCACACCCGCGACGTGCGGCGCGGCCAGCGACGTGCCGGACGCGTCGCGGTAGCCCCCGTACAGGTCGGTGGTCCGCACGCCGACGCCGGGCGCGCTGAGCCGCGGCGCGATCGTCTGGCCGCAGGCGGACGGGCCGCGACTGCTCGACGGATCGATGACGCCAGCGTCGTCGATGGCGCCGACCGCAAGGGCTTCTGGGTTGTTGGCCGGGCTGAGCACGGTCGAGGGATCGGGCCCGTAGTTGCCGGCGGAGAACACCGGCAGGATGCCGGCCGCCCGCAGGCTGCGCAGATCCGGCTGGAAGTCGAGGTTGCAGCCGCCGACGGCACCGCTCCAGGAGTTGTTGACCACGTCGGGTGCGTCCGGCGTGCCCGGGTTGCCGTCTGGGTCGAGCAGCCACTGGAAGCCCAGATGGATGCGCGAGGTGGTGGTGCCGCCGCGATCGTTGAAGATCTTCACGGCGATCCACTTCGCGCCCGGCGCGACGCCGATCGACGTGCCTCCCGCCGAACCTCCGACCATCACGCCCATCGTCGCCGTTCCGTGCCCGCTCACGTCGGTCGGAACCGTCGGGTGCTCGCCGTTCGGGTCGTACCAGCTGTTGCTGCCGCCGCGCCAGCGTGCGGCCAGGTCCGGGTGGCTGCCGTCCACTCCGGTGTCCATCGTGGCGACCACGGTTCCCTGGCCGGTGAGGCCGAGGCTCCACAGCGCCGGGGCGTTGACCGCCTCGACGTTCGGTTCCACGGGCGCGGCAAGGTTCGACGAGGCGACCGTTGACGGCGGGGCCTGGATCGTACGGTCGGGACGGATCTCGTGCACGTCGGGCCGTGCCGCGAGTTCGGCGATCACCTCCGGCTTGGCGGCGACCGCGACCGCGTTGACGACCCACAGCGGCACCACGTCGGCCACCAGGCCTTGTGCCTGTCGCCTGGCGAGCAGGCCGAGCACGCCGGATTGATCGGCGGCCGCCCGGGCGCGCAGGGCACGCACGAGCGCGACCTCGCGCTTTCGGCGCGACGGCGCGACGACGGTGCTCGGGTCGACCTGGGACCTGAGCACCACGATCACCGTCACCATTCCGGCACGTTCCGCGAACGCCGCTGGGCCGGCTGTGGCCGCTGCCGCTCCGGCACTGGCGCCCACCGTGACGGGGGCCATCAACGCCGTGACGAGCGCGGCGGCGATCACGATGCGCTTCATCGGACGTCCTCCGGGATCCTCTGCTCGATCTGACCGGTGGGCGTCGCAGCCGGCCGGCGGCGCCGCACGGCCGTCAGGCGCCACCCGGCGAGCACCACCAGTACGCCGATCACGATCGCCGCACCAGTATTGGCGATCGGGGTGAGAACGTCGCGGGACCGTGGCGGTGAGACCGCCGCCGGTGGCACCGACCACTCGACGGGCACGGTCAGGCGCGCTCCGCCTCGGCGGATCACGGCGGTGACCCGCACCACGCCCGGGCCTGACAACTGGCCGGTGCCGAAGTACCGTCCCGGCTCGATCTCCCGCAACGGCACGGCGGTGGATCCGCCGTCGAGCTCGACGGTGACGCTCCCGACTTGCGCCGGTGGCGGACGTCGCGAGCTCGCGGCGAGAACCGTGAACCCATTGGTGCCGGGCCGGTTCGGGGTGATCGTGAGCGAGACCACGACATCGCCAGAAGATCCGTTCCGGGTGACGGGGATCGGCACGTCGGCGACCGACGCCGGGGACTGCCTGGACGGAGGAGTCTCGACCAGAGCTCCGGCCAGGAGCAGGAGCACGACTCCCGCCGTGGCCTCGGCTGCGAGGAGCCGACGTGACGGCGGCGCGGCGAAGCGGGCCCCCCACCGCCCGCGCACTCGAGCGGCATTGACCAGGCCGAGGCCGCCCGCCACCGACAGCAGCACGCCCTTGGTGATGAGCAGCCGGCCGTACGTCGTGCCGACCAGCGCGCGCACCGACTCGACCTCGCGTCCCGCGCTGTAGAGCCCGGTCGCCACGACCAGCGCCACGCCGACGGCGGCCAGCGCCGTGAAGCGGTGACCGACCGCCTTCAACAGCTTCCCCCGCCCGGCGGCCTCTCCACCGGGACGGGCCAGCACCACCGCCAGCGCGGCGACGCCGCCGAGCCACAGGCAGGCGGTGAGGACGTGCACGGCGACCGCGGCGACGGCCACGGCGCGCGCCGGCCCGAGCGATGCGGCATGGCCGCCGAGTGCCTCGACCGTCACGGCGACCGACACGAGCAACCCGACAGCCGCCCAGCCGCCGGTGTGCGGCGCACGGGTCGGGGATCGCAGGGCGACGGCGACCGCGGCGAGTGCGAGCAGGGCCCCCTCGCGGGCCAACCAGAGGTGGCCCCAGCGCGTGTCGGACAGCAGGCTGACGGCCGTCGACAACCCGAACGGACCGGACCGGTACGTCTGGACGACGAGGTCGGCGAGGGCGACCACGGCCGCCAGCCCGCCCGCGGCGGCCGCGAGCGTGAGCGCCCGCCGGCGCGCCTGGTCGACGGCAACGCGGACCGGCTCAGCCGCCGCACCCACGGGGCGAAGCACCACCGCGGCGACCGCCAGTCCCCCGATCAGCCCGGCGAGCAGGCACAGCCCGAGCCAGCGGCGGACGACATCGGGTGCAGGCACGTCCTCGCCGGATTCGAAGGCCTGCGGCGCCGGCCCGCCGGGCGGCCGGTTCCCGACCGTGAACACGACGACACCGCCCGCCGTGTGACCGTCGTCCTCCGCGAGGACGCGCCAGGCGACTCCGTACGTCCCGGGTGTGAGCGTCGGCAGTTGAAGCGCGAGCTGGCGAGGGTCCCGGCGGTCCGCCGCGGTGTGAGCTCCCTCGACAGTACGTCCGGCGCTGTCGAGCAGCGACGCGGTACTGAACTCGGGTGAGATGTCCTCGCTGAAGCGCAGCAGCGCGACACGCGGCGCCTCGGTGACGGTCGTGCCGTTGGCTGGTTGCGACTCGATCAGGACCGCGTGGGCGGCCGCGGGCCGCGCCGGCAAGAGGACAACCAGGATCGCGGCGGCTACGCCGAGCAGCCGTAAGCAGATCCGGGCGGCCCGCACACGGGCCGGGTCACCGCACCGCGACATGCTCCACCTGCGCCTTACCCAGCAGCACACTGACCCTGCCGCCGCGATGGATCCAGTTTCCCGGGTTCTCGAACACCAGGTAGTACGTGACGCCGGTCTTGTAGGCGCCGGTGTGGGAGTGGTTCATCAGCAGTTCGTGGACCACGAGACCGGTCTGCTCGTCCACCACGGCCGGTGGGGTGTCCTCGTCGTGCAGGCTGTTGGCCAGTTCCGGGTCGACGACCGTGAAGCGCAGGTCGACCAGTCCTCCCCCACCGGTGACCGCCACCCGGGTGATCCGAACGCCGCTGTGCTGGCCGAGAGCGTCGGCGTCCACGACCGGCCGCGCCCAGGCCGCCGGGACGGGGCTGCCGGCGGTCTCCGCGTCGTCCGTCGAGGCGCGCCAGGTCGACAGGGCGATCCCGGTCAGCGCGATCGCCAGGACGACGCCGGTGAGCCCCCCGGCGAGGCGCGCGTGCCGCCCGCCCCAGCGCCACCGGCCTCTTCGCCGAGGAACCGTCGTGCCACCCCGGTCGGGTGAATCGCTCATGGCGGCACCTCGCCTCAGTGGTGGATGAAGGTGAGCATCCCGCCACCCGTCGTCGGGGTCGGGCCGGTGCCGGTCTGCGACCCGTTGGTGACGTGTTGCTGGCGGTTGTACAGCGGGAACCCGTGCGAGCTCGGTCCGGAACCAGCCGGGACGGTGGCGATCGCGTCTTCCGTCGCGCCGGCCGGGATCGTCTCGGCGTTCGCGTCGAAGGGAACGTTCAGTGGCCGGGCGTCGCGGGCGACCACCCGGTCGTGCATGCCGAGCAGCAGCATCGTCGTGTTGTCGTAGCCGGCGTTCAGATAGCGCAGCAGCACGCGTTGTCCGGCTGCCGCCGTGATGCCCGGTGCCGTGTCCGGGTAGGCCTTGCCGTTGATGAGCCAGTACGTCGCCCGGTAGGCGTGCATGTCGAAGGTCGCGGGTGCGGCATTGAAGGCGGGGTCGATCGCGCTCAGGACGAGCAGGGCCTCCACGTCGTACGCGGTTGTCGCCGAGTTGTAGGCCTGGTTGGGCGTCGCGGGCCGGACTATGAGCGCGCCGTGGAGTCCCATCGCCGCCTGGCGTCCGGCGTCACCGCCGCTGCCGTAGAGGTAGGTGCCGGGCGCGTTGGCCGTGAAGGTACGGGTGACCGTCGCGCCGACGGCGGCGTCGGTCGGTCCCGCGTTGAAGGCGATGCCCGGGATCTCGAACGAGAGCGGGTGGCCGGCGGGGAGGTTGTTGGTGACCGCGAGCGTGACGGTGTCCCCGACGTTGACGGTCAGGACCGGCCCCGGCAGGCCCGGCGTGACGCCGGCACAGTTCCCCGGCGTTGCCGTCGTGCCGAAGCCCCAGATCTGGACGTTCACTCCACCAGCCAGGGTGACGCTACCGGCCTTCGCGCACAGGTTGATGGACACCGGTGCGGCCGAGACGCTCGAGCTGCCAACCCCGAGTCCGGCGGCGATCAGGACCAGGACGAGCAGGCTCCTGGTCGTCGTCTTCCACACATGTGCGCGCATCGCCGATCTCTCCTTAACCTCGCGGCCGGTCATGGCGCGTCGTAGGTGAGGGCCATGAGGTTGCCCCACGTCGAGAAGGGGGTCGGGTTGGGGGCCGTGTACCGCTGCGTGTGGACGAGCACGCGGACCTGGCCGCCATTCGCTCCGGCGCCGACGTAGGCGCTGGCGGGTCCGGGCAGCGTCCACGTCGAGGTGAGGTCGCTGGAACCGACGGTCTGCGGCTGCGTCGGCGGTGGCGGGAGGGTCACCCACCCGGCAGAGGTCGCGGACGAGCAGCCCGTCGCACCCGCGATCGTCCAGTTGCAGATCTTGGCCGTCTGCTGCGGCTGGTTCGAGCTGATCGTCACGCATGCGGTGGCGGTCGTGCTGCCGCAGTTCTTGCCCTTGTAGGTCACCTTAAGGTTCTGGGCTCCGGCCGGGATGCCGGTGAACGCGGCGTACCAGTCGGTTGCCAGTGCGGTGACCGTGGCGCCGCTCAGGTGGCTCGCCGCCACCGTGCCGAGTTGGCCCCGTACCACCGTCCAGGTCGTGGTGCCTTGTCCGCCCGTTACCAGCAGAACCTCGTTGTCGATCCGGACGTGGTAGTTGCCCGCGGCGGGGAAGCCGGCGGCCGAGGAGACGGCGATGCTCGTCTGCGTGGCGGTCGTGGCCGTCGGCCGGGTCGTCGTCCTCGGGTTCACCATGTAGTACCTGCTGTCGTCCGCGGCGAGGTCGGAGACGCTGCCACCCTTGAGCGCACCGCCGACGATGGCGCCCGACGTCGGGTAACCCGTGCACCCGCCGGCCGGATCGACCCGCAGCAGGGTGGCCATACCGCCGAAGCCTTCGTCGAAGTTGGTGAATTCATTGAGCGCATGGCTGTGCCACGGGAAATACCACTCGCCGCAGATGTTCTGCGACACCACTCCCGTCGGCAGGGTGCCCTTGTAGCCCAGGTACGGGCTGCCGCCGTACCAGGTGTTGCCGTCCTTGAACGTGACGTCGCGGTAGTTGGGCGGCGGCACCGGCAACGGGTGGGTGTTGGGATCCCACTGGTCCTGGTCGTCCCAACGCAGGAGGAAGTCCTCGGTCTGCCCGGAGCCGATGGTCTCGCCGAAGTGCTCGGTGGACGCCGAGCCCCCGGCGGGCGCGCGCAGCGGCCGGCCGTCCTGCGCGATCAGGGTGGTGTGGTTGCCGTGCGGGTGGAAGGGATGGTTCAGGGCACCTACGTTGATCATCCTGACCAGAGCAGGCGGAGTGCCGGGCGACGTCGGGCGGATCCGCACCAGTGCCCCGTACGGCTGGTTGGGCAGCAGCCCGGAGCCGTTGTCCTGGATGGTGTCCGGGAAGTCCCGTCCGTTGATGGCGAAGTAGCGATCGCGCCGGGCGTTGACGTCGTACGTCGCGCCGGCCTCCACCGCATGGTGGAGATCTGGATCGATCTCGCTGAGCAGCAGGAGGTACTCGCGCGAGGGGTCGAACGCCGTCGTGGCGTCGTAGGCGTAGGCGGGGCCGAGGCTCGGGCGCACGACCAGAGCGCCGTAGAGGCCCATCTCGATCTGCTTGGCGATGTCCGAGCCGCTCTCGTACAGGTACGTGCCCGGACTACCTGCCACGAAGCGGTAGCTGACGGTCCCGTTCGTCGCCGCCGCCTCGGTGGTCAACAGACCCGCGGCGCCACCGGTGGCGGTCACCGCCGCGTCCTGGCCCGGGAACACGATGGAGGCGGGCTCCGGCAGGTCGTTGGTGAGGTTGACGACGACCGTCTCCCCCTGGGTCACGCACAGCACAGGTCCAGGGCTCTGGAACTGCCCGCTGTCGGGGGCGTCGGCGTTGGCGTAGCTCCACATGAAGACGCTGTTGCCGTCGGGTGTCTCGATGTAGCCGGTCTTCGCCACCAGGTTGAAGGTGTGGGTGCCGCCCGCGACGGTGCCGGGGGTGCAGACCATCCCGACCTTGGGCGCTCCGATGGGAAGCGCGTCGGCGGGTCCCGTTACCAGCAGCGCCGAGCCGGCGGCGAGCGTGACGACGGTGACCAGCCGTTGGGCTCTCTGCCTCAACATGGCCTTTCCTTCCGCAACGCGCGGCCACGCCCACTCAGACATGGGTCTGGCCCACAACGGTTTGGGCCGGAAGGGGACGGGTCGGCGAGTAGACCCGGACCTCGGTCATCATTCCCCCGGGTCCCGGGGCCGCTGAGCCGAAGTTCGAGAGCTTCCGCCAGTCCCGGTTCTTGAGGTAATAGACGTTGTAGCTTCCCCAGCTGTCCGACCCGGACGGGCGTGCGGTGTCGTACGCGGGCGCGTCGAACAGGACGTCTCGTGCCTCTCCCGGTCCGATGTACAGGGTGTTCGTCCAGTACGACGTGTCGACGGCGCCGTTGCGCAGCAGCGCGGCGTCCTGCCCGATGACATGCATCGGAATGCCCGGCAGTTGCATGCTGTGCTGCTGGTAACCGAGATTGGCCACCCGCAGCAGGGCCCGGTCGCCGGGGTTGACCTGGATGAGCGCCGAGTTCGGCTGGCTGTAGTCCAGGGCGCCGCCGTAGTTCGGGTTCGGCGTGGCGATGCGCAGGTTCGCCGGCAGGCTCTGACTGTCGTTGGGCAGCACGGTCTGCGGGTAGACCCGGCCGTTGATGGTGAACCACTGCGGGTCGTAGTCGGTCGGGATGGACTCCTGGATGTCCCGGTCACCGTCGTGAAAGTTTGTCCACAGCTCGTTGAACAGGAGCGCGAAGTGGCGGTGGTAGCCGGTCGACCCGTCGCCGTCGTTGTACGCGAACCGGGTGAACCCGCCGATCGAGGTGCCGTCCTGCAGGGGCCGGACGAAGACGATCCCCGTCATTCCCATCTCTACGTGCTCGACATCCTCGAAGTGGCAGTGGTACATGTACGTGCCCTCACGGTGCGGGCGGTAGAAGTAGGTCAGCTGCTTGCCGATAGGCACCGCCACCGATACCTCGGGCACCCCGTCGTTCAACGGCGACGGCAGGTCGAAGCCGTGCCAGTGGATGGTGTGGGAGTCCGTCAGGTCGGGGCGCTGCACCAGGCCCAGATTGGTCAGGGTGATCCTGATGTCGTCGTTCTGCAGGAACTCGAGGGTCGGCGCTGTGTGCTTGGTGTGCCCCTTGTAGGTGGCGGTCAGCTGCGTCACCGACAGGGAGGGGTCGACGGGGACGAAGCCGAAGATGTAGAGGGGGTTGCCCTCCCGGCCGGGGACACTGAGATACCCGTCCGTGGCCACCAGGGACAGCTCGGTCGTCGCCGCCTCCGCGCGGCGGGCGCCGAGGGGACCGTACGCCGCGGTCGTGCCAACGATTCCGCCGGCAGCGACTCCTGCCGCGCCCCAGCCGACCGCTCTGAGGAACTCTCTCCGTGTCGAGGTTCGCGCCATGGCTTTCACATCGGACTCCTCACTGGCCGCTCGGGGCGACGATCACCGGTATGCCGGCCAGTTCGTCAGCGCCGAGATCCCACGGTGTGGTGTCCCGCCCCGACAGCCGCAGCTGCGGACGGCTCTGCCCGTCGATGTCGCCGGGGGTTCCGGTGGGAGCGCCGATCGCGGTGGCGGAACACGCCGAGATGTTCGCCGGTACCGGGGTGTTGGAGCAGCGCACGCCGCGGTCGATCGCCGGCGAGGTGCCCTGAAGGTGGTAGTCACCGGTCAGTCCTACCGGCGGGTCCTGCCCGGTGATCGTCACCGCCGCGGTCTGCGGGTCCAGCCGCGACCCGGACACGGTCAACTCGTTGACGAACGGCGTCACGAACAGCGGGTTCTCGCCGATCCGGTTCGCCTGGCCACCGGGCAGTGCCCGCAGCACGCCGTCCGATCCCAGGATCTGGCCGTTGGTGAGCGTGGAGTACCGGGCCGTGAACGTGTCGGCGTTGTTGGTCGTCCCGCGCACCTCGAAGTCGATGAACCCTCGGTCGACCAGGGTGGCTCCCGGGCCGGGCTGGCTCAGGGTGAACGCGTCGTTGTTCCAGAAGATGTTGTTGAACAGCGCCATCGGGTTGGAGAAGCGCGGCGAACCGGCGGGCAGCGTCGCCTGGAACAACGGGTCGTTCGCCTCGGAGGCCAGGCCGGCGGAGTGCGGGTTGCCGTCCGAGTCCTCCGACGATCCGGTGGAGACGTTGTTGGCCACGGTATTGTTGACGATCGAAACGCTCGACGAGTCGTCCAGCGTGATGGCCCCGCCGACGTCCGCCGCCCCGTTGTTGTTGATCATGTTGTTGCGGATGTTGATCCGCGCGGTGAGGGCGTCGAGCACGAACACCCCGCCGCCGTCGTCGCCGGAGTAGTTGCTCTGGACCAGGTTGCGGTCGACGTCCACCGTCCCGGTCCCGTCGCCCAGTGCGGCCGGCGAGCCCACCGGCAGCTCGGTCTCGATGGCGATGCCGGCGCCGGAGTCGACGGAGTCGTTGTAGTAGATCTGGTTGTCGTGGATCCTGGCGCCCGGGCTGAGGCCGATGTGGGCGACGCCGGCTCCGTAGTTCACGCTGAAGTTCGAGCAGATGATGTTGCTTGCCAGCTCGTACCCGTTGGAGCCGTAGAACAGCCCCACGGCGCCGGCCTGGGTCAGGCCGCCGTTGCCGGTCAGCCGATTGTTGGCGATCCGCACGTTGTAGTTGTGGTTCACCCGCGTGCCGGTTCCGCGCGGCCCGGCGTCGTACGGCTGGCCGAGCGCGATGCCGCCGGCGACGATTCCGCCGTTGTTCTCCAGCACGTTGTTGGTCAGCTGCATGTTGCTGGCGGAGGCCTGCAGCTGGATGCCGCCCGCCCCCTGGCCCTGACCGGTGGTCAGGCCCAGGCCGTCGATGCGGGCCCGGTTGAACGCCGCGGTGAGGCCGGTGCCGATGTCGTACGCCGTCGTGGTCTTCGCCAGCACGGTGATGTCCGCGCCGCGCAGCACCGGGTGGTTGCCGGACAGGCCGTTGCCCGTCACCCCGGCGTAGGGCGAGTTCGCGCTGATCGTGGCGTCGTAGTCCGGCGCGTTCTGCTGGAAGTACCGGCCGTCGATGACGGTGCCGGGGACGTTGAACCGCGGGTCTTCGGGGTCGCGGGCCTGCAGCTCGTGCGCGCCGATGATGCCGCCGGGGCCCCGTCCCTGCAGCTTGAGCGGCTTCCACAGCAGCACGTTCTCGTTGTAGACGCCTGGCGAGAGCACGAGCAGGCTACCCGGGGCGGCGCTGTTGATCGCGTTCTGCAGCGCGTGCACCCCGCCGTTTCCGGCGGCCGGCGGTGGCGGTGGCACGTTCACCACGGTCGGCGTGTAGGTGACGACGTCCGTGCCGGAGCCGTTGCTGCCCAGCACGTGCATCGTGATGCCGTTGACGCTCGACACGCCGCCGTTCGCGTTCGCCGTCGTGATCGTCAGCTGCTTCGGGCCGGGCCGGAAGGTGGAGCTGAGCGCCGGCACGTTCAGCACGACGGTGTCGGGCGTGGAGCCGCTGCCCGGGGTCCAGCTGACGATGCCGCCGTTGGCCCGGGTCAGGGTCTGCACCTGGCCGGTGCGGTTGTCGGTCAGCGTCGCCCGCACGCCGGTCGCATCGGTGGCGTTTCCGATGGTGCCGATGAAGTCTGCCTGCACGGTGATCTGCCGGCTGCCGGTGGCCAGCACCACCGGGGTAGAGACCTGCAGCAGCTCGGGCCGGGCCGGGGCGGCCGGGTCCTCACATGCGGTGCCGGAGATCGGGTCCAGCGGCAGGTCGAGCTGCGTGGTCAGGCCCGGCCATGCCTCGGCCGGCGTGGTGGCGACCAGCAGGTTCGGGTTGAAGTTGGCGTTCGGGTGTTCCTTGGTCCCCGGGTCGTCGACCTTGACCAGGTACATGCCGGGGCACGGGCCCTGCGGGATCGGGCAGTTGAACGTCTCGGTGGAGGGCACGAGCACCTCGAAGGAGCCGTCGGCGCTGGTGGTCACGGTCGTCAACAGCCGCCAGGTGTTCGCGTCGTAGGGCTGGTTGACGTTCGGCACGGTGTCCACCCGGGCGTAGATGCCGACCGGAATGCCGGCGATCGGCCGCGGCTCGCCGTACCACGGGGACAGCTTGTTGCGCTCGAAGTAGATGTCGTTGAACACCTGCCCGACCAGGCGGCCAGGCGGCTGCGCGTCGCCGGTCCGGTTGTCAGCGGCGTTCGTCCCGTTGGGGTCGGTCCGGAAGTTCGTCATCAGGAAGAAGTCGGCGTTGGCGTTCTGGCCGTTCTCGAGCACGACCAGGCGCTTGTCGCACAGCGGCCGGGACGTGCTGGTGGCCTGGTTTCCCGTGTAGTAGACGCTTCGGGGGGTCAGCGTCGACTGGTCGATGACGTGGCTGTCGCCGGCGCACGGCGGCGGCGGGATCTGCGGGGCGAACTGGTTGCCGAGGTCGACGTTGACGTCTTCCTCCCGGACGATGTGGTACAGGCATCCTTGGCCGCCGCCGGGGACGCCGCCCTTCGGGTTGCTGACCCGCTGAGTGGCGCCCGACGGGTTGCAGGCACGGGTGTCGGCGACATCCTTCGGCATGACCACATGGGTGATGTAGGTGCCGGCCACGAGCGGGTGATCGGACGGATCCGAGCCGTCCGTGCACAGGTCCGTGCCCAAGTTCAGGCCGCTCGGGCAGTAGTCGGCGAAGGCGAAGCCGCCGTCGAAAGCTCCGTCCTTGGTCTGCTCGCCGGTCAGCGGCACTTCCAGGCAGTTCGGCCCGATCTTCGAGTTGAACTGGGCGGTGATGTCCGCGCCACTGAAGTCCCGGATGGGGTTGCAGCTCTGCGTGAAGCTGTTGCCGTCCGGCTGCGGGTCCTGGCTGGCGTTCGGCTGCTGCCAGCGGTCGGTGACGTACCGGTTGAGGACCACGTCGTCGGCCGTGTTCGGCTGGCCGTCGGGTCCGGGGCCTTCGAGCAGAACGGTGACGCCGGGAATGCCCGGCTCGTAGTCCTCGGCGGCCTGGAACCGCGCGTCGAACTCGTTGCGGGTGGTGGCATTGAAGGTGATGCCGACGATCTGGCCGGGCGTACCAGCGGGGTAGTCGCGCTTACCGAAGTCGACCGTCGCGCGGTGGCCCTCGAGCAGGAGCTGGCTGTGCAGCAGACCGCCGCCCTGGTTCGTCGGCACGCACGGGTTGGCCGGCACCGCCGGCGGCGCCACGCTGCAGGACGGGGTGACCGCTCCGGTGTGCTCGTCGTGCACGGAGGGGCCGGGGTAGGCGGTGAAGCGGGCGAAGCCCTGCTCGTTGACGATCCACCGGCCGAGTGGGCCGCCTTCCGCCGTCGGGTACTCGTAGTGCCCACGGGCGTCGGTGAACGTCGCTTCCTTGATGGAGCCGTCCCGCCACCGCTGGTCCACGTCGGTGTTCGGGATCGGCGCGTCGACGCCGGCGTCGTACTTGCCGTTGTTGTTCAGGTCCTTGTAGACGTGCCCGTCCAGCCAGCCGAACCAGCGGGACACACCCAGGCCGACCTCACCGTCGTCGCCGGTGTCGTTGACGTCGACGGCCTGTCCTGCGCCCACGGTGAGCGGTTTGAAGCGCATGATGTAGCTGAGCTGCTCATCCCAGACCGACAGGTTGTAGGTCCCCGCCGGGACGTGCGGGATGTCGAAGTTACCGTCCTCGTCGCCCCGGCCGATGTAGACGGTCTGGTCGGTGGTGCTGTCCGACAGCGCGACGAACGGCTTGTCTACCGGCTCGTTGTAGGTGCCCGTGGTGTAGGGCGCCCATTCCACCCAGTTGCGCGCTCTGCCGGTGATCTCACCGGTTCCCGGTGTAGCGAACGGGGTCGGGGCGCACACGAAGCCGAACCAGTAAGCGGTGCGGTTGTTCGGCGGTTCCCACAGCTGCTCGCCCGGCGCGCCGGTGCCGTCGCTGCCCTCCTCGACGGGGGCCAGCAACTGCAGTCCACCGTCGATGGTGGTGGTCTGGTACCACCGGCTGTCAGGGTCGCTGTTGCAGGGCTGGTCCGGCGGGTGCACGTCGATGAAGTACGTGGCCGGCCCGAGGTCGTCGAGCTGGGTGAACCCGGTGCCGTCGGTCAGGCAGTTCCCGCCGCAGAGGGGATTGTTGTTGTAGTCGACGGTGACCGCGTTGCCGGTCTGCTCCTCGAGCCCGACCTTGAAGCCCTCCAGGCCCGCCTCTTCGGTGTCCGGAGCGCCGTTGGCCCACGTGTTGTCTTCGAACACGAAGACCCGGATCTTCCCCAGCGGCAGCGGGTGGTCCTCGCTCTGCTCGGTCAGGTCGATCCGCGCGGTCAGCGTTCCGTCGGTGGCGGCATCGTTGGGCAGCGTGATGTGCTTGCCCCACATTTTGTGATCCAGCGAGCGGACCGAGATCAGGTAACGTCCCGCGGGCAGCTTGACCGTCGGACGGCTCTGGTCACCTTCGGCCACGATCGGACTGTTGCTCTCGGTGTTCAGGACGAGCGGATCGGTGGCTAGCCTGGTGTTGTCCGCGTTGATGATGTATGTGAAGTTCGCCAGCTGCCCGCCGGCCGGGTTGTCCCGCGCGGTCGCGTAGTCGCGTGCGTCCACAGTGACCGAGCAGCCCCCGGCTGGGCAGGCGGTAGCGGCCAGCGCCGCAGACACGACACCGGTGAGCCCGATGACCGGTGGAAGGAGAGCGGCGACCATGAGGACGACCGTCGACGGTGCGACCACCCGGCGATTTCGCCCGAATCGCCGCCGCATCGGGGGCAGCAGGACGGGCCCCGTTCGTGGATCGACCCGACCCGGGCGGCGCGCGGCCGGGGTGGCAGCCAACCGCCTGATCGAAAGCCGTGGACGCCACGTCCTCCACGCTGTCCGCAGTGTGCTTGTCATTGTCCGGCTCGACCGACCTGGTCGCATCGGGTCCACCTCCCGGCGTGACGCTCGGCACGTATCCCCAGATCAGGGCACGGGTCGTGCGTCACTCTGATGATGGAGCCGGGACGTTGGCCCGCGACCTTCATGAAAGGTTTGTCACCTGACTGTCATGCCAGACATCCGCCGGCCGCGATCGCCCGCAGGTGCCCCTCGCCGAGTGTTCGGGGCGCCTCAACCGCCTGCGGCGGAGTCCCGCAGCTGAGGCGCGGGCATCGCATCCGTGCGCGCCTGCTGCGGGGCGAAGGATGGGAAGATCAATGAGACCGTCGTTCCTGCGCCGAGTTCGCTGGTCACCCGGAGCGAACCACCCCACGGTCCGACGACGGCTCGCACGATCGCCAAGCCGAGCCCAGTGCCGGAGTACATGCCTGGAGGGGCCGGTGACTCGCCCGCGTTGCTCAGCGTCTCGACCTGCTCCGGCGACATACCCGTGCCCGAGTCGGCGACCACGATGGTCCAGCTGCTTCGCGTGCCGGTTCCTTCGACCTCGATCCGGTCACCGGTACCAGTGAATTTGACCGCATTGTCAAGAAGGCAGTCGAGAGCCGCCTCCAGACGGTCCTGATTGATCGACGCCATGCCAATCGTGGAGCGCACGCTCCACTGCCGATCAGCGGTATGCCGCCAACGCCGTGCGGCACCGGCGAGCACCATGTCGACGTCTCGCATTTCCCGGACATACGGCCCGTCCAGCCGGATCAGGGTCACCAGCCGCTGGGTTATACCGGCCAGCCGGTCCAGCTCCTCCAGCACGATCCGAGTGTCCTTTCGGATCTCGGGGTCGTCGGTGGCAGCACACACCAGCTCGGTGTATCCGCGAGCGATCGTGATCGGGGTTCGCAGCTCGTGCGATGCGAGCCTGACGAAGTGGTCCTGGGACTCGGCGCGTCGGCGCTCGACATCGGCAAGCCGGGCGACCTCGGCCACCATCTGCTGGCGCCGCCGTACGTGCCAGACCATGACGCCGAACACCGCAGCCATCAGCGGCACCTCGGTGATCTCCTCCCACCCGATGAATCCGGTAGCGGCGTGGTGGACGAGGACGTAGCCCGTGGTGAGGGTGACGGCGGCGAGGACGGAGGCCATGACAATCGGGCGCCAGGTCGTTAGTCCATATACGACCGACAGTGTGATCCACACCACATGAAAGGGGACGGTTTCCTTTCCCGGCAGGACGTACATCAGGTAGCTGTTGATGACAGCCGTGAGTGCCCAACCGGCGAGGAAGAGGCGGTCAATCCGCGATGAACCGATATCCGACATTGCGCACCGTCTCCACCCGCTCGGGGGCGTCCAGCTTCGTTCGCAGCCGGCGAATGTACACGTCGACCACGTTGCTGCCCGGGTCGAACAGGAGTCCCCAGACGTCGGCCAGCAGTTCGTCCCGGCTGCAGGCCTGCCCGGCCCGCTCCATGAGGTGCCGAAGCAGAAGGAACTCCCGCAGCGACAGTTCGACCTGGCGGCCGGTCACCGAGGCGCGGTGCAGCCGAAGATCCAGGCTGACCGGCCCCACCGACAAGCAGTGCATCACCGGGCCCGGGGCAGGGGCGCGCATCCTCGCGCGCACGCGGGCCACCAGCTCCGCCATCGCGAACGGCTTGACGAGAAAGTCGGCGGCGCCCGCCTCCAGGCAGACCACCCTGGTGCCAATCTCCGCCACCGCCGACAGCACGAGGACGCGTTGGTCGGGACGGGAGCCGACGAGCCGGCCAAGGATCTCGACGCCACTGATGCCGGGCAACATCAGATCCAGCACAACAAGATCGAACTTGGTGGCGAGAGCCGTATCGAGGCCGTCGGGCCCGGTTGCTGCCCGCTCAACGATGTGCCCGTCGCCGCGCAGTGCGCGCGACACGAGCCGAGCTATTCGGTCGTCGTCCTCCACAACAAGTACCCGCCCCACCGGACACCTCCGTCGGCGCCCGCAACATAACCGCCCTACCCCGGATAGCCAAGACCTCTGCCGTAAGTCATGCGTTGGTTGCGCCAATACCGGCACGGTCTACCGCGGCAACCGCTCGAGGGGCGGCGTCGGCCGCGAGTACCTGGGGTCTCACCCGGTTGCCCATGACGCGGAAGCGCGTCGCGGCCACCGGGGCCGAGCCGCTGGTCGGGATCGACGATCGGATCGCCGCGACGCTCCGCGACCTGGGTACGACAGCAGAAC
This sequence comes from Micromonospora sp. NPDC005173, assembly GCF_040608515.1. Taxonomy (NCBI): domain Bacteria; kingdom Bacillati; phylum Actinomycetota; class Actinomycetes; order Micromonosporales; family Micromonosporaceae; genus Micromonospora; species Micromonospora sp. NPDC005173. The sequence continues at coordinate 26,883 of NZ_JBEXIK010000063.1, forward strand.
CCGAGACCTCTTGCCTGCACGAGCTACAGGCACGACGCGCCAAGCTCGAGTGGACGGACTCCACGCGCGGTAGCTGACCTGCCTCACAAGCCCGCAGGCACCGCCCTCGAGGTCGGCGCGGGCGATGCGCGGGCCGCGAGAGCGGAGCCTCGTCGGGCAGTGCGATCAGGTCCAGTCAGCCCTTAGGGCAGAGGCCCCAGTCGTCAAAGTGGCTCTTGTAATGGCTGGCCATATAGGCGTTGTAGGCGCCCGTGAATTTACCGTTCGGGTTGATCTTGGCTGGCCCGATGGTGCCGGCAGAAGGCTCAACCAGGCCCGAGCTGACGCAATGCCCGTAGTTGAGGCCGGGGTCGGCCTGGGCGGGTGCTGCGACGCCGAGTACCACAATGCCGCCCGTCGCCAGCGCGATTGCAAGTCTCCGCATGGTTCCCCCGTTCTGCTGCTCTCGGCCGGGCCTGGTCGACCCCGGGAAGCCTGGGCAGCAGCTCTAAGTTAAGGGCTCGCTACCGTCCGTATCGGCGTTATGCGGAGTTTCGGGTGAAGCGCGAAGCGACGGGCCACGCCCAGGGCCTGAGCATGGTGATGACGGCGATGAGGTCCGCCGCGCGTCGTGTCGCAACGCCGGTCTCGCGAAGCCGACGCGTGCCGGCGAACTGCTCACGGACAGCTACTAGGTGGTGCGGAGGAAGCTGATCACCTGGTTGATCGGCCGTTCGCGCTCGAACCGTGCGTCAAGCTGCCGGTGCGTAGCGCAATCTCATTTCCGCGGCAGCCATCGGCCATCTGATCGCCCACAAGATCACCCCGCTCGGACGCACGGGCTGTGCACGCTCGCCGACGTGGAAGTACAGCCTGCGGGTCGAGGGGTTCCTCATCAACCAGGGCGCTACTCAGCATGACGCCGAAGACGCCACCCAGCAGGCGATGCACGACTTGTTTCGCCGGTGGCCCCTGATCCAGCAGCCGCGCTCATGGATTTACCGGGCCGCGGAAGGCCCGTTCGCGCTCCTTGCCGTCTCGCCAGTGCACCGTCGCAAAGGGCGGGGCGGGTCACTACTCGCCCACCACCACCAACGACTGGACCTCACCGGCCTGCCCGCGATGGCGGAGGTCGGTCCGGCCCGCCAGGGCCTGTACCGTCGCCCTCCGGCGCCGCCCGCCTGATCGGCGAACATCGGTGACATCAGCCGCTTCGCCAGCCGCGGGCACTTCGCCTCCTGGAACGGCACCGCACCCCTGGATGCGTCCTCCGGCGACCAGCAACGCCACCGGCTGTCCCGTGCCGGGAACCGGCGCATCAACCGAGCCCTGCACATCATGGCCATCGTCCAGTTGCGCCACGACACCGAGGGGCGTGCGTATTACCGGCGCAAACTCGCCGCGGGCAAAACCCCAATGGAAGCCATGCGCTGCCTGAAACGACGCCTTTCCGACGTCGTCTACAAGCAGATGATCAAGGACGCCACGGCGGCGAGGACGGGCCCCGGGAGGACACGTGGGGGCGACTCTTCAATCCAGCGCGGCTGACCCGATCCCCATGGTCAACACTTCGGAACAGTCACTTCCCGGACCCGCCGAACCCCAGCCTAGAACACCGCTCCTCGCCGCCTCTTGACACAGAGGGTGCCAGATCCGAGCGTCGGTCGCGCGAGGTTGGCCATCGCGAAAGGTAGCGAGCCATCACGCGGCAAATCCGTGCTCTCCGCGCATCGGCATGGCACCGGCAAGCTTCACCCCGTGGTTGATTGACCATGGGGCGACGACAAATGCGTCGTCGCCCGCCAGTCGACCGCGGCCTACTACTCATCTGGAACCGGGCGATCCGATCGAAGGATGTCGCACGCCCCTGAGCGGTGCCCAGGCTCCGCGAAGTTCACTGACCGCGGGGATGGGTCCGAACTCAAGCGTCCGGATGGCATGATGAGCCCATCGGGCACCCAGATTCGCTGTGCGAACACCTGGGTTCGCCTGAACTTAAGGACTTCCAACGGCGGCGAAGGACCAGCACGTCCTCGTGCGCCACCAGGTGCACGGGGATGCCGTCGTCGCGGCTGCGGCGGACGGCCATCATCCCGAACATGCTGGCCCGGTGTACGACCTGCCCGTCGCGGACGGCGGCGAGCATCGCCGCCGTCCGCTCCACCGGGGTCAGTCCGGCTGACTGCGCGACGGCGAGCAGCTCGCCGGGCAGGTCGATCAGGTCGTCGCGTTGGCGGCGTACCGGTCGGGAGGTGATCACCACGGTTCCGCCGGGACGCAGCAGTTGGTAGCTGGCGGACAGGATGGTGGCGAATCCGTCGAGCAGGCGGGACCATCCCGCATAGGCGAGGTTGCCACGCTCCCGGTCGGCATACAGGTGGTCCCGCTTGCGTACCCCGGTCCTCGTCGTCTGCACGAGGCCATGTGTCCCGCGCCCGTACGGCGGTGACGTGAGTACGAGGCTCACCTGGCCGACCGCCGACGCGGGCAGCAGGTCGAGCAAGCCGGTGGCGTCCCCGGTGAGCACCGTCGCCGTGCCGGGGGCGCCCTGCGACGTGGCGAGGGTGAGGTTGGCCTCGGCGAGGGCGGTGTAGCGGGGCTCGATGTCGACACCGATGCCCTGCCGGCCGAGGTGCATGGCTTCCACCAACGTGGTGCCGCACCCGCACATCGGGTCGAACACCACATCGCCCGGCGCGGTGTACGTGCTGATCGCGTGCGCGGCCAGGTGCGGCAGCATCTTGGCCGGATGGCTGGAGGTGTCCCGGACGTAGCGGCCTCGCCGTTGGTCACGGGCGGGTATCTGGCAGGTCAGCCACACCGAGGTGATCGGCAGGCTCTCAGCCATGGGCGCTCCCGCGCTTTATCGCGCTGCGGGTCAGGATCAGTACGTCGGTGTGGATCGCCAGCTGTGCCTGCTGGCCACGGCGGGGCGGCCGGTCGGCCGCCACGATGTGCTGCAGGTACGCCAGCCCGGCCCGCTTGGCGGCGATGACGACGTCGACCGGCAGGGCGACGTCGCCGTGCGCCAGCAACACCGCCACGCAGCCGCCCGGCGCGAGGTGCGCGCGGCAGCGGAGGAAGAACTCGAAAGGTGAGGCGTCGGGAACCGGCCAGCCGGTGACGATCAGCGTCGCCGACTCGCGGCCCCAGCCGGCGGGGCGGGCCGTCTGCAGGTGACTGCGGCGGTGTGCCGCGATGATCGCGTGGGCCAGCTGTGGTCCTTCGGCCAGGTCGATGATGAGGTCGGACGGGTGAGTGAGGTTGTGGACCAGCCGCACGCCCATCGCGTTGGACATGGTCTCGCCCTCGTGCGGGGCGGGGACCGGCCAGACGGTGATCGGCACGGGCGGGTCGCCGGGCACCACGTCCCCCACGGGGACCGGCGCGCGGTGATGGTTTCTGTCGGTCATGGGCACGGTGGCCCCCGGACCGGCGGGCGTACTGACGATTCCCAGTGCGCCGCTGACAGGCCGATCGAACCCGCCCCCGACCTGACAGCACCGGTCATCCGGACCGGTCTGACAGCCACGTCAGCGGGCCGGCGGTGGTGAGCACAGTGGCGAACCTGACACGACCGGTCACAACCTATCCGGGTCTGACAGACGCTCGTGGTGTCAACCCGGGCTGTCCCAATCGGAGGTCTCGGAGCCTTCGCACCGGGCGAGGCGCTCCCGTCAAGGGGGAACATCACCATGGCAACGACCACCCGCACGAGGACCGCCAACACGGCTCTGACCACCGCCGAGAAGGCCTTCGAGCTGCTGACCTGCGAACCCGCGCCGCTGGTGTTCGACGCCCGGCCGGTGCCGGGCCTGCCAGACACCACGATGCCGCTGGACGAGCTGCGCAAGCTGCTCATGCTCGGGCACTACGACAGCGACACCACCGACGAGCTGTGGCGGCAGCTGGCCCACCACGCCCGCGAATGGGGACCGGCCTGGGTCGTCGGCGCGATCGGCGTGGCGTTGCCCGCGTTGACGCACCTCGCGGCGAAGATCAGCCGCGGCTACGCCCGGCATGCCGACGACATCGACTCCGAAGTCCTGGCCGGATTTCTGCAATCTCTGCGTAGAGCGGATCTCGCCCCACCCCGGCTATGGCTGCGGCTGTGCTGGGCGGCCTGGCGCGCCGGAGCCGCGGTCGTCAAGACCGACGACGGCGAGGAACTGCCGCTGGACCTGTCCACCGGGTCGCGCTCACCAAGGATGCCCTACGGGCACCCGGACCTGCTGCTCGGCCGGGCAGCCGCCGCCGGCCTGATCACGGCCGAGGCCGCTGAGCTGATCAGCGCCACCCGGTTCGGCGACGCGCTGATCGAGCACCTGGCTGCCGAGAAGGGCGTGACCGCGCCAGTCCTGCGGATGCGCCGCCGCCGCGCCGAACGCGTCGTGGCCGCCGCCGTCACGCAGGGCGACCTGTCCGGCCCGATCCCCCCGTCCGGCCGCTGCGAAGCCGCCACGGGGGCCCGACAACACCACCCGCTCGGCAACAGGCCGAGTACATACAGGTAACGCTGCGACAGATCCAGATCCACTTTCGACGCGATCATTGCACCTACTCGGGCACTGCTCTCGCTACCAAGCCGACCACTCCAGCCGGCGAGACCTGATCCCCGCTCCGCCATGGCAAGCGCGCGGATCGCGGCATGAGTGAGAGGACGTTCGACGGCCAACAGCGCGGCACGTCACTGAGGCAATCCGGACGTGCATCGTCCGCAACCGCCCGTACCATGGCCGGCGTGGCCATCGCTCGCTTCCCCAGCATCGTCATCGACTGTCCCGATCCTGGTGCGCTGGCAAGGTTCTACGGCGCGATGTTGGATTGGAAGGTCGACGTCTCCTCCGACTGGGCTGAGGCCCGCGCGGAGTACGGTCAGTGCATCTCGTTCCAGCAGGTAGATGGGTACACGCCGCCGACGTGGCCAACCCAGGACCTGCCCCAGCAGATGCACCTCGATGTGATCGTTGACGACCTCGATGCCGCCGAGGCGGCAGTGCTCGATCTCGGCGCAACCAAACACCCGCACCAACCCGGTACGTCTTTCCGGGTCTTCCTCGACCCGGCAGGTCACCCCTTCTGCCTCTGCATGAACTGATCCGGACGGGCAATCCTCAATTGCAACAAGCCCTGGACGGCTCGGCGTGATGTTCGCGCTCATCGGCATGTGTGGACGTCCCCGTCTAGGGGGCCGAAGCCACCCGTGCTGACGCCTTCGGGCGAGCCGAAGGTCACCACGGCGGATACGCGGATCGAAGGATGGGCTTGCTGGGCCTCGTGGCGGGAGCGGGTCTGGGCGAGGCGGTAGGAGTGTGTGCCGATCTCGATGATGTTGCCGCCGTAGGTGAGCCGGTCGACGATGGCCCGCGCACAAGCGCGGGTCGGTGAAGGTCTTGGTCCATCCGGAGAAGGATTCGTTGGAGGCGATCGCGACGCTGTTGCGTTCTTCGCGCTCGGTCAGGACCTGGAAGAGGCCAAATCAAGCCGGGGAGGCTGGCTTGTCGGTGCTCGGACCTAGTATGCGGAGCATGACGCGGTATGTCGACGAGGATCTTCACGGTGCGGAGTTCCGCGAGTGCGATCTGACCGGGGCACGCCTGATCGGCGTCGTCATGCAGGATGCCGTGATCGACGGGCTCATCACCAACCTCGTGGTGAACGGTGTCGAGGTCACCGAGTACGTCGAGGCAGAGCTCGACCGGCGTCATCCGGTGCGGGTGCTGATCCGCTCCGAGGACCCTGCCGATCTGCGCGAGGCATCGCGTCAGCTCCATGCCGGCTGGGCCGCCACGATCGAGCGAATCCGCCGTACGCCCGGCATCGAGCGCCGCAGCGTGAACGACGAGTGGTCGGCGGTGCAGACGATGCGCCACCTGGTCTTCGTCCACGACTCGTGGTTCCGCCGCTGCTGCCTGGGCTCGACGGAGCTGTTCACGCCGATGGGCATCGGGACGACCGTCGAGCCCTACCGTGGAGCGCACGGGCTTGACCTCTCGCTCGATCCGGCCCTCGACGAGATCGTGAGCGTGCGTGACGCACAGGCCGCCGAGCTCGAGGCCTGGCTCGACGAGGTCACTGCTGTGCAGCTCACAGCGCGAGCGCCGGTGCCCGACGACGATGTCTGGCCGCCGTACGCCCGGGGCCGCTTGGTGCGGCAGTGCCTCGGCACGGTGCTCAACGAGACCTTCGAGCACCACGGCTTCTGCGTCCGCGACCTCGACCTGATCGAGGCACAGGACGCTGAGTAGGGCCGGCTACGGACTCAGCATCTTGCGGATGCGGGCGTCGCTGACCGTCTGCGCGGTGCCGAGCTGCTGGGCCCAGAGCTGGACGCGGTACTTCTCGAGCATCCGGCGGGCCTGACCGAGGTGCTGGCCGGGCGGGCGGCCGTCGGGAGCGCGGCGAGCTGGTGGAGGTGCGCCGCCTGGAGGTCGGCGATGCGGTCCATCAGTGCGGGATCGGCGGCGATGGTCGTGTCCAGCTCGCGGCGCCGCTCGACGACGCCCTGAGGTAGACCGGGTAGCGCTCCTGTCAAGCCTCCAGGTGGGGCCAATCAACCCGACACTTATGCGGCTGGATCGGTGGCACCACCCAGACCTTCTCCTGGCCACAGTTCCCAGTCAGTCAATGACCTTCCGCCAGCTCGCCGACGTGCTGACGACAGGAGATGTGAGACGGTACGCACCAGACATGCCACCCAACACTCACTGGTCCAACTGGCCAGAGTCCCGGGAACCTGTAGCCCGGCCGATCGCGCACCGACAGCGGCAGAAGCGGATGCGCCACGCGCCTCTTGTCGGGCAGGGCTAGGTTCGGCTCAGGTCTGTTGGAGAAATTGCATGAGCTGCGCGGTGAGTTCGGCCGGCTGTTCCTCGAAGATCCAGTGGCCAGAGTCCTCGATGACGCCACCAGTTACCGTCGTGGCGTACTGCGCGACCTGGGTAGGTACCGCTTCCCCGAGGCTGGCTCGGGCGCCGAGTGCGAGAACCGGCATGGTCAGCTTCGTCTTGCCATACTCAGCGTTGTCGGCGACATCTCGGGGCAGTGCTCGGAAGTAGTCGAAGCTGGCCCGCAGATGAGCGTCGTCTTGCAGGTACCGGGCGTACTCGCGGACATCGTCATCGCCGATGCCGGTCTTCTGGACTTCCATCGAATCGGTGAACCGATCCACCCAGAGGGCCTCGCGACCGTCCACGATCTGTTCCGGCAGGCCGTTTGGGAGGCTGAAGAAGCCGAAGTTCCAGAAACCCGGTCCCTTCGGGGTCAGTGACGGGGCCTGGTACAGGCTCTGGTCAGGGATAGGCGCTTCCGTGAGCACGAGCTTGCGCACGTGATCGCGGTGAGCGGCGGCATACGCGTACGCGACCATGGTCCCAATGTCGTGTCCGACGATGCTGACGTCGCCATCAAGTCCGAGTTGGGTGAGCAGGCCGTACACGTCGCCGGCGAGGGTCTTCTTGTCGTAGCCTCCTGCCGGGGCGTCGCTGCCGCCGGCTCCCCGAAGGTCAGGCGCGATGACCGTGTAGTGCTTGGCAAGCTCCGGCAGAACCTTGCGCCACATGTACCACGTCTGGGGATAGCCGTGCAGCAGGACCAGTGTCCTGCCCCGACCGCCCCGAACATAGTTGATCGTGACGTCGCCGACCTGCGCCGTCTGCTCCGTGAAGGAACCCGGAATCCGCTCGCCGCCCATTGCCACTCCCTCTGATGACACACGCGGTCCGTGGGCTACCCAACCCCGGGGCTCGTACACCTCCCAAGCGCCGGTGTAAACCAGGGGCGTACCTGACCGGCTGGGCAACGCGATGCCCCGGAAGCGACGCGGCGGGGCCGGGCTGAACGGATAGCCACACTCTCATCGGCACGACCGGGCGTTCTCGCGCCTGGACGCGCCATGGTCGACGGCTACCGATAGTGACGGACGCGCCAGCACTGCCGCGCCTTGCCTGCGGCAGATGACTGCGGTTGACCTTTCTGTTTGGCTGTCCAGAGGCGCGCGGACAGCAAGGGTCGGGCCCCGCGCGTAGCCCGGGCCAGAGCCGACGAGACCAGCCATGCCCGTACCACTGGCCAAAGCCTGTGCGTTCCGGCTGGAATGCTCACCTGGCCGGTCGTCCCTGGCAGCATCTCCTTATGGTCGAATCCGGCGTCGTCGCCTCCGGTGACTGGCCCGCCGCTTGGGCGGGCGAACCACTCGATGCGCGACCGGGCATCAGTGATGGTCTGCCGGTTTACGCGCGAGGATGAGCCGGTACCGTGGGCTGCTGTCCCGGTGCCGGCCCAGGCCGGTCAAGGCGACGGCCGTCGCGGTGAAGCCAGCCGCCGTCAGTTCGTCGAGGACTGCGGGCAGCGGGCTGCTGCGGTAGTACATGACGAATGGGGGGCGCCACACGGCATTGCGGACCCGCATGGCCAGGTCGAATCCGAGCGTGGCCCAGTGCGATACCGAGGTGAGGGGCGGCGGCGCGCCGACCGCGAAGGTGAAGAGCCCGCGGGGCCGCAGTGCGCGGTACACCCCCTCGAAGAGTGCAGTCCGTTCGGTGGGCAGGAAGTGCCCGAGCGCTCCGAAGGTGACCGCGAGGTCGAAGTTCTCAGCGAAAGGCAGGGCCCGGGCGTCGGCCTGCACCCACGTGGCGTCCGGGTGTGCGCTGCGCGCCTGCGCGAGCATGCCGGCGCTGAAGTCGACGCCCGTGATCCGTCCTTGGCACAGGGGCCTGAGAACCTGCATGCCCGCACCAGTACCGCAGCACACATCCAGCCCCTGGCTGAACGGTCCGAGTTCGGACAGCACGTGGGCGGTCGCGCCGAGAATGCTCTCCGGGGTGCGAAAGGGCGTGTGGTCGAACTTCGGAGCCAGGAGGTCGTAGCCCCGCTGGACCGAGGACAGCGCCTGTATGCACAGTTCACGCAGAGACGGGCCTTGAGGCGAGAACACCGGCCGAGGGTACCTGCCGGACGGCGGCCCTGCCGGCTGGGCGAAGCCCGGGCAGCGTCGGCCGGAATCAAGACACCGAGGAAACGCGCACTCCACGCCCGGATCCGTTGCCCCGTCGCCGACGCCTGACCACCAGCGCGAGAACACTCACCCCAACGTCGTCGTGCACGGCTGAACGCGTCCGACCAGCGGCAGTTCGGCAAAGCCGCGAGCGCTGGTTATGTCCCGGAGGCCATGTAGGCGGCCAGGATGTAGTTGGGGTGCCGGTCGAGGTTCTTGCGGGCTCTGTCGTAGCG